>CAZTTC010000131.1:0-8605 GCA_964616015.1 uncultured Methylibium sp. | reverse complement strand
CAGCACCTTGCGCGTCAGGTGGCGCGGGTCGCTGATCTGGCTCCACAGCTTGCCGTCGCTGAAGGTGCCGGCGCCGCCCTCGCCGAACTGCACGTTCGACTCCGGCTCCAGCACGCCCTGGCGCCACAGGCCCCAGGTGTCCTGCGTGCGCTCGCGCACGGCCTTGCCGCGTTCCAGCACCAGGGGCCGCAGACCCATCTGCGCCAGGATCAGTGCCGCGAACAGGCCGCAAGGACCGAAGCCGACGACCACCGGGCGCGGCCGCTCGCTGGCGACGAAGTCGGCCGGGGCCTGGCCGACGGAGCGGTAGCGGGTGTCGGGCGCGGGCCGGACCTTGGGGTCACCCTGCAGCCGGGCCAGCACGGCCGCCTCGTCGGCGACCTCGCAGTCCAGCGTGTAGACGAGCTGGATCGCGGTCTTCTTGCGCGCGTCGTGGCCGCGGCGGAAGACGTTCAGCCCCCGCAGTTGGGTCTCGGCGATGCCGAGGCGTGCCAGCACGGCGGCGCGCAAGGCGTCCTCGGCATGGTCCAGCGGCAGGCGCAGTTCGTGGATGCGCAGCATGGTGGGGTGCGGCCGGGTCAGGGCCGAAACCGGCGGCGGCAGCCCTCAGGCCGCTGCCGCGAGGGCTTATCCGCCCTTCTTGGCGCGCTTGCCCGGGTTCTTCTTGCTGTTGGTGTGCGAGCCGCGCTCCAGGCTGACCTTCTGGCCCTTGCCGGCGGTGAAGGCGACGCCCTTGGGAGCGGCGGGACGCGGGGTGGCCTTGCGGTCGGCTTCGGTGGTGATCTTGTTGCCCATGATGGTTGACTCTGGCTCGTGATTGGCGAAACGAAGGCGGGATTAGGCCACAACCGGTCCGGCCAGCTGGCGCGGCCGGACCGTCGCCACCGTGCGGCCAGCCGCCGCCCAGCCCTCCAGGCCGCCGGCCAGCGGACGCACGCGCGGCAGGCCGGCGGCCATCAGGCGCAACGCCGCGGTCGCGGCCGAGGCCTCGTTGGGGCAGTTGCAGTAGGTGACGATCTCGCGGTCGTGCGGCAGCGCGGCGGCCTGCGCGGCGAGGCCGTCCAGCTCGGCGATCCGCGCGCCGGGGATGTGGCGGGGGTCGAGCTCGGCCGCGGCGAGCGAGCGCACGTCGATGATCAGCGGCGGCGCACGGCCCTCGCCGGCGGCGTCGATCAGGGCCTGCAGCTCGTCGGCCGCGATGCGCGGCACGGCAGCCTCGCGCAGGAAGCGGCGGCGACGCCACCAGCGCCAGGCGATGAAGCCGGCCAGCAAGGCCAGCAGCAACAGGGTCGCCGTGGCGCCGGCGTCGGCCAGGGCGGCCAGCAGGCGCTCGACCTGGCCGGCGAAGGCCACGCCCAGGCCGAGGAAGGCGCCGGACCAGATCGCGCCGCCGAGCGCGTCGCTGGCGACGAAGCGACCGAGCGACATGCCCATCGCGCCGGCCATCGGCGCCGCCACCACCGACACGCCGGGCACGAACTTGGCCGCCACCAGCGAGCTGCCGCCCCAGCGGGCGACCAGGGCCTCGCTCTGGCGCACGCAGCTGTCGGGCGACAGCGACCAGCGGCACAGCAGGCCCAGCACGCGATGGCCCTGCGCGCGGCCGGCCCAGAACCACAGCCCGTCGCCCAGCACGTTGGCCAGCACCGCGACCGCGAAGGCCAGCGGCAGCGAGACCACGCCGACCACCGACAGCCCGCCGGCCACCACCAGCAGCGGCGCCGCCGGCACCGGCGCACCGACGCGCGCGGCCAGCGTGGCGACGAAGACCAGCAGCACGCCATGGGTCGTGACGAGATCGATCAAGGTCTGCAAGGCGGCGGCTCGAAGCGACGGAGGGTCACGATTCGAGCACGGCGCGGGCCCTTGCGCTGGCCGCGCACGGGAACCTCGGGACTCGCAGGGGGTCCCTCCGGCCCGCACCACGACAGGAGCCACGCCATGCGACAACGAGCCCTGAGTCAACGACGCCCGGCCTGGCGGGCGCCGCACGCGCTGGCGGCCCTGCTGCTGGCCGGCGCCGCGCTGGGGGTCGCCACGCCGGCGCAAGCCCAATCCGCCGGCCGGACGGCGGTGCTGGGGGTCGCCACGCCGGCGCAAGCCCAATCCGCCGGCCGGACGGCGGTGCTGGGCGACGGCCCGCCCAAGGGCAGGCCGCTCAGCCCGCCACAGCTCAAGGCCTGCCTCGATCTGCAGCGGCAGCTCGAGCAGGAAGGCGCCGAGCTGCAGCGCGACCAGGCCGAGCTCGACGCCGCCCGGCAGGCCTTCGAGCGTTTCGACGCGCAGCTGCAGGCCGACCGCGCCAGACTGGTCGCCACCGACAAGGCCGCGGTCGACGCCTACAACGCGCGCCTCGACCAGCGCCGGCAGATGGTCGCCGACTACAACGCCAGGGCGCCCGAGTACGCAAGGCAGGCGCAGACCACCAACGGCCTGCGCCAGACCTGGTCGGCCGACTGCGACGACCGGCCCTACGACCCGGACGACTACGCGGCGATCTTCCGCGCCCGCTGAGGCGCCTCAGCGCCGCGCCGCGAACCAGTCGCCGACGCGCTGGCGGCCGGCCGCGTCGAGGTGCAGCCCGAGCTTGCTGCGGCGCCACAGCACGTCGTCGGCCGTGGTCGCCCATTCGTCGTCGACCAGGTGCACGAGTTCGGCTTCGTGCAACTGCGGCGCGACCTCGGCGCCCAGCGCGGCGACCGAATCGGCCCTGCCCAGCACGCGGTCGACCCGGCTGCCGTAGGCGCGCGCGAGCCGCAGCGCCAGTGGCCCCGCCAGCCAGCGATGGCGCTCGCGCAGCGCGTCGACGAAGCGCGCGAAGTCGCGCTCGGGCGTGTCCGGCCTGCCGATCCAGGCCGACAGGTCGCCGCCCGGCAGCGCGGCCGCCGCGGTCCAGGCGGGCCGGCGCTCGCCCAGCAGCGCACCCAGCGCGTCGGCCGCTTCCTCGGCCAGCTTGCGGAAGGTGGTGATCTTGCCGCCCCAGACGGTGAGCAGCGGCGCCCCGCCGTCGGCCTGGGCCTCCAGCAGGTAGTCGCGCGTGACGGCGCTCGGATCGCCGTCGCGGTCGTCGAGCAGGGGCCGCACGCCCGAGTAGGACCACACCACGTCGGCCGGCACGACCGGCGTCGCGAAGTAGCGGCTGGCCTGCTCGCACAGGTAGATCGTCTCGTCGACGGCGATCGCGGCCTCGGCCGGCTCGCCGTGCAGCTCGACGTCGGTGGTGCCGATCAGCGTGAACTCGCGCTCGTAGGGGATCGCGAAGACGATGCGGCGGTCCGGGTTCTGGAACAGGTAGGCGTGGTCGTGGTCGAAGCGCCGCCGCACGACGATGTGGCTGCCCTTGACCAGCCGCAGCTGCTTCGTCGCCAGCGGCTCGCCGTGCGCGGCGACGGCGTGCCCGCGCAGGAAGCGCTCGGCCCAGGGGCCGGCAGCGTTGACCAGCGCGCGCGCGGTCAGCGAGGTCTCGCCGGCGGCGCCACGCAGCGTCGCGGTCCAGCCCTGCGCCCCGCGCTCGGCGCGCAGGCACTCGGTGCGCGTCAGCACGCTGGCGCCGCGCTCGCGCGCGTCGATCGCGTTCAACACCACCAGGCGCGCATCGTCGACCCAGCCGTCGCTGTAGACGAAGCCGCGCGCGTAGCGCGGCTGCAGGGGCGCGCCGGCCGGGTGGCGGCGCAGGTCGATGCCCTGCGAGCCGGGCAGCCACTCGCGCCGGGCGAGGTGGTCGTAGAGGAAGAGCCCGGCGCGGATCATCCAGGCCGGGCGCATGGCCGCGTCGTGCGGCATGACGAAGCGCAGCGGCCACATGATGTGCGGGGCGCTGCGCATCAGCCGTTCGCGCTCCTGCAGCGCCTTGCGCACCAGCGAGAACTCGAGGTGCTCGAGGTAGCGCAGCCCGCCGTGGATCAGCTTGGTCGACGCCGACGAGGTGTGCGAGGCCAGGTCGTCGCGCTCGCACAGCACGACGCGCCAGCCGCGCCCGGCCAGGTCGCGCGCGATGCCGCAGCCGTTGATGCCGCCGCCGACGACCAGCAGGTCGCAGTGCAGAGTCGGTTGTTCCACTGCTGCGATTCTGCGGCGGATCGCCTAGGCTCGCGGCATGGCTCATCTGCTCGCGCTCGACCAGGGCACCTCCAGCTCGCGCAGCATCGTTTTCACGCGCGAGGGCCGCATCGCCGCGATGGCGCAGCGCGAGTTCCGCCAGATCTACCCGCAGCCCGGCTGGGTCGAGCACGACCCGATGGAGATCTGGCAGACGCAGCTCGCGACCGCGCGCGAGGCGCTGGCGACGGCGGGTCTCGCGGCGAAGGACATCGCGGCGATCGGCATCACCAACCAGCGCGAGACCACGGTGGTGTGGGAGCGCGCCACCGGCGCGCCGATCGCCAACGCCATCGTCTGGCAGGACCGCCGCACCGAGCCGCTGTGCGCCAGGCTGCGGCAGCAGGGCCTCGCCGAGGCGGTGCGCGACGCCACCGGCCTGGTGATCGACCCGTACTTCTCCGGCAGCAAGATCGCGTGGCTGCTGGACCAGGTGCCCGGGGCACGCGCCCGCGCCGCGCGCGGCGAGCTCGCCTTCGGCAGCATCGACAGCTGGCTGCTGTGGCAGCTGACCGCCGGGCGGGTGCATGCGACCGACGTCAGCAACGCCTCGCGCACGATGCTGTTCGACATCCGCAGCGGGCACTGGAGCGACGCGCTGCTGGCCGCGCTGGACGTGCCGCGGGCGCTGCTGCCGTCGGTGCAGCCCTCGGCCTCGCCCTTCGGCGCCACCGACGCGGCGCTGTTCGGTCACGCGATTCCGGTCTGCGGCATCGCCGGCGACCAGCAGGCCGCGCTGTTCGGCCAGGCCGGCTTTCGGGCCGGGCTGGCGAAGAACACCTACGGCACCGGCTGCTTCCTGCTGCTGCACACCGGCGCGCAGCTGCGGCAGTCGACCCACGGCCTGATCGCCACCCGCGCAGCACAGGTCGGCAGCGAGTCGGCCTATGCGCTCGAGGGCAGCGTCTTCATCGGCGGCGCGGTGGTGCAGTGGCTGCGCGACGGCCTGCGCGCGATCAGCGGCAGCGGCCAGATCCAGGCGCTGGCCGAGAGCGTGGCCGACGCCGGCGGCGTGGTCTTCGTGCCGGCCTTCACCGGCCTGGGCGCGCCTTACTGGCAGCCCACCGCCACCGGCGCAATCGTCGGCCTGACGCGCGGCAGCACGGTGGCGCACATCGCGCGCGCGGCGCTGGAGAGCATCGCCTTCCAGAGCGCGGCGCTGCTGCAGGCGATGACGCTCGACGCCGCAACGGAGGGCGGGCTGCCGCCTTCCGGCGGCGTCGCCGAGCTCCGCGTGGACGGCGGCGCCTGCGTCAACGACCTGCTGATGCAGTTCCAGGCCGACCTGCTGGGCATCCCGGTGGTGCGCCCGCAGGTCGTCGAGACCACGGCGCTCGGCGCCGCCTACCTGGCCGGGCTGGGCTGCGGGCTCTACGCGGGCACCGACGAGCTGGCGGCGCAATGGCAGGTCGAGCGCCGCTTCGAGCCGGCGATGGCGCGCGACCAGGCGGCGGAGCGGATGGCGCGCTGGGAGCGCGCCGTGCGGCAGGCCGTCGCGACTTGACCCGCGGCTGACGCCGCCGCCGGCGGGCCAGCCACCTGCCTACAATTTGCACGCGAACCAATTGTTCGCGAGACTGCGACGCGCAGCCCCATCAACCTATGGAGACGAGCTTGAAAACGACCCTGAAGCACCTCGCCGGCGCCACGCTGCTGCTGGCCTCCTCGCTCAGCCTGGCCGCCGGCGGCCTGTCGGTCTCGCGCGAGGCCACGATCGACGCGGCTCCGGCCACCGCCTGGAAGCTGATCGGTAACTTCAACGGCCTGGACCTCTGGCACCCGGCCGTGGCCGCAAGCACCCAGAAGGGCAGCGGCACCGCGCCGGGGACGACGCGCCAGCTGTCGCTGGCCGGCGGCGGCACGGTCGACGAGAAGCTGGTCGCCTACAGCGCCGCCAAGCGCAGCCTGAGCTACACGATCACCAAGTCGCCGCTGCCGGTCAAGAACTACGTCTCGACGATGAGCGTGACGCCGACCGCCGACGGCAAGTCGCTCGTCAAGTGGACCTCGACCTTCGACGCCAGCGGTGCCGACGACGCCAAGGCCAAGGAAGTGATCGGCGGCATCTACGACGCCGGCCTGGCCAAGGCCACGGCGATCTTCAAGAAGTGACGCGCAGCCGCGGCGCGCCCTGCGCCGCGGCCTGCACCGCGCCGATCTCGGCCGCCGCCTCGAAGCCGTGGCGGCGGAACACTGCCAGCACCTCGGGCACGAGCGCGGGCTCGCAGCTCACGAGCAGGCCGCCGCTGGTCTGCGGGTCGGTCAGCAGCGCGCGCTCGGTCGCCGCGAAGTCCGCCGGCAGCACCACCTCGTCGCCATAGCCGGCCCAGTTGCGCCCCGATGCGCCGGTGACGCAGCCGGCCGCAGCCAGTTCGCGCGCACCCTCGAGCATCGGCACGCGCGGCCAGTCGATGGCCACGTCCAAGCGCGCGCCGCGCGCCAGCTCCAGCGCATGGCCGGCGAGCCCGAAGCCGGTCACGTCGGTCAGCGCATGCACGCCGTCGAGCGCCGCGAGCTCGGGCCCGGGCGTGTTGAGGCGCGTGGTGCTGGCGATCATGCGCACGTAGCCGCCGGCGTCGAGCAGGTTCTTCTTCAGCGCCGCCGACAGCACGCCCACGCCCAGCGGCTTGCCGAGCACGAGGCGGTCGCCCGGCTTGGCGTCGGCGTTGCGCTTGACGCGCTTCGGGTGCACCAGGCCCAGGGCCACCAGGCCGTAGATCGCCTCGACCGAATCGATGCTGTGGCCGCCCGCGATGCGGATGCCGGCGGCGCGGCACACCGCCTCGCCGCCTTCGAGCACGCGCGCGATGGTGCGCGGACTCAGCACATTGACCGGCATGCCGACCAGCGCCAGCGCCAGGATCGGCCGCCCTCCCATCGCGTAGACGTCGGAGATCGCGTTGGTGGCCGCGATGCGCCCGAAGTCGTAGGGATCGTCGACGATGGGCATGAAGAAATCGGTGGTGGCGACCAGCGCCTGCTCGTCGTTGAGCTGGTAGACCGCCGCGTCGTCGGCCGTCTCGATGCCGACCAGCAGCTCGGGCGGCAGCGGCAGGTGGGCGCTGCCGCGCAGGATCTCGCTCAGCAGGCCGGGCGCGATCTTGCAGCCGCAGCCGCCACCGTGCGACAGCGACGTGAGCCGGGGTTCGGGAGAGGCAGGGGCGTTCATGCGCGGGCTCGGGTCGGCGAGGCGCGCAGCATAGCCCTGCGCATGGCGCAGCGTGCGCTCAGGTCTTCCAGACCCGCGGCGGGCAGGGCGCGAGGCCCCAGGCGATCCGGCGCCAGCGCGCCCACACGTCCGCGAACAGCTGCATCGCCGGCTCGACCCGCGGCGCCAGCACGCGCAGCACGACGACCGCGTCGTGCGGCGCGGTGGCGCCGGCCGTCGCGGCCAGCGCGTGGCCGCCGCTCGCCTCGCGCGCCGCATCGAGCAAGGCGTCGCGCCGCTCGCTCGCCAGCGCCTCGCCGGCCGCGAACCACAGCAGTCCCAGCACGCGCCGCCCGGCCCAGCCGAGCGGCGAGTCGAGCAGCAGCGCGTCGGCCGCGTCGATGGCGCCACGCTCGAGCCAGCGTCCCGGCAGCTCGAGGTGCTGCAGGTAGCGGCCGTGCGTGTAGGGCTGGCCGGCCGCGGGCAGGCCGAGCGCCAGCAGATCCCAGCCCATCGTCTCGGCCCCCGGCGCGAGCGTGAAGCGCAGGCGGTTGTGCGCCAGTGCGCCGCTGTGGACGATGGTCTCGAGCGGCAGCCATTCGAGCCGCGCGCCCGGCGCGAGGCGCGCGTCCAGCGCCTGCAGTGCCGGCTCGCCGGCACTGCGGTAGAAGCGCGTCGCGCCGGGCGTGGTCAGCAGCGCGTGCGCGCCCTCGCCGACCTCCACGTCCATCTGCAGCGTGTCGCCGCCGGCGATGCCGCCGGGCGGGTGCACCAGCACGTTGTGGCACACGGCCGCGGCCTCGGGGTAGAGGCTGGCCAGCACGCGCAGCGGGCCATCGTGACGATCGTGCAGCACGGTGCGATGCGTGCCCTCGTGCCAGGGCTCGCTGCGGTAGCGCAGGTCGAGCCGACCTTCCCAGGTCATGCCCGCACCCCGTCCGCCGCGTACGGCGGCCACCCCTCCGTGAGGGGCACGCCTTGCTCGGGGCGGCCCGGCGCGGCGGCGTGCATGGACCGCACCCCGTCCGCCGCGTACGGCGGCCACCCCTCCGTGAGGGGCACGCCTTGCTCGGGGCGGCCCGGCGCGGCGGCGTGCATGCCTAGACCGCTGCAGCGGGTTGCAGCAGACCCTTCTTCTCGATGAAGGCGATCACCTCGCTCAAGCCGGCGCGCGTCTTGAGGTTGGTCATCACGTAGGGCTTCACGGCGCCGGCCTGCGACGCGCGCATGCGCCGGGTGTCGGCCTCCATCACCGCGAGGTCGGCGCCGACGTGCGGCGCGAGGTCGGTCTTGTTGATGACCAGCAGGTCGCTCTTGGTGATGCCGGGGCCGCCCTTGCGCGGGATCTTCTCGCCGGCG
>CAZTTC010000130.1:0-8613 GCA_964616015.1 uncultured Methylibium sp. | reverse complement strand
GGCAGCGGCTGCTGCGCACAGATGAGCGCGGTCTCGAGGACGCGCTTCGCATCCTGGGTGTTCATCGATTCGTCTGTCGTCGTGGCCGGCTCGGGGCCGGCATGGAATCGGGCGGTGCCTGGTTCGCTGCAGCTCGACACCGGGTCTCGAAACCCGGGCGGCTGGCGGCGAAGTTCTTTGGGGGACCTGGGGCGGTCGGGCCGGCGCGACATCGGTCGGGCGCCGGCGAGGGCTGCGTCAACCCTTTGCGGCGATTGTATCGGACCCGGGTGCAGCAGGACCGACCTGTTGCCATGCCGCCGCAAGATCGCCAGCGAGCGCCGCCTCGAAGACCAGCGGCCGGCCATCCACCGGGTGCGCGAACCCGAGGCGATGGGCGTGCAGGGCCTGGCGCGCCAGGCCAAGAGCCGGCCGGCCGCCATAGAGCGCGTCCGACACCAGCGGATGACCCTGGTGTGCGAGGTGCACGCGGATCTGGTGCGTGCGCCCCGTGTGCAGGCGGCAGCGCAGCGCGCACAGCGCATCGCCGGCTGCCACCACGGCGACGTCGGTCCGCGCCGGCTTGCCGGCCGCCACCACCGCCATGCGCACGCGCGAGACCGGGTCGCGGCCGATCGGCGCGTCGATGGACCAGGCCGACTGGCGTGGCACGCCATGGGCCAGGGCCAGGTACTCGCGCTGCACCTCGCGGGCGGCAATGGCACGCGTCAGGCCCGTCATCGCCACCAGCGTCCGCGCGACCACCATGAGCCCGCTGGTGTCCTTGTCGAGGCGGTGGACGATGCCGGCCCGCGGCAGCGCGGCCGCTGCCGCATGGAGCGCCAGCAGGCCGTTGAGCAACGTGCCCGACCAGTTGCCGGGTGCCGGATGAACGACCAGGCCGGCCGGCTTGTCCAGGACCAGCAGGTGCTCGTCCTCGAACACGATCGCCAGCGCCATCGGCTCGGGCCGAAACGCCTGGCTCTCCAGGGTCGGCAGCAGCGTCACCTCGATCTGCTGCCCGGGGGTGATGCGCCGCGACGAACTGGTGACGACGCGCCCGTCGATCGACACGCAGCCGGCCTCCACCAGCCCCTGCAGGTGGCTGCGCGAGAACTCGGCATGCCGGCGGGCCAGCCAGCGGTCGAGTCGCTCACCGTGTTCGTCCGGCTCGACCCGGGCGCTGCGTCGTTCGGCGTCGGCGGGCTCCGAGGCCTCGTCGGGTTCGGCATCGTCGAGCGGCACGCGCTCGGTGGAGGCGCTCATATAATTTTGCTGTTCCTTCAACCGCGGCAGCCTCGTGCGCCGCCTGCTGGTGATGACCCTGATGCGACTCGACCCCACCAGCGGCGCTCGCGCCCTGCTCGCCGCGCTAACGCTGGCCTGCGGCCTCGTCGGCTGCAGTGGCACACCCAAGGACGCCGACGCGACGAAGGCGACCGAGAAATTGTACGAAGACGCGCGCGACGAGGCGGCCAACGGCAACTGGGAGCGCGCGACCAAGCTCTACGAGAAGATCGAAGCCCGCGCCGCCGGCACCCAACAGGCGCAGCAGGCCCAGATCGACCTGGCCTATGCCTACTACAAGGGTGGCGAGAAGGCGCAGGCGCTGTCGACGCTGGAGCGCTTCATCAAGCTGCACCCCAGCAGCGCCGCGCTCGACTATGCCTATTACCTGCAGGGCCTGGTCAACTTCAACGAGAACCTCGGCCTGCTCGGCAGCCTGGCACGCCAGGACCTGTCCGAGCGCGACCAGCAGGCCTCGCGCGACGCCTACCAGAGCTTTCGCCAGCTGACGACGCAGTTCCCCGAGTCGAAGTACACGCCGGACGCCCTGCTGCGCATGAGCTACATCGTCAACACGCTGGCCCAGTACGAGGTTCACGTCGCGCGCTACTACTACCGCCGCGGCGCCTACGTGGCGGCGGCCAACCGCGCGCAGCAGGCGGTGCAGGAGTTCCAGCGCGCCCCGGCCTCCGAGGAGGCGCTCTACATCATGGGGCTGAGCTACGACAGGCTCGGGCTGACGCAGCTGCGCGACGACGCCCAGCGCGTGCTGGTCAAGAACTTCCCCGAGTCGCGCTACGTCAAGGAAGGCTTCGTCGGCGTGAGCAAGCCCTGGTGGCAGATCTGGTAGAGCCTGGCAGGAGCGCGCGCGGTCGCGGCAGCCGTTGCGCAGCAAGGCACGCGCGGTCTGCGCCGCCGTCGAAGCAGGCCTCTAGCGAATCGCCGCCAGCCAGGCCAGGGCTTCGCCCTCCTCGCGCAATGCCGGCATCGGCGGCAGCGCCTCCCGCAGCTTGCGGCCATAGCCCATCGCGGCCATGCGCGGGTCGCAGATCACGAGCAGGCCCCGGTCGGTCTCGCTGCGGATCAATCGGCCGGCACCTTGCTTCAGCGACACCGCCGCCTCGGCGACAAAGTAGTCGTTGAAGGCGTTGCGCCCCTCGGACTCGAGGCGGCGCACGCGCGCCTCGACGAGCGGATCGTTGGGCGGCGGGAACGGCAGCTTGTCGATGATCACGCACTGCAGGGCGTCGCCCGGCACGTCGATGCCCTCCCAGAAGCTCTGCGAGCCGACCAGCACGGCCCGAGGCGTGTCCAGGAATCGCTGCAGCAGCTGGCGCTTGGGCGCGCTGCCCTGCACCAGCACCTCGATCGGCGCTTCGCCCTCGACGAGCTGGGCCTGCAGGGCCTCGCCGATGCTGGCCAGCGCCCGCAGCGTCGTGGTCAGCACGAAGGTCCGGCCGCCGGCGGCGCGGGCGCAGGCCGCCGCCAGTCGCGCCACCGCGGCCGGATGGGCGCTCTCGTTGGGCTTGGGGAAGCGTGCCGGCACGTAGAGTCGCGCATGCGCCGGGTAGTCGAAGGGACTGTCGACGCGCAGGATCCGGGCGTCGTCGAGCCCGGCCTGCTCGGTGAACCAGGCCAGCCGCGCGTCGGCACCGAGCGTGGCCGAGGTGAAGACCCAGGCCTTTGGCGCGGCAGCCACCTGCTCGCGCATCGCGTCGCGCACGTCGAGCGGCGACTCGACGAGCCGCACGCCCTGCGGCGTCAGGTCGATCCAGCGCACCTTGCCCGGCTCGGCCTCCAGGCCGAAGGCGACGGCACGCTCGGCCAGCGTCGACGCCCGCTCGGCGAGCTTGTCGAAATCGGGGCCGACCTCGCGCACGGCTCCCAGCGCGTCGCCGGCCTGCCGGCAGGCCACCGCCAGCGCTTCCAGCGCCGCCCGGAAATCTGCCGATCCGCAGCGCTCGTCCCAGCGCAGCTTGAGGCTGCCTCGCACGTCGCGCACGGCGCCGGCGGCGGCCAGGCGCAACTCGCGCGCGGCGCGCTCGCCGGCGCCAGCCAGCTCCTGCCACGGTCTCAGGCCGCGCGCCTGCCCCAGCCCGGCCGCCAGCATGTCGCGGGCGAAGTCGATGGCCTGAGCGCTCCCCACCGTGCTGCCGAGAAAGGCCACGCCGGCTTCGGTCAGCTGGTGCGCCTCGTCGAACACGGCGACATCGACCGAAGGCAGCAGTTCGGCCATGCCGGTGTCGCGCAAGGCCAGGTCGGCGAAGAACAGGTGGTGGTTGACGACGACGAGGTCGGCCGCCATCGCCTCGCGGCGAGCCTTCATCACATGGCAGCTGCGGAACTCGGGGCACTCGCTGCCCAGGCAGTTCTCGCGCGTCGATGTCACCAGCGGGATCACCGGCGAGCGCTCGTCCAGGCCTTCCAGTTCGGCCAGATCGCCGCTGCCGCTGCGCTGCGCCCATTGCTCGATCTTCGCGAGCGTGCGGGCGGCCCAACGATCGGGCAGCTGCTCCGCCTGGCGGGCCTGCGCCAGGTGCTGCAGGCACAGGTAGCTGCTGCGCCCCTTGAGCAAGGCCACCGTCACCGGCAGTTGAAGCAGGTCGCGCAGGCGCGGCAGGTCGCGCAGGAAGAGCTGGTCCTGCAGGCTCTTGGTGGCCGTGCTGACCAGCGTCCGGCGGCCCGCCAGCAGCGCCGGCACGAGGTAGGCGAAGGTCTTGCCCACGCCGGTGCCGGCTTCGGCCACGAGGACCGAGCGCTCGTCGATCGCGTCGGCCACGGCCTGCGCCAGCTCGAGCTGGCCGGCCCGCTCGCGGTAGGCCGGATCGGCATCGGCCAGTGGGCCGGCGCCGGCAAACGCACGCGCCACGGCGTCGCGCAGCTCGCTGGTCACGGCGGCCGCAGTCACGGGCGCGAGCCTTCGCTCATGCCGGCTCGGGAGGATGGAGTCGCATCTCCAGCGTGGCGATCTGGTCGCGCAGCGCGAGTCGACGCTTCTTCAGGCGCCGCAGCGTCAGCTCGTCCAACGGCCGCTCCAGCGAGGCCTGGTCGATCAGGCTGTCGAGATCGCCGTGCTCGATGCGCAGTTCGATCAGCCGACGGTGTGGCGAGTGCAGGTTGTCGTCCATCGCGACCGCAGCCATGCGGCAAAGAGTGTGCAAGCCTCACGCCGGCACGGTATGGCGCGTCGTCGGAACGCGGCATTGCAGAGTAATGGGATTATAGTTTTCGCATATGACCACCGCGCCTCCCGGCTACCGCGTCGCCGCTGCCACCGGCCTGCACCGTGGAGACCGCGCCTACCAGCAGGACCAGGTCGGCATCCTGCCCCATCCGCGCGTCGCGGGCTGCCTGCTGGGCGTCGTGGCCGATGGCATGGGTGGCAAGAGCGGCGGGCGCAAGGCCGCCGACCAGGTGCTGCTCACGGCCCAGCAGCTGTTCGAGCGCTACACGCCGAATCGCGACGATCCGGTCGAGGCGCTCAAGCAGCTGGTGCTCGAGGCCCACCTGATGATCAAGCTGACGGCCATCACCGCCGAGGAAGAGCCGCACAGCACGCTGGCCGCCTTCCTGGTCCATCCGTGGCGCGCCTGCGACGTGATCCACGCCGGCGACTCGCGCGTCTATCACTTCCGCGGCGCCGAAATGGCCAGCTGCACCAAAGACCATTCGTTCGTGCAGCGTCTCGTCGACGAAGGGCAGATCAGCGAGGAAGAGGCCAACACCCACCCGCAGTCGAACCTGCTGACCGGCTGCCTGGGCACCCACCAGGATCCGCCGCTGGCCATCACCCGCATCGAGCGGCTCGAGGTCGGCGACAGCCTGCTGGCCTGCAGCGATGGCCTGTGGCACTACTTCACCCCGCGCGAGCTCGGTGCGATCGTGCACACGCTGCCGCCCCGGGAGGCGAGCGAGATGCTGGTCGGCAAGGCGCGGCACCGGGCGCGCGGAGGCGGCGACAACCTGTCGCTCGCGCTGGTGCGGATCGAGCCGCTCGGCTGACGCCGGGCGCGCCGCTCGGCGGGGCCGTCGCGGCACGCCGCGACTAGCGCGCTTCAGAGGCCGGCGCCACCGGCGGCAAAGGGGCCGCCTTGGGCTTGCCTTGCTGGCGCCGCTGCAAGGCTTGGCGACGCTCGAGCGCCTCTTGCTGACGTGCCTCGTAGGCCGCCTTCGCGCGCTGCTCGTCGCGGCGACGCTGCGCCGCTTCGGCCGACGATTCTTCGGTCCCGGTCCCGGTCCCGGCCGCGGCCTGCGGCTTGCCCGCCGCAGGCGCGGGCAGGGGCGCCAGGCGCAGCCCCGGTCGCACGGCCGCGCTCGCGGCCTCCGGCGGCAGCAGCGGCACGGTGGCCCGGTCGCGCTGGTCGGCCTCTTGTCGCGCCCGCTTCGCATCGATGCGCTGCTGGCGTGCCCCGGCGCGCCGGCTGCGCTCGGCGTCATCCAGCGTCGCTTCGCTCAGGTCGATCTCGATCAGGGCCTCGCGGCGACGCGTGCGCGCGGCTTCGAGACAGTCGGTGACGAAGAAGCGCTGCGCGCACTCGCGCTCGGCGGCCACATGGGCCGCCTCGATCGCCGTGCGGCGGGCGCCGAGCCGCTCGCGCACGGCAGCGTCGCTGGCGGGGTCCTCGGCGGCCGCCACCGACGACACCAGCGCCATCAGCGTCATCAGCACGCAGGCCTGCTTCATGTGAGCGTCGTGTCGACCTCGCGCCGGCCCTGCGAGAGGAACTCGACCGACTGCATCTCGTTGAGACGGGACACGGTGCGCGGGAACTCGTGCGCCAGCGGCCCTTCGGTGTAGAGCCGCTCGGGCGGCACGGCGGCGGAAACGACAAGCTTCACGCGGCGATCGTAGAGCACGTCGACCAGCAGGGTGAAGCGACGTGCCTCCGATGCGAGCCGTGGCGGCATCTCCGGCACGTCGGACAGCAGCAGGGTGTGGAACTGCGTGGCCAGCTCGAGGTAGTCGTTCTGCGAGCGCGGGCCGCCGCACAGCGTGCGGAAGTCGAACCAGACCACGCCACCGGCACGGCGCCTGGCCCGGATCTCGCGCTGCTCGATGAGCAGGCGTGGCTCCTCGTCGCGCGCCTCGGCGAGGCGCTCGAAGGTCTCGGTCATCGCCGCGTCCGCCGCCGGCCCGAGCGGCGAGTGGTAGAGCGTGACGGTCTCGAACGTGCGCCGGCGGTAGTCGACGCCGCCGTCAACGTCCAGCACCTCGAGCTTGTCCTTCAGCAGCGCGATCGCCGGCAGGATGCGCTCGCGGTGCAGGCCGTTCGGGTACAGCCCGTCCGGATGGAAGTTGGAGGTCGTGACGATGCTGACGCGGTTGGCGAACAGCGCGGACAGCAGGCGATGCAGGATCATCGCGTCGGTCACGTCGGCGATGTGGAACTCGTCGAAGCAGATCAGGCGGTAGCGGCGCGCGATGCGCCGCCCCAGCTCGTCCAGCGGGTCGGCCTGCCCCTTGAGGTCCTGCAGCTCGCGGTGCACCTCGCGCATGAACTCATGGAAGTGCAGGCGCGTCTTGCGCACCAGCGGCACGGACTGGAAGAAGCAGTCCATCAGGAAGCTCTTGCCGCGCCCGACGCCGCCGTGCATGTAGACGCCGCGCGGGATCGGCGGATGGCGCAGCAGCTTGGTCACTGCGTTGCTGCGCCGCGCCTTGTAGTCGGCCCATTCGTTCTCGCAGCGCTCCAGCGCGTCGATCGCGCCGCGTTGTGCCGGGTCGGCCGTGTAGCCGCGCTCGGCGAGCGTGCGTTCGAAGAGCTCGTGGACCGCCACGACTTCCGGTCCGCCGGTTTCAGAAGTTGAGCGTGCGCTTGTCGACCGCGAGGGCCGCTTCCTTGGTCGCCTCGCTCAACGACGGGTGGGCGTGGCAGATGCGGGCGATGTCCTCGCTGCTGGCCTTGAACTCCATCGCGACGACGGCCTCGGCGATCAGCTCGCTGGCCATCGGGCCGACGATGTGCACGCCCAGGATCTCGTCGGTCTTGGCATCGGCCAGGAACTTGACCATGCCGGTGGTGTCGCCCAGCGCGCGGGCCCGCCCGTTGGCCATGAACGGGAAAGTCCCGGCCTTGTACGCGCGACCGGCCGCCTTGAGCTGCTGCTCGGTCTGGCCGACCCAGGCGATCTCGGGGCTGGTGTAGATGACCCAGGGAATGGTGTTGAAGTTGACGTGCCCATGCTGGCCGGCGATGCGCTCGGCCACGGCGACGCCCTCCTCCTCGGCCTTGTGCGCCAGCATCGGGCCGCGCACCACGTCGCCGACCGCCCACACGTTCGGCAGGCTGGTGCGGCACTCGTCGTCGACGAAGATCGCGCCCCGCTCGTCCAGCTTCAGGCCCACGGCCTCGGCATTCAGGCCGATCGTGTTGGGCACGCGGCCGATCGAGACGATCAGCTTGTCGACCTCCATCGTCTGCGCCTCGCCCTTCGCGCTGGCGTAGGCGACGCTGACGCCCTTCTTCGAGGTCTTCACCTCGACGATCTTCACGCCCAGCTCGATCTTCAGGCCCTGCTTGACGAAGGCCTTCTGCGCCTCCTTCGCGATCTGCTCGTCCACCGCGCCCAGGAAGGCCGGCAGCGCCTCCAGCACCGTGACCTCGGCGCCGAGCCGGCGCCAGACCGAACCCATCTCGAGGCCGATGACGCCGGCGCCGATCAGGCCCAGCTTCTTCGGCACCGCCGGGATGCGCAGCGCGCCGTCGTTGCTGAGGATCTGCTCCTCGTCGAAGGCCGCGCCGGGCAGCGCGCGCGGATTGGAGCCGGTGGCGACGATCACATGCTTGGCGACGATCGCTTCCTCGGCGGCGCCGGCGACCTTGATCTCGTAGCCCGCTTCGGTCGCCTTGGCGAACGAACCGCGGCCGTGGAAGAACGTCACCTTGTTCTTCTTGAACAGGTAGAGGATGCCGTCGTTGTTCTGCTTCACGACGGTGTTCTTGCGGCCCAGCATCTTCGTCAGGTCCAGGCTCAGCGTGCCGACGCCGATGCCGTGGTCGGCAAAGCCGTGGCCGGCGTGCTCGTAGTGCTCGCTCGACTGCAGCAGCGCCTTGCTCGGGATGCAGCCGACGTTGGTGCAGGTGCCGCCCGGCGCCGGGCCGCCCTGTTCGTTCTTCCACTCGTCGATGCAGGCCGTGGCGAAGCCGAGCTGCGCCGCACGGATGGCCGCGATGTAGCCGCCGGGGCCGCCGCCGATGACGATGACGTCGAACTGCTTGTTGCTCATCGCGCCGTCCTCAGATGTCGAACAGCAGGCGCGCGGGGTCTTCCAGCGCTTCCTTCATCGCGACCAGGCCCAGCACCGCCTCGCGTCCGTCGATGATGCGGTGGTCGTAGCTCATCGCC
>CAZTTC010000129.1:0-8780 GCA_964616015.1 uncultured Methylibium sp. | reverse complement strand
CGTGTCGCCGAAGCTCATCTCCAGCATCGTCAGGCGCTTGAAGTAGTGGCTGCCGATGTACTCGTCGGTCACGCCGATGCCGCCGTGGAGCTGCACGCACTGCTGGCCGACGAAGCGCATGCTGTGGCCCAGCTGCACCTTGGCCTGCGACAGCGCGCGGCGGCGCGCCGGCGCCGGCTCGCCGAGCTTGAGCGTCGCGAAGTAACTCATCGAGCGGGCCAGCTCCAGCTGCATCTTCACGTCCGCGATGCGGTGGCGCAGCGCCTGGAAGCTGGCGATGGCCACGCCGAACTGCTTGCGCGTGTTCATGTACTCGACGGTGATGGCGACGAGCTGGTCCATCAGACCGACGCCTTCGGCGCAGGCGGCGGCGATGCCGATGTCGACCGCATGCTCCAGCACCGCGTGGCCGTCGGCGGTGATCAGCGCGGCGGCCGTGTCCTTCAGCGTCAACTCGGCGGCGCGCGCGCCGTCCTGCGTCGGGTAGCCGCGCACGGCCGCGCCGCCGGCGGCCCGCTCGACCAGGAAGAGCGCGATGCCGTCCGCATCGCCATCGGCTCCCGCCGTGCGAGCCGGCACGATGAAGGCGTCGGCCTCGTCGCCGGCCGGCACCACGGCCTTGGCGCCGGTGAGGGCCCAGCTACCGGCACCCTGGACGGCCTTCGTCGTCACCCGGTTCAGGCGGTAGCGCGCAGCGCGCTCCTGGTGCGCCAGCACGACCAGCGCCGACGCGTCGGCGATCTTCGGCAGCCAGGCGGCCTGCAGCGCGGCCGGGCCGGTGCCCAGAACGGCGGGTGCGATCAATGCGCCTTGCGCGAACGGCGCGTTGACCAGGCCGCGGCCCAGTTCCTCCTGCACCACCATCGCCTCGACCGGGCCGAAGCCCAGGCCGCCGTGCGCCTCCGGCACCGCCAGCGCGGTCAGGCCCAGTTCGGCCAGCTCGCCGTAGACCTCGCGCGTCTTGCCGCCGGCCTTGGCGATGCCGTGGCGGCGCTCGAAGGAGAAGCCCTTCTCGACCCAGCGCTGGACGGCATCGCGCAGGGAGTTCTGGTCGTCGGTGAAATCGAAGTCCATGTCAGGTCTCCTGCCGGGCCGCCCCCAAGGAGGCCTGCGCCCCCTCGGAGGGCAGCGAACGAACGTGAGTGTGGGGGGAGTTCATCTCAGCTCCCCAGGACCGTCTGAGCGACGATGTTGCGCTGAACCTCGTTGCTGCCGCCGTAGATCGTCGTCTTGCGCATGTTGAGGTAGGTCCCGGCCAGCGGCGCGAGGTGGGCCGCGCCGACATGGTCGCCCTGCCAGCCGGCTTCCATCGCCTCGTGGATGCAGGGCAGGGTGCCGGGGCCGCCGGCCAGCATCATCAGCTCGGTGTAGCGCTGCTGGATCTCGGAGCCGCGGATCTTCAGCAGACCGGCCACGTCGAGGGACTGCTTGCCGCTCTTCTCGGCCGACAGCACGCGCAGCACCATCATCTCGAGCGCGACGATGTCCACTTCCAGCAGCGCGACCTGATCGCGCAAGCGCGTGTCGTCGTAGACCCCTTCGGCCTTGGCGATGCGCTTCAGGCGCTCGAGTTCGCGCTTGGCGCGGTTGACGTCGGCGATGTTGGTGCGCTCGTGGGCGAGCAGGTACTTGGCGTAGGTCCAGCCCTTGTTCTCCTCGCCCACCCGCTGGTCGACCGGCACCTCGACGTTGTCGAACCAGACCTCGTTGACCTCGTGCTCGCCGTCCAGCGTGATGATGGGCCGCACCGTGATGCCGGGCGACTTCATGTCGATCAGCAGGAAGCTGATGCCGGTCTGCGGCTTGCCCTCGTTGCTGGTGCGCACCAGGCAGAAGATCCAGTCGCCGTACTGGCCGAGCGTGGTCCAGGTCTTCTGGCCGTTGACGAGGTAGTAGTCGCCCTTGCGTTCGGCCCTGCACTTCAGGGACGCGAGGTCGGAGCCCGAACCCGGCTCGCTGTAGCCCTGGCTCCACCACACCTCGCCGCTCATGATGCCGGGCAGGAAGCGCTTGTGCTGCTCGGGCGTGCCGAAGGCCATGATGACGGGCGCCACCATCACTGGCCCGAAGGGCACGACGCGCGGCGCGCCGGCGAGTGCACATTCCTCTTCGAAGAGGTGGCGCTGGATCGCGTTCCAGCCCGGTCCACCGAACTGCCGGGGCCAGGCCCAGCCGTGCCAGCCCTTGCGACCCAGGATCTTGGCCCAGCGCTGATGATCGTCCTTGCCCAGGCGCAGCGCGTTGTGCACCTTGTGGCTGATGTCCTGGGGCAGGTTCGAGGCGACCCAGGCGCGGATCTCCTCGCGGAAGGCCTGCTCCTCGGCCGTGAAATTCAGGTCCATCGCGGTCTCCTCGGGTCGTGCCGGCTCTCGCAGGCGCACGCCGGGTTTTAGCACGGTCGTTCGATCGCAGGCTGTCCCACCTGCGACAAACCGTGAGCGCGCGGCGCTCAGAAGCGCTTGGACAGCGTCAGCGTATCGTTGTCGCGCCGCATCTGGAAGCGCGTGAGGAAGCTGTTGCCCAGCAGCACGAAGGGCATGTCCTGCGGATTCACCAGGGCCTCGACGTTGAAGACCTCCACGTCGCCGATGCGCACCGAGGTCAAGGCCACACGGTACGCCACCACGACGCCGTTGGCGGTGTTGACGGGCACGCGCTGCCCCTGCAGGTAGGCCAGGCCCATCCGCTCGGCGTCGCCCTTGCCCAGAGCGACCGCGGATGCGCCGGTGTCGACCATGAAGGTCACGCCTCGGCCGTTGACCTGCCCGTTGGCGAGGAAGTGGCCAAGCGAGTCACTGGTGAGCTTGATCTCGGTGCCGCCGCCCGCGCTGGCCGCGCCGCCCAGGTTGACCGCCGACTCGCCCAGCCGCAGTGTCTGGCGCCGGCCGTCGACCTCGACGACGGCCTCGTTGCCAGCCAGGCGCAGCAGCTTGACGCCGCTGACGGTCGCGCCGATGGCGACCACGCGCGGCGGCGCGCCATCGATCGCCAGCAGCGCGCGCTCGCCCATGCTGCCGGTGAGCGCCACGCGCCGCTGCGGCGCCTGCGCAAAGGGCCCGGAGGCCAGCGCTGCCAGCAGCCCCCCGAGTGCGTGACGCCGCGTGGCCATCAGTCGCGGAAGTTGGTGAAGGTGAGCGGCAGCTCGGCGACATCCTTGCGGATCAGCGCCATGGCCACCTGCAGGTCGTCGCGCTTGGCGCCGGTGACGCGCACCACGTCGCCCTGGATCGCCGCCTGGACCTTGAGCTTGCTGCCCTTGATCAGTTGCTGGAGCTTGCGGGCCGCCTCGCTGTCGATGCCAGCCTTGACCTTGATCAGCTGCTTGACCTTGTCGCCACCGATCTTCTCGATCTTGGCGCTGCGGTCCAGGAAGCGCGCGTCGACGCTGCGCTTGGTGAGCTTGGCGGTCAGCACGTCCAGCACCTGGCCGAGCTGGAAGTCGCTGTCGCCGTAGACGGTGATGTCCTTGTCCTTCAGCTCGACCTTGGCGCTCGAGCCCTTGAAGTCGAAGCGCGTGCCGATCTCCTTGCCGGTCTGGTCGATCGCGTTGCGCACCTCGACGAGGTTGGGTTCGAGCACGGTGTCGAAGCTGGGCATGGGGGAGTATCGGCGAGGGCAGGTGACAGGGGATCGGCGAAAATTCTGCCATGCCGTCCCCCATCGTCGAATCCCGCGTCAGTCTCAGGCCCTACAACAGCTTCGGCCTGCCGGCTCTGGCCGAGCGGCTGGTGCGCATCGCCGACGACTCCGACCTGCGCGCCGTGCTGGCCGATGCGACGCTGGCCGCCGCCCCGAAGTTCGTGCTGGGCGGGGGCAGCAACATCGTGCTGACGCACGACCTGCCCGGCCTGGTGCTGAAGGTCGAGATCGCCGGCCGGCGCGTCGTCTCGCGCAGCGACGACGAGGTCATCGTCGAGGCCGGCGCCGGCGAGAACTGGCACGACTTCGTCGCCTGGACGCTGGACCAGGGCCTGCCGGGGCTGGAGAACCTGGCGCTGATCCCGGGCAGTGTCGGCGCCGCACCGGTGCAGAACATCGGCGCCTACGGGGTCGAGCTCGAGGACCGCTTCGACTCGCTCGATGCGATCGACCTGCAGACCGGCGCCTCCTTCACGCTGCGCGGCGACGCGTGTCGCTTCGGCTACCGCGACAGCGTCTTCAAGCGCGAGCTGGCCCAGCGCTGCCTGATCACCCGCGTGCGCTTCGCGCTGCCACAGCCGCCGGTCGCCGTGCTGGGCTACCTGGACCTGGAGCGCAAGATCGCCGAGACCGGCGTCACCCACCCCGGCCCGCGTCAGGTGTTCGACTGGATCTGCGCGATCCGCCGCGCCAAGCTGCCCGACCCGGCGGTGATCGGCAATGCCGGCAGCTTCTTCAAGAACCCGGTGGTGACGCCCGAGCAGTGCCGCGACATCATCGCCCGCGACCCGGCGATCGTGCATTACCCCATGGCCGACGGCAGTTTCAAGCTGGCCGCAGGATGGCTGATCGACGCCTGCGGCTGGAAGGGCAAATCCATCGGCCAGGCCGGTGTCTACGAAAAGCAGGCGCTGGTGCTGGTCAACCGTGGCCAGGCCATCGGCGGCGAGATCGTCACCCTGGCCCGGGCGATCCAGGAAAGCGTCTACGGGCGCTTCGGTATCCGGCTCGAGCCCGAGCCGGTGGTGCTTTGAGGAGAACGCGATGACGCAGTGGCATGGCAAGACCCGCAACGCCGACGAGGTGTACCCGGCCGAGGAGATCGAGGCGCGCCTGAAGGCCGAGTTGCCCCACTGGACCTACGAGGACGGCTGGATCCGTCGCAAGTACAGGACCAGCGGCTGGAAGGCCACGCTGATGGTGGTGAACACGGTCGGCCACCTGGCCGAAGCCGCCTGGCATCACCCCGACCTGGCGGTGAGCTACGCCTTCGTGATCGTGAAGCTGGTGAACCACAACGCCAAGGGCGTCACCGAGAAGGACTTCGCGCTGGCGAAGAAGATCGAGGAGGTGGTGCAGTGGCAGCCCGGCAAGGACGTCGGGGCGGTGCTGGAAGGCACGCCGAACGACGATCCGAGGTTCAAATACCTCAAGTACGACGGCTGAGCCGGGCCGGCGCGCCTGCCGCGCCCCCCTAGATTGCGGGACTCTTCCGGCCGCGTCGCCGATCCGCGTCCCGATTCCCCGCTGCGCTGGCTACATTTGCTGACAACGCGCTGGCGTGACGCTGGCGACGGCTCAGGGAGTGAGCATGCCGGACGAGTGGAGGGGGACGCGTCGGGTTCGCCGCACGATCGAGCAGCTCGATGCCGGCGCGTCCGGCCGCGGGCGGTGGCGCTTGATCTTTCACCTTCTCGGCGCAGAGGCGACGCGGCTCCTCGAGCGCATTCCGCCGCGCGTGCGCCAGGCGATCCGGGGCGCGGTCCGCCTGTGCTCGTCGGTGGTCTTTGCCCTGGCGCTGTCGGCCATCATCGATTCGACGGGCGTGCTGGACGGGCTGGACGGGGTTCTGCAACGCGAGGTGGCGCGTCTGCGTGCCGTCGCCAGTCCGCAACTGCCCGCCGCCGATGCGCTGGGGGTTCAGCACATCGAGATCGGCGCGACCGCGCGAGTGGCTCACCTGGAGCAGCGCGACGGCCTCGCTATCCCCGAGATCGAGCGCATCGGCGGCGTCGCGCCGATCTCGCGCGACCGGATGGCGGAACTGCTCGCCGACCTGGCTGCGAAGCTCGATCGAAGCGTGGACCCGCAGCGGAGCCGGACCGGGTGGATCGTTGCGGTCGATGTGGACCTCGCGCCGCTGAACGACAAGGCCACGGGCGTCGAGAGTCTCGCGGCGATGCGACGAGCCCTCGATGGCCTGCGCGTCCACGCCGATGTCGTGTCGATCCTGCTGCCTCGGCCGACGGTGGAGGGGCGTCGCGCGCGCAACGCCTTCATGGTCGAGGCGGGCTGCTCGAGGGCGAGCGAGACAGCAAGCGCCCGCGGATCGAGCGCCACACCCCGCGGGCTCTATTTCGCCTCGCCGCGGATCTTTCACAAGGTCGGCGGCTACCCCGTGGACTTTCCGACCACGCTGCGCGATGCGCGCACCCGCGGGGCCGCGGCGAGCCCAGGGACCGCGGCCGCTCCGCCGCCCCGCTTTCCTTCGCTGGGCACGGCCATCTACCTGTTGCACCGGGGATCGCTGAAGCCGGACGACATCGAGACGCTGACCGCCCTGTGCGAGCAGGCCCACGCCAACGCCGGGCAGCGCGGCAGTGACGGTCAGCTGCTCGAGGACATGCTTCCGCCGCAAGGCCGCTTCGATGCCTACGACGCCTACCGGTCGAAGCGCTTCAACTGGCGTCTGCTCGACTCTGCGCAACTCAGCGGCACGGTCGTCGATCGCTTGCAGCCTGAGAGCGCTGCAGCACCCATCCCGGGCGCGCCCGTGCGCCTGGTCGATCTGGCGCCCAGCCGCCTGACCAGCCCGGTATTGCTGCTGGGCATCGATGGCGGGGCCCGGCACGACAAGTTCGAGATCGCCGATGCCGAGCATCGACAGGTGAGTGGAGCGCTGCTCCATGGCCTGCAGGCGCTGTCGCTCGAGACGCCGGTGTCCAGTTGCGACGGCAACTGGTGCGGGCTGCTGGCCGATGTCGCGCTCGGCCTGGCGTTCGCGGTGGCATGGGGCCTGCTGCACCCGGTGCTGGAGCGCTGGCGGGGCGTCATGCCCATCGTCGGCGGCTGGTTCGTGGCCGCCGGCCCGCTCCTGATCGCCGCCGGCCTGATGTTCGCTTGCATCCACATCGCCGCCGTCGGCATGGGCGTGGACCTTTGGCTGAACCCGGCCTACCTGATGCTGGGCTTGCTGATCGAGGCCTATCTGCAAGGCTGGCGGCGCGCGCATCGCGTGTCGCCCGACGAACAAGCGGAGCGCGAGCGCTTCTTCGGCCTGTCCTCGGCCTGGGGCGCCCTGCGACGCGGCTACGGCAGCGAAACCAGCCTGTCCGGTGCGAGCCTGCAGACCGGTCATGGCCGGCTCGAGGCCGTCACGGTCACGGTCGGGCCCGGGCATTCGGGCGCGATCCTCGCCGATCGCGTCCTGAGTGCGCTGTCGAGGGTGGCGGTGCTGGCGCTTGGCTTGTATTTGCTGGGCATCAAGCTCGGACAGGAGGTCTAGCTCATGACATCGATGTGCAAGGGGCGCGCGGCACGCAGCCGCGTCGCCGTCGCGGCCGGCCTTGCCGTCGCCGGACTGGGGCTCGCATCGGCGGCTCAGGCGATCGACTGCCAGCTGGGCTGCATCGCACCGAAGGACGCGTCGTGCGAGCTCACGACCGCTGGGGGCGCGAAGGCCGAGGCCAGCCGGACCGAGCTCAGGACGACGGCAGGCTGCGAGCTGCTCACCGTGGGGGCCGTCGCCAACGGGCGCTTCGAGCTGCGCTACCGTCACAAGGGCCGTTGGTTCACGCCGCCGGAGGGCGTCGAGCCAGGATCCTTGAAGCGCATCTTCGACAAGTACCCTCCTGACCCCTGCAGCGTTCCTTCGCCCGCCTGCATCCAGGCCCGCATGAACGGCATGGTCGCCGCCGTCGGCGGCCACGGCATCGACAACAAGGACAGCAAGCCTGGGGGCGAGGGCAATCCCTGCCAGTGGGGGCTGCCCTGTGGCGTCGTGCTCCCACCCCCGGAGACCTGGACCTTCCGGCTGGCCGACGCGGCGTTGTCGGGCACCTGGACGGCGCGGCTGGCCCGCGGCACGCCGGTGCCCGGCCAGCCTGCGGAGGTGTCGGTCTACATCGACAAAGGGCTGGCTCGCCTCGGTGGCCGCCCGTTCGCCCCGGGCGCGCAGTACGTCTACCGCTTCGTCGACGACGCGGGGCGCGCCTCGTCGAGCGGCGAGTTCTCGGTCGCCTCGCGAGCCACCCGCGACACGCTGCAGACCCTGATGCAGCGCCGCGTCGCCCAGGGGCTGCCGGAAGGCATCGCCTGGGCCGACACGCTGGCGGCCAACAACCACGACTGGGATGCCTTCCAGCTCTCGCTCCTGCCACCGGAGAACCGATGATGAAACCCCTGCTGACCTCCACGGCCGTCGGCCTCGTTCTGCTCGGCGCTGCCGCGTCCAGCCACGCGCAGCTCGGCGACCTGCTGAACCGCATCGTGCCGGGGGCCGGCCAGGCCTCGGCCCCGGCAGCACCCGCCCCGGCGAAAGCCGGCGCCCCGGCCGGTGCGCCGATGAAGAGCGCCGCGATGGCCGACGGTTCGCAGCCGGTCGCTGCCCTGAAGGGCATCAAGACCGAGCTGCCGCCGGATCGCCAGTGCAACCAGCCTCAGGAGCGCTTCAACATCGCCGAGAAGCTGGTCGAGTACGGCGGCACCGAGGCGACCCTGCGGCTCGACCGCCTGATCAAGTCCGACTACAAGTACAGCGACCTGACGCCGGAAGACCGGCAGATGCTCAAGTACTTGGCCCGCACGACCATCTGGCTGCCGGTCGAGGTGGAAAGCGCGCTCGGCACGGCCTTCGACCTGGTCTCGTCGCGCACCGGCGAGGGCCTCACCGAGGCCGAGGAGGTCCGCAAGCAGGAGATCCAGCAGCGCCTCGACAGCCTGCGCGGCGCGGTCAGCGACTTCCCGGGCTCGGTCAAGCTGGTGTTCGACCCCAAGCTGGCCGATGGCGCGTCGGCCAAGTTCGGCGGCGTCATCCTGGTGTCGCGCCGCTTCATGGAAACGATGGCCGAGAAGCCGGCGGGCGCAGACTTCGTGCTGGCGCACGAGCTGTCGCACGTCTACAAGCGCCACGCGATCAAGCA
>CAZTTC010000128.1:0-8887 GCA_964616015.1 uncultured Methylibium sp. | reverse complement strand
CGTTCGTCGTGGCGCGCTCGATGTGGGCCCAGGCGCGCTCCAGGCCGTCGAGCGCAATGCCGTCGGCCGGCGGGTTGAAGGCCGCCGACATGAAGGTCTCCATGCAATGCGCGACGGCGTCCATGCCGGTCGCCGCGGTCAGCCCGGCCGGCAGGCCCAGCGTCAGCTCGGGATCGCAGATCGCGGCCTTGGGCACGAGGTGCCAGGAGTGGAAGCCGAGCTTGCGGCGGTCGTCGACGATGAGGATCGCGCCGCGCGCCACCTCGCTGCCGGTGCCGGCGGTGGTGGGCACGGCGATCAGCGGCGCGGCGGCCGCGGTGATCTTCGGCGAGCCGCCCTCGATGGTGGCGTAGGTCTTCAGGTCGCCCGGGTGCGTGGCCAGGATTGCCAGGCCCTTGGCGAGGTCGATGCTGGAGCCGCCGCCGACGGCCACCAGCCCGTCGGCCTGGTGCGCGTTCCAGGCCTCGCGCGCCGCGCGCACCGCGGCCTCGGTCGGGTTGGACGGGGTCTGGTCGAACACGGCGACCGGCAGCTCCTTCAGCGCGTCGAGCGCCTTCTGCAGCACGCCGGCGGCGCGCACGCCGGCATCGGTGATGACCAGAGGACGCCTGATGCCGATGCGCGCGCACTCGGCGGCCAGCTCGCGCACGGCGCCGAAGTCGAACTGGATCTGGGTGAGGTAGAAGATGCTGGCCATGGCGGGCGGGCAGGAAGTCCGGGCGGCCGACAGTATGCTCGCGCAATGAGCCTGGAAAGCCTGACCCCGACCATGCGCGACGTGCTGGAGCGAATCTCGCGCGCCGGCCGCCCACCGATGCACACCCTGTCGGTCCACGAGGCACGCGCCAGCTACGCGATGGGCGCCGAGATCCTGGACCTGCCGCGCGCGCCGCTGGCACGCGTCGAGGACCTGGCGATCCCGGCCGGCGACGGCACGGCGCTGCCGGCGCGGCTGTATGCCGAGTCCCGCGCCGCGCTGCCGGTGCTGCTGTACCTGCACGGCGGCGGCTTCACCATCGGCAACCTCGAGACCCACGACAGCCTTTGCCGCCAGTTGGCGCTCAAGAGCGGCGCGGCGGTGCTGTCGCTGGCCTACCGGCTGGCGCCCGAGCACCGCTTCCCGGTCGCGGTCGAGGACTGCTGGGATGCGTTGCAGTGGCTGATGGGGCCGGGGGCGGTCGCGCTGGGCCTGGACGGCCGGCGCGTCGCGGTCGGCGGCGACAGCGCCGGCGGCACGCTGGCCGCGGTGTGCGCGCTGATGGCGCGCGACGCCGGGCACAAGCTGGCGCTGCAGCTGCTCTTCTATCCCGGCACCACCCCCCACCAGGACACCGATTCGCACCGGCGCTACGCCCAGGGCCTGCTGCTCGACAAGCCGATGATCGACTGGTTCTTCGGCCGCTACATCTTCCTGTCCGAGCGCAAGGACTGGCGCTTCGCGCCGCTGCTGGCCCCGGACCACGCGGGCGTCGCGCCGGCCTGGATCGGCCTGGCCGAATGCGATCCACTGGTCGACGAGGGCGTGGCCTACGGCGACACCCTGCGCGCCGCCGGCGTGCCGGTGCAACTGGAGATCTGGCGCGGCGTCGTGCACGACTTCATCAAGATGGGCCGCGCGATCCCCGAGGCCCTGCAGGCCCACGCGGCCGCCGGCGCCGCGCTGAAGGAGGCCCTGCGATGAGCGGCGGCAGCCCACTCCAGCGCCAGGACTTCCGCCACCTGCACCGCCTGCGCGTGCGCTGGGCCGAGGTCGACATGCAGGGCATCGTCTTCAACGGCCACTACCTGATGTACCTGGACACCGCCGTGGCCGACTACTGGCGCGCGCTGGCCTTGCCATATGCCGAGTCCATGCAGCACTTCGGCGGCGACCTCTACGTGCGCAAGGCCACGCTGGAGTACCAGGCCTCGGCGCGCTACGACGACGTGCTGGACATCGGCGTCCGCTGCGCGCGCATCGGCAACTCGTCGATGGTCTTCGAGAGCGTGGTGTTCCGCGCCGACGAGCGGCTGGTCGGTGGCGAGCTGGTCTACGTCTTCGCCGACCCGGCGACGCAGACCAGCAAGCCGGTGCCACCGGGCTTTCGCGCGGTGCTGCAGGACTTCGAGGCCGGCCAGACGATGATCGCGGTGCGCACCGGCAGCTGGGCCGAGCTGGGCACCGATGCCCACGCGATCCGCACCGAAGTCTTCATCCAGGAACAGAAGATCCCCGCCGCGCTCGAGTGGGACGAGGCCGACGCGAGCTGCCTGCACGCGGTGGCCTACAACCGCATCGGCATGGCGTTGGCGACCGGGCGCCTGCTCGAGCACGTCCCGGGCGTCGCCAAGATCGGCCGCATGGCCGTGCGCCAGCCGCTGCGAGGTGGCCGCGCCGGCCGCGGCGTGCTGGAGGCCCTGATGGCCGCCGCGCGCGCCCGCGGCGACCGCGAGGTGCTGCTGCACGCGCAGACCTCGGCCGCGGGCTTCTATGCGCGCAGCGGCTTCGTGCCGCGAGGACCGGCGTTCGACGAGGCGGGTATCCCGCACATCGAGATGGTGCGGGCGCTGTAGGCGCGGCAGCATCGGACCCCGACGATCAGGAGCAGAGGACGTCATGAGCACTGCACGCGATGCCTTGTTCAAGAAGCTGGCCACCGAGCTGGGTATCGACCATGCCGAGGAGGTGAAGGCCGTGCCGCGCTACGAGGTCGCGGTCGAGCACGACGGCGAGCTCTACATCAGCGGCCAGATCCCGCGCGTGCGGGGTGCGGTCGCCGTGGCCGGCAGCGTCGGCGCCGACGTCTCGCTGGAGGAGGGCCGCCACGCCGCGCGGCTGTGCGTGCTGCGCGCGCTGGCCGTCATCCGGCAAAGCGTCGGCACGCTGGACCGCGTGAGGAGGATCCTGCGGATGACCGTCTACGTGAAGAGCGCCGCCAACTTCACCCAGCACAGCGAGGTGGCCGACGCCGCCTCGGACATCCTCTACACCGTGTTCCAGCCCTCGGGCGGCCACACGCGCACCTCGGTCGGCGTGTTCCAGCTGCCCAAGAACGCCGCGGTCGAGATCGACATGATCGTTGCGCTGGGCGAGCGCGAGGCCGGCAGCAGCACGTTCTGACAGTCCGGCAGCGGGTCGTCGGGTCGGCCGCCGCTGCTGGCCTGAGCTGCGCGGCTGCGGGTCGCTGCCGGCATTGCGGTCAGCACCGCTCTGGTGGGCCTGGTTGGCGGATCTCAGGTGGCTGGTGCACACACGCACCAGCTTCAAGCCTGACGATGCCCGGCGCTCCTCTGAGAACCCCCACTTCGGACCTGCTGCAGCGGGAGCGGCTCGGTGCGACAGGCGACCGACATGTCCGGAGATGGACGCTGATGGTGGAGCGCCCGCCGCCCCACCGATCGGCGCCGTCACGCGTTCGCGTTCAAGGCCTCGATGGCTTCGCCCAGCTCCATCCAGCGCAGCTCCAGCGCCTCGACCTCGTCGCCCAGGGCCTTGAGGCGGCGGCCGCCCTCGGCGCGCGCCGTGGCGTCGAGGCCCGGCTGTCCCAGGCTCGTGGCCAGGGCATCGCGCTGCGGCGTTGCTTCGGCGATGCGTGCCTCGACGCGCGCCAGTTCCTGCTTCAGCGGCTTGGCGCGTTCGGCCAGTTGCTGCCGCACCTGCGCCTGGGCCTTGCGGTCCTGGCGCCGCCCGGCGGTCGCGTCGTCGCCGTTGGCCGCGGGGGCCGGCGCGGGGGCCGGAGACGGCGCTGCGGCCGGCGTCCGCTGTGCCTGAGCATAGGCCCGCGCCTGCTCGCGCGACTGCTCCAGCAGCCAGCGCTGGTAGTCGTCGAGGTCGCCGTCGAAGTCGCGCACGCCGCCGCCGCTGACCAGCCAGAACTCGTCGCAGACCTCGCGCAGCAGCGCGCGGTCGTGGCTGACCAGCATCACCGTGCCCTCGAACTCGTTGAGCGCCATCGACAGCGCCTCGCGGGTCTGCAGGTCGAGGTGGTTGGTCGGTTCGTCCAGCAGCAGCAGGTTGGGGCGCTGCCAGACGATCATCGCCAGCACCAGGCGCGCCTTCTCGCCGCCGGACAGCGAGCCGACCTGCTGGTGGACCATGTCGCCGCTGAAGCGGAACTGGCCGAGGAAGTTGCGCAGCTCCTGCTCGCGCGCGCCGGGCGAGACCTGCTTGGCCAGCCGCACCATGTGCTCCATCGGGCCACTCTCGGGTGTCAGCAGGTCCATCTCCTGCTGCGCGAAGTAGCCGATCGCCAGGCCCTTGCCCTCGGTCGCGCTGCCGGCCAGCGCCGGCAGGGTGCGGGCCAGGGTCTTGACCAGGGTCGATTTGCCCTGGCCGTTGGCGCCCAGGATGCCGATGCGCTGGCCGGGCTGCACCGATCGGTTGATGTCGCGGACGATGGTGAGGTCGCCGTCGCCGTCACGGCGGTATCCGCAGGCCATGTCGCGCATCGCGAGCATGGGGTTGGGCAGGTTCTGCGGCTCCTTGAACTCGAAGGCGAAGTCGGACGCGGTGAGCACCGGCGCGATCTTTTCCATGCGCTCCAGCGCCTTGACGCGGCTTTGCGCCTGCTTGGCCTTGCTGGCCTTGGCCTTGAAGCGGTCGATGAAGCGCTGCAGCTGCGCCACCTTGTCCTGCTGGCGGGCGTAGGCGGCGGTCTGCTGGCTCAGGCGTTCGGCCCGCATCATCTCGAAGGCGCTGTAGTTGCCGCCGTAGCGGGTGAGCTGGGTCTCCTCGAGATGCACCGTGACCTTGGTGATGGCATCGAGGAACTCGCGGTCGTGGCTGATGACCAGCATCGTGCCTTCGTAGCGCTGCAGCCAGGCTTCCAGCCACACCAGGGCGTCGAGGTCCAGGTGGTTGGTCGGCTCGTCCAGCAGCAGCAGGTCGCTCGGGCACATCAGCGCGCGCGCCAGCTGCAGGCGCATGCGCCAGCCGCCGGAGAAGCTGTTGACCGGGGCATCGAGCTGCGCGCTCTTGAAGCCCAGCCCCAGCATCAGCGCCTGGGCCCGCGGCCGGGCATCGTAGGCGCCGGCCTCGGCGAGATGGCCGTGGGCGTCGCCGATGGCGTGACCGTCGCCGCTGGCCTCGGCCGCCGCCAGCGCGGCCTGCGCTTCCATCAGGCGCGTGTCGCCCTCGAGCACGAAGTCGGTGGCCGGATCGGCGGTTTCCGGCATGTGCTGGGCGACTTCGGCCATGCGCCAGCGCGGCGGCATCGAGAAGTCGCCCGCATCGGCCTGCAGGTGGCCGGTCAGCAGGGCGAACAGCGAGGACTTGCCGGCACCGTTGCGGCCGACGAGGCCGACCTTCTCGCCGGGGTTGAGCGTGAGGTCGGCGCCCTGCAGCACGATCTTGGGGCCGCGGCGCAGGACGAGGTTCTGGAGACGGATCATCGGAGGCAGCTTTCGGGGGGCGCAAGCATACCGGGCCGGCAGGGCCACGAACGTCCTGCGACAGACATCACGCTCGCCTTGCGATCCGAAGCGCCGCGACGAGCCGGCCCACCCTATGCTGGCGGCTGCGGTCGACCTCCTGATTCCCTTGCCATGAAGCGCTGGCTGCCCCTCCTCGGTCATCACCTGCGGCTCGAACGCCGCGGCATCAACCTGCACGTCGTGCTGCAGGACCCGGCCAGCCCGGCCGAGCCGGCAGCGGCGCCACGCCACCCGCCATCGCGTGCGGTGCACGGCCTGGACGAGGCCCGGGTCGACCTGATCGGCAGCCAGCTGCGTGCGCTGCTCAAGCGCCATCCGCAGTCGCGCTCGGTGCTGCGGCACCTGGCCTATGTCGAAGGCGCCTTGCGCAAGCAGGGCGCCGAGGCGCTGGACGAGGTGCCGGTGGACGTGTTGAGAGCCGCGCTGCAGCAGCTGGAGGGGCTGGTCACGAACTGGCAGCAGGAAGGGCTGGCCGAGCTGCGCTCCCGGCTGGCGGTCGCGGTGGTCGAGCGGGCCGAGCAACAGGCTGCGGCCGACGCGGCGGCGGCGCCCCACCCGAAGACCGATGCGATGGACGTGGACGCGCGGCGCATCCATGTGGCCGAGGCGAGCGCCTCGGACTTCGAGGCGGCCCAGGCCCGTTGGGTCGCGCCGGCGCCGGGTTCGCCGCCTGTCGAGCCGAAGGCCTAGCCCCTGCGGCCTGCGCGACCCGGGCGCGAGCCCTCCGGTCGCGTTCACTGACCCTAGCCCTGGCGGGCCAGCGCCTCGCGGGTCAGCAGCAGCACCTGGTCCGGCCCGGCGCTGCTCTCCAGCCACAGGGCCTGCAGGCGCGGGAAAGCGCGCTCGAAGTGCTCGCGCTCGTTGCCGATCTCCAGGACCAGCACGGCGTCGTCGCTCATGTGGCGCGGTACTTCGCGCAGCAGCGCGCGGACGAAGTCCATGCCGTCCTGGCCCCCGTCGGCGTTGCCGTCGAGGGCGAGCGCCGGCTCGGCGCGGTACTCGGGCGGCAGCGCCGCCATCGAGGCGGCGTTGACGTAGGGCGGGTTGCACAGGATCAGGTCGTAGGGCCCGTTCACGCGCTCCAGACCGTCGGATCGCAGCAGCTCGATGCGGCCGCCGAGCTGGTGCGCATCGACGTTGATGCGCGCGACCGCCAACGCATCCTCCGACAGGTCGCTGGCGTCGATGCGCAGGTCGGGCCAGGCCATCGCCGCCAGGATCGCGAGGCTGCCGTTGCCGGTGCACAGGTCCAGCAAGCGGCGCGCGGTGGGGGCGATCCAGCGGTCGATGCTGGCGTCGGCGATCAGCTCGGCGATGAAGCTGCGCGGCACGATCACGCGCTCGTCGACAAAGAAGGCCACGCCTTGCAGCCAGGCCTGCTTGGTGAGGTAGGCGGCCGGCAGGCGGCTGCGGATGCGGCGCTCGACGAGCGCGTCGACGACCATCTGCTCGCTGGCCGACACCGGCCGCGCAGCCTCGTCGTGCAGCGTGTCGAGCGGCAGGTCCAGCGCCCACTGCACCAGCCAGGCCGCCTCGTCGTAGGCATTCGTCGTGCCGTGGCCGAAGGCGACGCCCGCCGCGTCCAGACGGGCCGCCTGCGCCTCGACGATCTCGACCAGTGTCATCTCAGCGGCCCCTGCGGCATGAACCGGCCAGCCCGACAGCCGCCAGCGGCGCCCCCTGGAGGGGGTGCGGCGCAGCCGCAACGGGGGTGGTTCATGCCACCAGGCGCTCGAGCACGCCGCGGTAGATCGCGCTCAGCGGCTCGATGTCGGCGACCGCCACATGCTCGTCGATCTGGTGGATGCTGGCGTTGACCGGCCCGCACTCGACGACCTGCGGGCAGATCGCGGCGATGAAGCGGCCGTCGGAGGTGCCGCCGGTGGTCGACAGCTCGGTCTCGCGGCCGGTGACCTGGCGGATGGATTCGCGCAGGGCCGCGGTGAGCGAGCCCGGCCGCGTCAGGAAGGGACGCCCGCCCAGGGTCCAGTCGATGCGGTGGCTCAGGCCGTGGCGGTCCAGCACGGCGGCCAGGCGCGACTGCAGCGACTCCGGCGTCGACTCGGTCGAATAGCGGAAGTTGAAGTCGACGACCGCCTCGCCCGGAATCACGTTGCCCGCGCCCGTGCCGGCATGCAGGTTGGACACCTGCCAGCTGGTCGGCGGGAAGTGCTCGTTGCCGCGGTCCCACTCCACGACGGTCAGCTCGGCCAGCGCCGGCGCCAGCAGGTGGATGGGGTTCCTGGCCAGGTGCGGGTAGGCGATGTGGCCCTGCACGCCCTGCACGACCAGCCGGCCGGTCAGCGAGCCGCGGCGGCCGTTCTTGATCATGTCGCCGAGCGACTGCACGGAGGTGGGCTCGCCGACGATGCAGGCATCGATGCGTTCGCCGCGCTCGCGCAGCCAGTCGACCACGCGCGTGGTGCCGTCGAGCGCCGGTCCTTCCTCGTCGCTGGTGATCAGCAGGGCGATCGAGCCGGCGGGCCGCGGCGTCACGGCGACGAAGTCCTCGATGGCCGTAACCATGCAGGCGATCGAGGTCTTCATGTCGGCCGCGCCTCGGCCATAGAGCCTGCCGTCGCGATGGCTGGGCACGAAGGGGTCGCTGGTCCAGCGCTCCAGCGGGCCGGTGGGCACCACGTCGGTGTGGCCGGCGAAGGCCAGCAGGAAGCCGTCGCGGCCGGCCGTGCCGCGACGCACGGCCCAGAGGTTGGTGACGCGAAAGTCCTCGGGGCCGCTGGCGATCGTGTGGCACTCGAAGCCCGCGGCGGCGAGGCGCTGCGCGATCAGGGCCTGGCAGCCGTCGTCCTGCGGCGTGACCGAGCGGCGCGAGATCAGCTGCTCGGCCAGGGCGAGGGCCGCGCCCGCGGACACACTCACAGCCCGCCGAAGTTGGTGCGCTTGCCTTCGTCGCGCACCTCGAGCGTGATATCGGTGAAGGAGGGGCCCTCGTCCTTCTCCTCTTTCTTGGCCTGCAGCTTGGACTGCGCGCCCGTTTCGTTCTGCAGCCGCCACATCAGGTTGGTCGGCGAGTCGGCGTAGGACAGGCCCTCGTCGCGTGTGATCGTGCCTTCGTTGATGAAGCGCGCCAGCTCGGCCTCGAAGGTCTGCGAGCCCTCGGCCAGCGACTGCTCCATCGCCTCTTTCACGCCGGAGAAATCGCCTTGCGCGATCAGGTCCGACACCAGCTTGGTGTTGAGCATCACCTCGACCGCCGGCACGCGGCCCCCGGCGGTGGAGCGCACCAGCCGCTGCGACACCACGGCCTTCAGCGCCGACGACAGGTCGCTCATCAGCGCCGGGCGCGACTCGGGCGTGTAGAAGCTCAGGATGCGGCCCAGCGCGTGGTAGGAGTTGTTGGCGTGCAGCGTGGACAGCACGAGGTGGCCCGACAGCGCATAGGAGATCGCCATCGTCATGGTCTCGCGGTCGCGGATCTCGCCGATCAGGATGCAGTCGGGCGCCTGGCGCAGCG
>CAZTTC010000127.1:0-8894 GCA_964616015.1 uncultured Methylibium sp. | reverse complement strand
GAGGCCTGCTGCACGCTGGGCATGCTGAGCAAGCCGCAGGCGCAGGCGCTCAAGGAAGCCGGCGTCGACTACTACAACCACAACCTCGACACCGCGCCCGAGGCCTACGGCCGCATCATCAGCACGCGCGTCTACGAGGAGCGCCTCGCGACGCTGGCCCACGTGCGCGAGGCCGGCATGAACGTCTGCTGCGGCGGCATCGTCGGCATGGGCGAGTCGCGGCGCGAGCGCGCCGGGCTGGTCGCGCAGCTGGCCAACCTGGACCCGTATCCCGAGTCGGTGCCGATCAACGAGCTGGTGCAGGTCGAAGGCACGCCGCTGGCCGGGATCGACAAGCTCGACCCCTTCGAGTTCGTGCGCACGATCGCGGTGGCGCGCATCACCATGCCCAAGGCCTGGGTGCGGCTGTCGGCCGGTCGCCAGCAACTGGGCGACGGCATCCAGGCGCTGTGCTTCCTGGCCGGCGCCAACTCGATCTTCTACGGCGACAAGCTGCTGGTCACCGGCAACCCCGAGGTGGCCCGCGACGAGGCGCTGTTCGAGCGCCTCGGCCTGCGCGCCGTGTAGCCGGCGCACCTGGCACGGCGCCCAAGAGATAGCGGCCATTGAGGCCGCTTTTTCAGGCGCAAGTGGGTCCGGGCTCTGCCGATACTGAGGAAGCGGCCGCGAGGCGGCCCTATGTGGTGCGCGTGTGAGCGCGCCGCTCCACCGCCTGGCAGTCACGGGCTCCTCAGAGAGCATTTCCATGAGCCACTCCGTCCATCGGGCGCTGCTGTCCTGCGCGTCCGTCCTGTGCCTGCTGCCACTGGGCACCGCTCGGGCCGATGACACCATCACCACCGATCGCCCCGACGTCGTCGAGTCGAGCGACGTGGTTGGTGCAGGCCGGTTCCAGATCGAAACCAGCGTCGCCCACGAGCGCGGCAGCGCCGCCGGCGCGCGCATCCGCACCCGCAGCAATCCGACCTTGCTCCGCTACGGGCTGTCCGACCAGTGCGAACTCCGTCTGGAGACCGACGGCCGCCTCAGCACCCGCGGCAGCGATGGCAGCCGCGCCAGCGCTTGGGCCGACACCGCTGTGGGTGCCAAATGGCATGTGCAAGACGGCGATGAAGACCGCGGGCGGCCCGGCATCGCTTGGCTCGTCCATGCCGACCTCGACACCGGCTCGAGCGCATCTCGCGGGCAGGGCACCCGGCCGTCGCTGCGCATGGTGGCCGAATGGGAACTGCCAGGGGGCTATGCGGCCGGCGTGATGCCCGGCCTGTTTGCCGAGCGCAATGACGCCGGGCAACGCTATGTGGGGGGCACCTTGGCTGTCGTGCTGGGCAAGTCGTGGGGCGACGACTTGCGCAGCTTCGTCGAGGTGGCGGCCCAGCGACTCGCTTCGGGGCGCAACGGCGGCAACAGCGTCACTGTGAACACCGGCATGGCACGGTTGTTGAGCCCTTCATTGCAGGTCGATGTCGCCGTCTCCAGCGGCGTCACCCGGCAGGCACCCGACTTCGCGTGGACGCTGGGCTTTTCGGCCAAGTTCTGATTCGCGACCCATCGATCGATTCCGCGGGAACACCATGAACATCGAGCTCACCATCCGCCGCAAGATGCAGGGTTTCGGGCTGCTCGCGCTGGCCCTGTTGTTCGCCGTCGCGGCGGCTGGCTACGTCGCCTCGATCCGGCTGACCGACGCCAGCGCGGACATCAAGCGCGCCGGCACGGCGCTGAAGCTACAGCTCGAGGCCGACATGATGCATGACGCCCTGCGCGGCGATGTCCTGCACGCGATGCTGGCGGCGACCCGGCAGGACGCCAGCGACCACGCGGCGGCCAGGCGAGACCTGGTCGAGCACGCGAAGTCGCTGCAAGGGTCCATCGTGGCGCTGCGCAGGCTGGCCATCGGTGGCGCGGCTGACGCCGCGGTGGCGAAGGTCGATGCCCCGTTGTCGGCCTACGTCGACGTGGCCGGGGCCACTGCCGACCTGGCCCTGAAGGACCCAAACGCCGCACAGGCCAAGATGGCCGAGTTCGGTGCCGCGTTCAAGAATCTGGAGGAACAGATGGGCGCTCTGAGCAAGCTGATCGAACTCCAGGCCGAGCGTGCGCGCGAAGCCAGCGAGGCGACGGCCATCGGGGCGCAACGCATCATCACCGCGGCACTGCTCGTCTCGGCGGGCCTGCTGATGGCGATCAGCATGGCGCTGGGACGGAGCATCTCCCGGCCCATCGAGGCAGCCGTGCACCTGACGGAGATCGTGGCGGCCGGTGACCTGACCTCACGCATCGAGGTCACCGGCAGCGGAGAGACCGCCAAGCTGCTCGCTGCACTCAGGCGCATGAACGACAGCCTGCTCGATATCGTTGGCCAGGTCCGCGCAAGCAGCGACTCGATTGCCACCGGCTCCGCCCAAATCGCCACCGGCAACGCCGATCTGAGCCAGCGCACCGAGGCGCAGGCGAGCAATCTGCAGCAAACGGCTGCCTCGATGGAGGAACTGACCGCGACGGTGCGTCACAACGCCGACACCGCGCGCGCAGCCAGCCAACTCGCCGGCAGCGCGTCGGCGGTGGCCCTCGAAGGCGGCGAGGCGATGAGGCGGGTGATGGCGACGATGGAGGAGATCACCGCCAGCAGCCGGCGCATCGGCGACATCGTCGGCGTCATCGACGGTATTGCCTTCCAGACCAACATTCTGGCGCTGAACGCCGCGGTCGAGGCGGCGCGCGCCGGCGAGCACGGTCGCGGCTTTGCGGTCGTGGCCAGCGAGGTTCGCAATCTGGCGCAGCGCAGTGCGCAGGCCGCGCGCGAAATCAAAGACCTGATCGGTACCAGCGTCTCCAAGGTCGAAACCGGCAGCGAACTCGTCACCAGCGCCGGCCACACGATGACCGAGGTGGTGGCGCAAGTGCAGCGCGTCAGCGCACTGCTCCAGGCGATCAACAGCGCCAGCACCGAGCAGAGCCAGGGTATCGGTCAGGTGAGCGAAGCCGTGACCCGTCTCGACGAGGTCACACAACAGAACGCAGCGCTCGTCGAACAGAGCGCCGCCGCCGCGGAAAGCCTGAAGCAGCAGGCCGCCCGCCTTGCCGAGACGGTGGCGGTGTTCAAGACCGAGACCACCGCATGACGACCGGCTCACGCCTCATGGGGCATCCCGGCACGCATGGGTGGCCACGCGGAGTCAGAGCTTGCCGACGAAAGACCGCATCTCCTTGGCCGAGTAGCCGCGCAGCGTCTGGGTGCGCACATTGCCGAGCGAGGCCATCTTCAGCGCGGTCGTCATCACCGCGTCTTCCGGGCCTTCGGTGATCAGCACGAGGTCGTAGGGGCCCTCGGTCCAGTGCACGCTCTTGACAGTGATGCCCGCGGCCTCGGCGAGTTGCTTGTAGGCCTCGAAGCGGTCCGGCGAGTCCTTGATGTTGCGGGCGCCCTGGTCGGTGAAGTTGGCCAGCGTGATGAAGGTGGGCATGAGTCGTCTCCTCGACGCCCCGCCTGCCGGTGCCGCGTGCCCGAGGGGGCGTCATCGGCCCGGGCACCGCATGCACTGCACACCAGACAGGCAGCTTCGGCGGTGGGACGGTCGAATGCAAGGGCGGTGAGGTGCGCGTCAGCTTCGGCGGGGAAGGGGGCCGGTCTGCGGCGGCGCTGCAGGCGGCTGGGCGGCCCGGGCGGCGTCGGCTTCGATCCGCGGAGGGACCGGTCGCCGATCGCGCCGTCCGGCCTGCCGGCGCGGCCGCACCGATGAGGGGGTTTCTGGAGGAAGACCGAGGTCGAAGCATCGCGGCGATCGCGGCGATCGCGGCGCAAAGGGCGACATCGGCCGCCGCGGCACCCGTTCACCCCCTTGGCAGTTGGGCGTCGAACAACGCTTCCGAGCACATGCGCACCAAGCAGCCCCGCGGCCAACTGAGTTGTCACTGCGACTTCCACGCGGCCTGACCTTGAGGTCCGCTCAGCTCAGTCGTTGGGCATCGGGGACCGCCGACGAAGCGCTGGCTTCTTGTGGTGACAAAAGGCACACACAATGCTACACTTGCACCGTGAAACCGTTCCGCTGGGGCCTTGAGAAGAACGCCGAGTTGTTTGCCGGGCGAGGCGTCTCGTTCGAGCAGGTGGTCGTCGCGGTTGAAGGCGGTGGCCTCCTGGACGTTCTGGTCCATCCGAACCCAAAGCGACACCAGAACCAGCGGGTGATGGTCGTCACATGGGACGAGTACGTCTACCTCGTCCCGTTCGTCGAGCAGGACGACCACTACTTCCTGAAGACTGTCATCCCGAGTCGCAAGGCGACAAGGGACTACCTGAACCAAGGTGAATGAGATGGCAACGCTTGACTCGTTCGAAAAAGAGCTCTTGGCGGACTACGAGGCGGGCTCGCTGAGGTCGGTCGCGACGAAGTCCGAACTTGCCAAGCTCAAGGCTGCGGCCCGCGCGACCGCCACGAAGGATCGCCGGGTCAACATCCGCTTGTCTTCCGGAGATCTTCAAGACATCCAGGCCCGTGCGCTGCAAGAGGGCATGCCGTATCAAACCCTCATCGCCAGCATCCTGCACAAGTACGTCACTGGGCGCCTTGCGGAGCGCGGTGCCTCCGCGGCCATGACTGCGGAGCCGAAGGTGCGCACAGGTCGGCTAGCGCGCAAAACGGGTGCCTAAGGACCGCCGGCACAAGTCGCCCACGGGAGCACCTGATGCCGATGTTTCGCCGTTCCCTGGTGTTCTGTTCGGCGCTGATCGTCGCCACCCCCCTGGCCTTGGGCCAAGGCTACTCCGACTCTGAGCGTCAATACGAAGAGCGCACGCGTCAGGAGGCGGAGCGACGCCGCGCCGAGGAGCAGCGCGCGCGCGACTATCTGGACGAGGACATGCGGCGGGACCGGGAGCGCTGGGCGCAGGCAGGGCCGGGAGCGGCCAGGCCGGAGGGGTCGCCGTCCTTCGTCGCGCGGGCCGCAGGCCTGGCGGCCGTCGCGGTGACGGCGGCCTGGCTGCACGAGTTGTTCGTCGCGGGCAGCGGCGCGGCGGCCAGCCGGGTCCCGCCGGGGGCGCGGCTCGACCCCGCCATCGATCGCTGGCTGCAGGACCCCCGCAACCGGCCTGGTGAGCCGGTCCGCTTCGACACGCCCGACGGGATGATCTCCAAGGTCTGCATCCGGCCCTTCCCGGACGTGCAGACCGTCGTCTACCGCTGGGACGCGCCGGGCGAGGTGGCGCGGGCCGTGGACGTCCGCGAGACCCCGACCCGCGAGCACATGCAGTTCACGCACCCGTCGGCGCGCGGCCTCTTCATCTACGTTACGAAGCCGGCTCCCGGCCACCGGCCGTCGGACAGGGTGTACTGGCTCGGTGCGCATCGCATCGGCATGACCGGCTGCGGCCACGCGCAGGCCTACCAGATCGCCTACCACCAGTACGGCGGCGTGCCGGAGTTCGAGCGCGTGGCGCACGGCCCGCGCGTCCGGCAGGAAGAGCCGGTCGAGAACCTGCCGACATTCACCCGGACCTGCCAGGCGCATCACACCCAGGCGGCCTGCGTCTGCCTGTTCTTTCCGGTAAGGCAGGTGATCCCCGACCTCGAGAAGCGGCCCTACGACCGGGCGGAGATCAGCGCCGCGCTCCGGCGCCAGCCCGGCGCGCTGGAGCAGGTCGCGCGCAGCTGCAAGCTGCAGTTCTGAGGTCGCCGGAGCGCCGGCCCCACGCCGCTACACTGCGCGCTCTTTTTTTGCAGCGCGACCGCGTCGCGCCTTGCCCTGACGATGTCCGACAAGATCCTGCGCCAGCTCGCGGCCGAGCTGAAGGTGCGCCCCGCCCAGATCCAGGCCGCGGTCGACCTGCTCGACGGCGGCGCCACCGTGCCCTTCATCGCCCGCTACCGCAAGGAGGCCACCGACGGCCTCGACGACATCCAGCTGCGCGAGCTGGAGGCCCGCCTGGCCTACCTGCGCGAGCTGGAGGAGCGCCGCGCCGCCGTGCTGGCCAGCATCGACGAGCAGGGCAAGCTGACGCCCGAGCTGCGGGCCGCCGTCGAGGCGGCGCCGACCAAGCAGGAGCTGGAAGACCTGTACCTGCCGTACAAGCCCAAGCGCCGCAGCAAGGGCATGATCGCCCGCGAGGCGGGTCTCGAGCCGCTGGCCGGGCGCCTGTTCGCCGACCCGTCGCTGGACCCGCTGGCCGAGGCGGCCGGCTTCCTGAATGTCGACGCAGGTTTTGCTGATGCCCACGCGGTGCTGGACGGCGTGCGCGACCTGCTGTCCGAGCGCTGGGCCGAGGATGCGGCGCTGGTGCAGTCGCTGCGCGGCTGGCTGTGGGAGACCGGCCTGCTGCGGTCGCGGCGCATGGACGGCAAGGACGAGCAGGACCCCGAGGTCGCGAAGTTCCGCGACTACTTCGACTACGACGAACCCATCGCGCGCGTGCCCTCGCACCGCGCGCTGGCGGTCTTCCGCGGCCGCACGTTGGGCGTGCTGGATGCGAAGCTGGCGCTCGACGACGAGGCGGTCCCCGGCCCTTCGACGGGCTCAGGGCGAGCGGGTCCTTCCGTCAGCATCGCCGAAGGCCGCATCGCCGTGCACCTGGGCTGGAGCCACGCGCGGCGACCGGGCGACGACCTGATCCGCAAGTGCATCGCCTGGGCCTGGAAGGTCAAGCTGAGCCTGAGCCTCGAGCGCGACCTGTTCGCGCGCCTGCGCGAGTCTGCCGAGCAGGTGGCGATCAAGGTCTTCGCCGAGAACCTGCGCGACCTGTTGCTGGCGGCGCCCGCCGGCAAGCGCGTGGTGATGGGGCTGGACCCGGGCATCCGCACCGGCGTGAAGGTCGCGGTGGTCAGCGACACCGGCAAGCTGCTGGACACCGCGACCGTCTACCCGCACGAGCCGCGCAAGGACTGGGACGGTGCACTCCACACCCTCGGCCGCCTGTGCGCCACGCACGGCGTGAACCTGATCGCGATCGGCAACGGCACCGCGAGCCGCGAGACCGACAAGCTGGCGGCCGATCTCATCAAGCGCCTCCAGCAGCTCGCGCCGGGCACGGTGCCGGAGAAGGTCGTCGTCAGCGAGTCCGGCGCGTCCGTCTACTCGGCCTCCGAGTTCGCGAGCAAGGAGTTGCCGGAACTGGACGTCAGCCTGCGCGGCGCGGTGTCCATCGCGCGGCGCCTGCAGGATCCGCTGGCCGAGCTGGTGAAGATCGACCCGAAGTCCATCGGCGTCGGCCAGTACCAGCACGACGTCAACCAGGCGGCGCTGGCGCGCATGCTCGACGCGGTGGTCGAGGACTGCGTCAATGCCGTCGGCGTCGACCTCAACACGGCCTCGTCGGCGCTGCTGTCGCGGGTCTCGGGGCTGTCCGCAGCGGTGGCCGCCAGCATCGTGCGCTGGCGCGATGCCCACGGGGCCTTCCGCAACCGCCGCCAGTTGCGCGAGGTCGCCGGCCTGGGCGACAAGACCTTCGAGCAGGCCGCGGGCTTCCTGCGCATCCGTGACGGCGACAACCCGCTGGACCTGTCGGGCGTGCACCCCGAGACCTACCCGGTGGTGGAGAAGATCATCGCCGCCGTCGGCCGACCGGTCGCCGATCTGATCGGCAACAGCGACGTGATCCGCAAGCTGCGACCCGAGGCCTATGCCGACGAGCGCTTCGGCGCGATCACCGTGAAGGACATCCTCGCCGAGCTGGAGAAGCCCGGCCGCGACCCGCGCCCGGACTTCAAGGTGGCGCGCTTCAACGAGGGCGTCGACGACATCAAGGACCTGCAGCCGGGCATGACGCTGGAAGGCACCGTGAGCAACGTGGCGCAGTTCGGCGCCTTCGTCGACCTGGGTGTGCACCAGGACGGCCTGATCCACGTGAGCCAGCTGTCGAACAAGTTCGTCAATGACGCGCGCGAAGTGGTCAAGACCGGGCAGGTGGTGAAGGTGCGTGTGCTGGAGGTGGACCTCGCGCGCAAGCGCATCTCGCTGACGATGAAGCTCGACGCGCCGGCGCAGGGCAAGGGTGGCGCCGCCGGCGACAACCGCTTCCGCCCTGCAGCACGCGGCGAGCAGCCCCGCGGGCGCGCCCTTGAGCCGGCTGCGGCAGGCGGTGCGATGGCAGCGGCCTTTGCCAAGCTGCAGACACGGCGGTGAAGCACGCCGGCGCGCTCCAGGTCTACGCCGGCCCGCGCGCGCTGGCGCAGTTGCGCGAGCAGGGGCTCCGGCCGCAGGACGTGCGCGTGATTCCCGGTGCAGCCGGGGGTGCCAAGGGGCTGGTGCTGAACCCGTTGGACCGCTTCATCTTCGGCCGCTGGCTCAGCGGCAGCAGCGAGACGCTGCACCTGCTGGGCGCTTCGATCGGCGCCTGGCGCCTGGCCTGCGCCTGCCTGCCCGATGCCGACGCGGCGCTGGCGCAGCTGGCCGAGGACTACATCGTGCAGCGCTACGAACACGCGCCCGGCAAGGCGCCGACGCCGCGTGCGGTGAGCCAGGCCTTTGGCCTGAAGCTGCAGGATCGCATCGGCACCCGCGCCGCCGAGGTGCTGGCGCACCCACAGCGGCGGCTGCACGTGTTCACCAGCCGCGGCCGCCACGTGCTGCGCAGGGAAGGGCGTTGGCGCACGCCGCTGGGCTACATGGGCGCGTTTGCGGCCAACGCGGTGAGCCGCAAGGCCCTGGGCGGTTTCCTCGAACGCGTGGTGTTCGGCGATGCCCGCGACGCGCTGCCCGTGCCGCTGGACGACTTCCGCACGCGCCAGGTGGCGCTGGACACGCAGAACATGGTGCCGGCGATCCTGGCCAGCTGCAGCATCCCGTTCTGGCTCGATGCCGTGCACGACGTGCCCGGTGGGCCCAAGGGCGCGTACTGGGACGGCGGCATCACCGACTACCACCTGCACCTGGACTACCGCCGCATGGATCGCGGCCTG
>CAZTTC010000126.1:0-8941 GCA_964616015.1 uncultured Methylibium sp. | reverse complement strand
ACGCTGCACATCGACAACCTGTTCGGCGACAACGCCCACCACCAGTGCGAGACGGTGTTCAAGGCCTTCGCGCGGGCGCTGCGCATGGCGCTGGAGCGCGACCCGCGGATGGCGGGGGTGATCCCGTCGACGAAGGGCTCGCTTTGACAGCCCGTGATCGGTGATCAGTGATTGGAGTTCCATGCAGCGGCAGCACGTCTTCCAACTGATCACTGATCACCGATCACCGATCACCGCCACGCCATGAGACAAGTCGCCGTCGTCGACTACGGCATGGGCAACCTGCGCTCGGTGTCGCAGGCGGTGATCCATGCGGCGACGTCCACGGATGTGGCAGTCGTCGTCACGGCCGATCCCGAGGTCGTGCGCACCGCCGAGCGCGTGGTGCTGCCCGGCCAGGGCGCGATGCGCGACTGCATGCGCGAGCTGCGCGAGGCCCACGGGGGCGCCTTGCTCGCTGCCGTGCTGGAGGCCGCGGCCCGCAAGCCGCTGATGGGCGTGTGCGTCGGCATGCAGATGCTGCTGGACCACAGCGAGGAGCAGGACACGCCGGGCCTGGGCCTGATCGCCGGGCGGGTGAGGCGCTTTCGCCTGGAGGGACAGCTGCAGCCCGACGGCAGCCGCTACAAGGTCCCGCAGATGGGCTGGAACCGCGTCCGCCAGGCCCGGCCGCATGCCCTGTGGGCAGGGGTGCCGGACGACAGCTGGTTCTACTTTGTCCACAGCTACTATGCGGCGCCGGACGATGCGGCCCACAGCACGGGCGAAACCGATTACGGCGCGCGCTTTACCAGCGCGGTGGCGCGCGATAACATTTTTGCCACCCAGTTCCATCCCGAGAAGAGCGCCGAGCACGGCCTGGCCCTGTACCGCAACTTCCTCGACTGGCGTCCCTGACCGACCCGTCCCCTGTCGCCCTCCCGCTGCCGGCCATGCTGCTGATTCCCGCGATCGACCTGAAGGACGGCCGCTGCGTTCGCCTGCAGCAGGGCGACATGCAGGCCTCCACGACCTTCGGCGAGGACCCGGCCGCGATGGCGCGCCGCTGGCTCGACGCCGGCGCGCGACGGCTGCACCTGGTGGACCTGAACGGCGCCTTCGCCGGCAAGCCGGTCAACGAGCCGGCGATCAAGGCCATCCTCAAGGAGGTCGGCGACGAGATCCCGGTGCAGCTCGGCGGCGGCATCCGCGACCTCGACACCATCGAGCGCTACCTCGACGACGGCCTCTCGTTCGTGATCATCGGCACCGCCGCGGTCAAGAACCCGGGTTTCCTGCGCGACGCCTGCACGGCCTTCGGCGGCCACATCATCGTCGGCCTGGACGCCAAGGACGGCAAGGTCGCCACCGACGGCTGGAGCAAGCTGACCGGCCACGAGGTGGTGGACCTGGCGAAGAAGTTCCAGGATTACGGCGTCGAGGGCGTGATCTACACCGACATCGGCCGCGACGGCATGCTGAGCGGCATCAACATCGACGCCACCGTGAAGCTGGCGCAGGCGCTGACCATCCCCGTCATCGCGTCCGGCGGCCTGAAGGGCCTGGCCGACATCGAGCAGCTGTGCGCCGTCGAAGGCGAGGGCATCGAAGGCGTGATCTGCGGCCGGGCCATCTACACCGGCGACCTGGACTTCGCGGCGGCGCAGGCGCACGCGGACGCGCTGAACGGCGAGTCCTGATGCTCGACGCCTCCGGAGGCGGGCCCTGACATGCTCGCCAAGCGCATCATTCCCTGCCTCGACGTCACCGGCGGCCGTGTCGTCAAGGGCGTCAACTTCGTCGAGCTGCGCGACGCCGGGGACCCGGTCGAGATCGCGGCGCGCTATAACGAGCAGGGCGCCGACGAGCTGACCTTCCTCGACATCACCGCCACCAGCGACGGTCGCGACCTCATCCTGCCGATCATCGAGGCCGTGGCCTCGCAGGTCTTCATCCCGCTGACCGTCGGCGGCGGCGTGCGCACGGTCGACGACGTGCGGCGCCTGCTCAATGCCGGGGCCGACAAGGTGAGCTTCAACTCGGCGGCGGTCGCCGACCCGCAGGTCATCCGCGACGCCTCGGACAAGTACGGCGCCCAGTGCATCGTCGTCGCCATCGACGCCAAGTCCCGGGCCGACGGCGGCGGCTGGGAGGTCTACACGCATGGCGGGCGCAGGAACACCGGCCTGGATGCGGTGGACTGGGCGCGGCAGATGGCCGCGTACGGCGCCGGCGAGATCCTGCTCACCAGCATGGACCGCGACGGCACGCAGATCGGCTTCAACCTGCCGCTGACGCGGGCTGTGAGCGACGCAGTCGGCATTCCGGTGATCGCCTCGGGGGGCGTCGGTGCGCTGGAGCACCTGGCCGAAGGCATCCAGCAAGGCGGCGCCGACGCGGTGCTGGCGGCCAGCATCTTCCACTACGGGACCTTCACCGTCGGCCAGGCCAAGGCGCTGCTGGCCGAGCGCGGCATCCCGGTGAGGATGTGACCCTTCCGCGTTGCCGCTCTGCGCGGCAAGGCCTTGGCCCCGAGTCGCTAAACTGCCGCTCATGACGTGGCTGGACGACATCCGCTGGGACCGTGACGGCCTGCTGCCGGTGATCGCGCAGGAGGCCACGAGCGGCGACGTGCTGATGTTCGCGTGGATGAACCGCGAGGCGCTGGCGCGCACCGCCGAGCTCGGTGAGGCCGTGTACTGGAGCCGCTCGCGCGGTCGCCTCTGGCACAAGGGCGAGGAATCCGGCCACATCCAGAAGGTGCGCGAGATGCGCCTGGATTGCGACAACGACGTGCTGCTGCTCAAGGTCGACCAGCTCGGCCATGCCCCGACCATCGCCTGCCACACCGGGCGCCACAGCTGCTTCTACCAGCGCTGGGAGGGCGGCGCCTGGCAGGCCGTCGATCCGGTGATCGAGGACCCGGAGCGGATCTACGCCAGATGAGCAGTTCCAATGACACGCTGGCGCGGCTGGCCGCGGTGATCGAGGCGCGCCGTGGCGGCGATCCCGACAAGAGCTATGTCGCCCGCCTGTTCCAAAAAGGCCCCGACGCCATCCTCAAGAAGATCGGTGAGGAAGCGACCGAGCTGGTCATGGCAGCCAAGGACGGCGACCGCCGGAAGATCGTGGGCGAGGCCGCGGATCTCTGGTTCCATTCGATGATCGCCCTGGCGCAGTACGGGCTGACGCCGGCCGAGGTGCTGGCCGAGCTGGAGCAGCGCGCAGGGACCTCCGGCCTCGAGGAATTCGCCGCCCGCAAGGCGCAACGCAGGGAGCAGCAAGGACCATGAACACCGTGATCGACAACGGCGAACGGGAGCGCTCGCTCAAGACCGTCGGCAGCATCAGCTACCTGCTGCACCTGATCGTCGCGATCGGGGCGGTGATCCCGAGCTTCCAGCCCGGCATCGCGCTGCTGATCGTCGCCTTCATCATCGACCTGGTGAAGAAGGACGAGGCGGCCGGCACCTGGCAGGCCTCGCACTTCAGCTGGCGCATCCGCAGCGTGCTGTGGGCCGGCGGGCTCTACGTGATCACGATCCCCTTGTGGCTGTTGCTGTTCTTCCCGGGCTGGATCGCCTGGGTCGCGATCTCGATCTGGTTCCTCTACCGCATCATCCGCGGCTGGCTCAACCTCAACGGCAACCAGCCGATGCCGAACTGACCCGACCCGCCATGAGTGCACCCGACCCGAACTGCATCTTCTGCCGGATAGTCGCCGGCCAGATCCCCGCGAAGAAGGCCCACGAGGACGAGCAGGTGCTCGTCTTCCACGACATCAACCCCTGGGCACCGGTCCACGTCCTGGTGATCCCCAAACGCCATATCGCCACGCTGGCCGACGTCGGCCCCGGCGACCAAGGCCTGCTGGGCCACATGCTGGGCCTGGCGCCGCGGCTGATGCGCGAACTGGGCGTGAGCAACGGCTTTCGCACGCTCATCAACACCGGCCAGGACGGCTTGCAGGAGGTCTATCACCTGCACATGCACGTGATGGGCGGCCCGCGGCCCTGGGTCAAGGGGTGAACTCGACCCCCGCACACCGGTCTGACACGGGTGCGGCCCTAGAATCCCCCGCTGCGCGTCACCCCAGCGTCCTCAGGAGTACACCATGGGTTCCTTCAGCATCTGGCATTGGCTGGTCGTTCTGTTGATCGTCGTGCTCGTGTTCGGCACCAAGAAGCTCAAGAACATCGGCAGCGACCTCGGCGGCGCGGTCAAGGGCTTCAAGGACGGCGTGCGCGACGGCTCGGCGAACGCCGCCGCCGACCCGGCCAGTCCCACCCAGCAGGTCACGACCAGCAAGAGCGCCGACGCCAACACCGTCGACGTCGAAGCCAAGCAGAAGAGCTGAGCCTTCGTCCCGGACCGCGCATGATCGACTTTGGCTTCGACAAGATCGCGCTGATCGGTGCGGTGGCGTTGATCGTCATCGGCCCCGAGAAGCTGCCGCGCGTGGCACGCACCGTCGGCCACATGATGGGCAAGGCGCAGCGCTACGTCTCCGACGTGAAGGCCGAGGTCAACCGGTCGATCGAGCTCGAAGAGCTGAAGAAGATGAAGACGCAGTTCGAGGACGCTGCGCGCAATGTCGAGCAGAGCGTCTCGAGCGAGGTCCAGCAGGCCAGCAGCGAGATGAACCAGGCCTGGGGCGAGTTGTCGGCTTCGCCGGGCAGCGAAGGCGACATCGGCACCGAGGTCTATCACGCCGGCACGACGCTGAGCGAACCGCCGCTGCCCTACAAGGCCCCCAAGAAGAACTGGCGCCTCAAGCGAAGCGCCGTGCCGCAGTGGTACAAGCAGCGCCACGGCGTGCGGGCCCGGGCCCAGTCGGGCGCGGCCCGGGTGGCGCGCTTCCGGCCACCGGGCGTGCGCTAGGTCCGTGGCTACCCCGGACCCCCGCGACGAGCTCGAAGGCAGCGAGCAACCTTTCGTCGCGCACCTGATCGAGCTGCGCGACCGCCTGATCCGCGCCGTGGCGGCGATCGTCGTCGGCTTCGGGGTTTTTGCCCTGTGGCCGGGGCCGTCGGTGCTCTACGACCTGCTGGCCGCTCCGCTGGTGGCGCAGTTGCCGGCCGGCGCGACGCTGATCGCGACCAACGTGATCTCGCCCTTCCTGGTGCCGCTGAAGATCACCCTGATGGCCGGCTTCATGCTGGCGCTGCCGGTGGTGCTCTACCAGGTCTGGGCCTTCGTCGCGCCGGGCCTCTACAGCCACGAGAAGAAGCTGGTGCTGCCGCTGGTCGTGTCCAGCACGCTGCTGTTCCTGCTGGGCGTGGCCTTCTGCTACTTCTTCGTGTTCGGCCAGGTGTTCAAGTTCATCCAGGGCTTCGCGCCCAAGAGCATCACCGCGGCGCCGGACATCGAGGCCTATCTCGGCTTCGTGCTGTCGATGTTCATCGCCTTCGGTGCGGCCTTCGAGGTGCCGGTGGCGGTGGTCGTCCTCGCGCGCATGGGGGTGGTGTCGATCGAGAAGCTGAAGGCCTTCCGCGGCTACTTCATCGTCGTCGCCTTCATCATCGCGGCCATCGTCACGCCGCCCGATGTCATCTCGCAGCTGGCGCTCGCGATTCCGATGTGCATCCTCTACGAGATCGGCATCTGGGCGGCGCGGATCTTCATCAAGCACACCCAGGCGCCCGATGCGGCGCCCGAAGACCGCAGCGCGGCCTGAGTCGCGCCCCGACCCGCTACTCGCGCTGCCGCTGTGCCTTGGGTCGCTGGGCGACGGTGACCTGCACCTCGACCGCCTTGTCGCCGCGCTGCACCGCGAGTCGCGCGCGCGACTGCGGCTTGAGCGCCGCGACGGCGTTGAGCAGCTGGGCCGTGTTGCGCACCGGCGTCTCGGCCACCTGGACCACGACGTCGCCCGGGCGCAGGCCGCCGTCGCTGGCGGGCCCGCCCTGCAGCACGCCGGTGATCAGCACGCCTTCGGTGGCCTTGAGGTTGAAGGTCTCGGCGATCTCGGGCGTCAGGTCGCGTGGCTCGACGCCGATCCAGCCGCGTCGCACCTCGCCATCCTTGATGAGCGCCTCCATCACCTGGCGCGCCGTCGACACCGGGATGGCGAAGCCGATGCCCAGGTTGCCGCCGCTGCGCGAGTAGATGGCGGTGTTGATGCCCATCAGGTTGCCGGCCGCATCGACCAGCGCACCGCCGGAGTTGCCGGGATTGATGGCCGCATCGGTCTGGATGAAGTTCTCGAAGGTGTTGATGCCGAGCTGGTTGCGTCCCAGCGCCGACACGATGCCCGAGGTGACGGTCTGGCCGACGCCGAAGGGGTTGCCGATGGCCAGCACGACGTCGCCGACCTGCAGCGCGTCGGAGTTGCCGAAGGCCACCGCCGGCAGCTTGTCGAGCTTGATGCGCAGCACCGCGACGTCGGCCTCGGGGTCGGTGCCGATGACCTCGGCATGCGCGCGGCGACCGTCGGAGAGCTGGACCTCGATGTCGTCCATGCGCTCGATGACGTGGTTGTTCGTCAGGACGTAGCCCTCCGGCGAGACGATGACGCCCGAGCCGATGCCGCTCTGGGCCTGCTCGTCGGGGTCGCCGAAGAAGTAGCGGAACCAGGGATCGTTGGCACGCGGGTGGCGGGCCGCCGGGGTCTTGCTGGTGATGACGCTCACCACCGCCGGCGAGGCCCGGCGCGCCGCCGCGGCGTAGCTGGCGCCACCGCTGCCCGGGCCCAGCGCCACGGGCTGGATCGGGCTGGCCGGGAGCGTGCTGACCACCGAGGCCAGCGGGCGGCGCTGCAGCCATTCGGGCTTGAGAGTGGCGACCACGAAAAGCACCGCCAGGGCCACCGTCACGGCTTGGGAGAAAATCAGCCAGGTTCTGCGCATGGGAGAAGGACAAGTGACCAGCCGTGACGAGCTCGAGAAGTACCTCGCAGGCCTGCTGGACGTGGGCCGGTTCAAGGATTATGGGCCGAACGGTCTGCAGGTCGAGGGCAGGAAAGAGGTCCGCAAGCTGGTGACCGGCGTCACTGCGAGCCTGGCCTTCGTCGAGGCCGCGGCCGCGGCCGGAGCCGACGCCGTGCTGGTGCACCATGGCCTGTTCTGGCGCGGCCACGACGGCCGCCTGACGGGCTGGCTGCGGCAGCGCGTCGCGGCGGTGCTGAAGCACGAGCTCAACCTCTTCGCCTACCACCTGCCGCTCGATGCGCATCCCGAGCATGGCAACAACGCCCAGCTGGGTGCCAAGCTCAGGTTCCAGACCGAGGGCCGTTTCGGCGAGCAGGACCTCGGCTGCGTCGGACGTCCGCCGCAACCGTTGACCGGCGCGGCGCTGTCGGCGCTGCTGCAGTTTCGGTTGGGCCGCGCGCCGGTGGTGGTGGAAGGCGACGGCCGGCCCATCAAGCGCGTGGCCTGGTGCACCGGCGGTGCCCAGGGCTACTTCGAGGCGGCGATCGCGGCCGGGGCCGACGCCTATCTGACGGGCGAGATCTCGGAGCCGCAGGCCCACATCGCGCGCGAGACCGGTGTGGCCTTCTACGCCTGCGGGCACCATGCCACCGAGCGCTTCGGCGCGCCGGCCGTCGGGGCCCACGTCGCGCAGCTGTTCGACCTCGAGCACGAATTCATCGACATCGACAACCCGGCGTGACGACGACCACCCCGTTGCGGCTTCGCCGCTCCCCTCCAGGGGCGACGCTCGCGGACCGGCCCGGCCGGATCCGCGGCGTCTGCCGGTGAAGGGCGGACCGATGGCACAGCCGATCGCGGTGACGATGGGCGATGCCTGCGGCATCGGCCCCGAGATCCTGGCGATGGCGTTCGCGCGCGGCGCGTTGCCGGGCGGCTTCGTCGTCGGTGACATCGAGGTGATGCGACGTGCGGCCGCCATCGTCGGTGCCGGCGATCGCTCCAGCCTGCCGGTCGCGGTGATCGGACACCCGGCGGAGGCCGCGGCGGTCCCGCCGCGCTGCGTGCCGGTGCTGGCGGTGCCGGACCTGCCCGCCGGCCTGGCGCAGCGGCCCTTCGGCCGTGTCGACGCGAAGGCGGGCGCGGCGGCGGCGGCCTGCATCCGCCACGCGGCGGCGCTGGCCCGCAGCGGCGAGGTGGCCGCCATCGTCACCGCGCCGATCCACAAGGAGGCGCTGGCTGCCGCTGGCGTGCCTTATCCCGGCCACACCGAGCTGCTGCAGGCCGAGGCCGCGGAAGGCTGCGTGATGCCGCCGGTGCGCATGATGCTGGCCAACGACGAGCTGAAGACGGTGCTCGTCAGCATCCATGTCTCGCTGCGCGATGCGATCGATGCGGTGACGCGAGACGCGGTGCTCGAGACCCTGCGCATCGCACAGGTCGCGGCGGCGCGCTGGGGCTGCCCGTCACCGCGCATCGCCGTGGCGGGGCTGAACCCGCATGCCGGCGAGGGCGGGCTGTTCGGCGACGAGGAGTTGCGTGCCATCGCACCGGCGATCGCTGCGGCGCGGGCCGAGGGCATCGACGCCCAGGGTCCGCACGCGCCCGACACGGTGTTCATGCGCGCGCGGCGCGGCGAGTTCGATCTGGTCATCGCGATGTATCACGACCAGGGCCTGATCCCGGTCAAGTACCTCGGCGTCGAGCAGGGCGTCAATGTGACGCTGGGCCTGCCCTTCGTTCGCACCAGCCCGGACCACGGCACGGCCTTCGACCTGGCCGGCAGCGGGCGGGCCGACCCGTCCAGCCTGGTGGCCGCCTACGCCATGGCGCGTCGCCTGAGCAGCGCGGCCTGATCCGCGCGTCGCCGCCGGGCCTCAGTGGCGGCTCTGGGCCGCAGCGCCGCCGCGGGGCGGCGCACCCAGCTGCGCCAGCTGCTTGCGGGCGCGCGCGGTGGCACGCTCGATCAGCTCGGCCTGCTCGAAGGCGCGGAAGCGCTCGGTGTCGCACAGGCGGGTCAGCATGCGCGAGGTCATCGAGATCGTCTTCTCGTGCGACTTGCCGTGGGTGAAGACGAAGAAGGCGCGGCCCGG
>CAZTTC010000125.1:0-9113 GCA_964616015.1 uncultured Methylibium sp. | reverse complement strand
CGTCGTTGATCATCTCCAGCAGGTGCCAGCCGGCCTGCTGGATCTGCGTGACCCAGAGTCGATGGCGCTCGTGCAGCGGCTCGCCGCGGTCGAGGTCGAGCAGCTGCGCGAACCCGAGCATCGCGTTCAGCGGCGTGCGCAGTTCGTGGCTCATGCGCGACAGGAAGTCGTTCTTCGCACGGTTGGCGTTCTCGGCCGACTCCCGCGCGCTTTCGGCCGCCTCGAGGCGCAGGTGCTCCGAGATGTCCTCGACCAGGCCCAGCAGGCGATGCGGCTCGCCGCGTTCGTCGCGCAGGACGCTGACGGTCACGCTCACCCACAGCGGCTCGCCGGCCTTGGTCACGTAGCGCTTGCGGTGGCGGACCAGCGGTGCGCGGCCGGCGATCAGGTCGCGCTTGAGCAGCGCGTCGTCGGCGCGGTCGTCGCGGTGCGTGAGGCTCGTCACCGACAGGCTCAGCAGTTCCTCCTCGGTGTAGCCCAGCATCGCGCAGTAGGCGGTGTTGGGCTGCTTGATGCGGCCTTGCAGGTCGGTATAGACGACACCGATCGGCACCGCGTTGAAGATGCCGCGGAAGCGCTGCTCGCTGATGCGCAGCGCCTGCTCGGTGAGCTGACGCTCGGCGATCTCGTGCTCGAGCTGCTCGGTGCGCTCGCCCACGGCCGCCTCCGTCAGCCGCGTGCGGCCGGTGACCAGCAACAGCAGCACGCCCATCAGGCCGGTGGCCGCAAGCCCCGTGATCGAGAACAGCCAGGTCGTCGCACTGTCGCCCGCCAGCGGGCCGACGACCGTGGTCGGCACGCCGCGCGGCGCCGTCAGCCGCAGCTCCCAGGCACGGCCGGCAAAGGGGATCGCCACCCGCTGCTGCAGCACGCCGTCGGCCGGGGCCAGTTCGCAGGCTTGCGGCCCCGCGAGAGTGACCGCGGGCGCGCCCGCCTGGGTATCGACCAGGCAGGCCTCCAGGTAGCCGGGTGCGCCGGCCATCAGGGTCTGGAGGGCATCCTCCATGCGCAGCGTCAGGAACACCAGGCCGAGCAGTTGCCGCTGCGGACCGTCGTCGCTGTAGACCGCACGGTAGACGACCACACCGGTCTGCTGGCCCATCTCCTGCGTCAGGCGAAACCTCGAGGTGGCGACCGGGGCATCGTCCTGCCGCGCCTGCGCGATCGCCTCGCGTGCGGCGCGGACCGACAGCACGTTGACGCCGAGTGCGCTCTCGTTGCCCTTGGCCGGCTCGACGAAGCGCATCACCAGCAGCTCGGTGTCGGCCGCCGTCAGGCTGGCGTCGCGCTCGAAGACGCGAAAACCGCGCTTGCCGCTGTCGCGCACTGCGGCCTCGAAGGCCGCGACCTGCTCGCGTGGCACCCGCTGGTGCCAGCCCAGCGCCTGCACGCTGGGCAGCTTGCGCAGCCAGGGCACGCTGGCGCGGCGGAACTCGTCCGGCTCGACGTTGGAGGAAGCGATGAAGACGCCGTACATCGCATCGAGCGCGTCGAGGTGGGCGCCGAGGCGCAGCTCGACATTGCGACTCGCGCCGAGCGCATCGCGCTCGAACCGGGCCTCGCGGCGCTGTGCGTCCCAGCGCGTGACCTGCACGATCGCGATGGCCAGCAGCAGGGTCGCCAGCAGCAGTGGCAAGGCCACCGTGCTGCGACGCGGCCGCCACGCGGCACGCGGCCGGCCGATCAAGCTCAGCATCACCGGCGTTGCGATGATCACGCCCAGCATGTCACCGCCCCACCACGTCCACCAGGTGTAGGCCAGCTGTGCCGGCCCGATGGCCCCGGCCAGCCACAGCGCGAGACTGGCAACCGTCGCGTTGATGATGCAGGCCAGCATGCCGCCCAGGCCGAAGAGGCGCCCGATCGATGCCGGACCGTCCAGCGTCAGCGGCCCGCGTTCGACGCGCCGGACCAGCCAGGCGCCGGCCGCCGCCTGGGCGGTGGCCCCGAGCGCTATGACCAGGGCCAGCGGCAGCACATTGGGTCCGGCATGCGGGCCGGCAAGGGCATAGCGCGCGGCCTGCACGCCCAGGCCACCCAGCAGCACGGCCGGCAGGGCGCGCCATCCGAACACCAGCACCGCCGCCAGCGCCACGCCCGCCGGTGGGAACAGCGGCGAGGCATAGCCCGGAGGAATCGACAGCTGCAGCGCCGCCGTGCCGGTCAGCGCATAGGCCAGCGCGACGAGCAGCAATGCAACTGCCGGAGGGACCATCGAGTCGGCCGGGGCAAATCCTGCTGTGGCGGTGCGTGGCGGTTCGGCCATGGCGGCGGCTGGGATGAGCTCCGACGAGCCTAACACCGGCGCGTGGACTCGGGTCCTTCGGTAGAGTCGCCTCCGACTTCCCCAAACCACATGCTGTACTTCCTGGGGCCGCCGCGGTGGCAACTCGCGCCCGACCAGCCGGCGCGGCGCCTGACCGACATCGAGGCCCGGCTGCTGTTCACGCTGTCTCTGCAGGGGCCGACCCGCCGCCGGACGCTGGCTGCGCAGCTGTGGCCCGACAGCGAGCCGGCGCGCGCCCAAGCCAATCTGCGCAAGCGGCTGCAGCTCCTGCGCCGCGCGGCCGGGGTCGAACTGATCGTCGGTAGCGAGGTGATCCAGCTCGTCCCGGGGCTGCCCACCGATCGCGAGCAAGCCGAGTCCGCTCTGAGTGCGGATGCGAGGGCTGCCGGCGGCGAGCTGCTGCAGGACGTCGAGATGCCGGACGACGAATCGCGCGCCTGGCTCGTCGCGCAGCGTGAGGCCTGGCACCAGCAACTCGCCGCGTTGATCGAGCAGCAGCTCGCGGCGCGTGCCGCCGACGGCCGGGCCGCCGCCGCCTTGCCCTACGCCGAGCGGCTGGTGGCGCTGCATCCGGACGACGACAGCGCCTGGCTGCGCCTGGTGCAGTTACACCACCTGGCCGGCGACGCCGAGGGCGCGCTGCGGGCCGTCAGGCGCTGCGAGGCGATCCTGTGGCGCGAGGACGCCCGCCGGCCGCCGGCCGCGCTGCGTGACCTCGCTGCACGCATCGAACAGGCGCTCGCCGCCCAGGCGCCTGGCTTGCCCGGCGTGCCGCTGCTGCGGCGCCGGCCGCTGCGGCTGGTGGCGCGCGACAGCGAGCTGCAGCGGCTGCGCGCGGCCTGGCAGGCGGGCCGCGGCATCGTCGTCAGCGGTGAGCCCGGTGTCGGCAAGACGCGCCTGGTCGGTGCTTTCGCCGCCGAGACCGGGGCCTTGCTGCTCGAGCTGCGCCCTGGTGACGCGGCCGAACCCTATGGCCTGGTGCGGCGCCTGCTGCTCGCGCTGGCGCGGCGCCCGGGGCGACCGGTGGACGAAGCCACCCGCGGCGAGGCGGCACGCCTCGAGCCGACGCTCGGCACGCCGGCTGCAGGCCCCACCGCCACGCCCCGCCTGCACGAGGCCGTCTGCGCCTGGCTGGCACAGGCCGCGTGCGAAGGCCTGCCCGGACTGGTCGTGGACGACCTGCAGTACGCCGATCCGGCCTCGCTCGAGCTGCTGCTGCACGCCGCCGAGGTGCGAGCCGCGCCCTGGCTGCTGGCGGTGCGGGCCGCCGAGTGGCCGGCGCTGCTGGAGGGGTGGATGCAGCAGCAGCGCACCGGCATGGCCGAGCGGCTGGCGCTGGCGCCGTTGGATGCCGACGCCGTCGCCGAGCTGCTGCGCGAGGCCGACGTGCCGCCGGCGCAGGCCGAGCGCATGGCGCCCGGTCTGTGGCGCCATGCCGGCGGCAATCCCTACTTCGTGCTGCAGACCCTGCTGGAGCACGGCGCGCAGCAGCCGGCCGCGGGTACCGAGGCGGCGTGGGCGGTGTCGCCGCACCTGCGCGACCTGGTCGTGCGGCGGCTGCAGCGGCTGTCTCCGACGGCGGTGCAACTCGCGCGTGCCGCAGCGCTGTCCGATCTGGACTTCTCGGTCGAGCTGGCGGCGCGGCTGCTCGGCGTCACCGAGCTGGCGCTGGCGCCGGCCTGGCACGAGCTGGAGGCGGCGCAGTTGCTGCGCGGCACCGCCTTTGCCCATGACATCGCGCGCGAGGCGGTGCTGTCGCTGGTGCCCGAGGCGATCGGCCGCGCGATCCAGCGCCAGCTCGCGCTGTCCGGCGCGGCCCATGGCATCCCCGCCTCGCGCCGCGCGCGCCATGCGCTGGCGGCCGGCGACGACGTGCTGGCGGTGCCGGCGCTGCTGCAGGCGGCGGCCGAGGCCGAGCGGCTGTCGCGCCGGCGCGAGGAGGCCGACTGGCTGGACCTGGCGATCGACGGCCTGCGCCGGCTGGGCGAGCGCGCGGCCTGGTCCGCGGCCATGCAACGCCGCGTGGTCGCTGCGCACTATGTCGATCGCTACGACCGGCAGGTCCAACTGGCCGAGGCCTGGCTGGCCGCGGCCGAGAGCGAGGTCGACCGCTGCCGCGCCAGCATCGCACTGGCCACGGTGCACGGCGCCGGGCGCGATCCGCAGGCCGGCGAGCGCAGCGCGCGCGAGGCCGTCGCGCTGGCGCGCGCAGCCTGCGATCCCGGCCTCGAACGGGCCGCCGTGCGGGCGCTGGTCGAGCAGCTCTACATGGGCCGCCGCGAGCAGGAGGCGCTGGCGATTGCGCTGCCGCACCGCGATGCGGCGATGGCGTCGGTGCAGCGCGACGATGCGCTGTTCGTGCTCGTGCTGGCCGATGCGTTCATCCGTGCCGGCCGGCCGCGCGAGGCCCTGCCGCTGCTGCGCCACGTGCGGCGACTGGCCAGGTCATGGTCCGACTGGGGCCTGCTCGGCGAGATCGAGGCGATGACCGGCTATGCGCTGCACGTGTGCGCCCAGGTCGGCCGTGCCGCCGTCTGCTACCGCCAGGGACGGGAAACGCACCGGCGCACCGGCTCGGCCTTCACCACGGCGATGATGCACTTCATCGACCTGCCGCGGCTGTACCGCGAACTCGGGCGCTACGGCCAGTCGCTGGCCTGGACCGAGGAAGTCCGCGACGAGCAGCACCGTGCCAAGGGCTACCGCCTGCGCACCAACAGCGACGGCGACCTCGCCTTTCTGTGGCAGCAGCTCGGCCAGCCGGCGCGGGCGCTGCAGGCGCTGGGCGGCGACGAGCCGCCGGGCCCCGACGCCTACCTGCCGAGCTGGCAGTACGCCCGCGCACGCATCGAGCATTGGGCCGGTCGCGACGCCGCGCCGCTGCTGCGCGAGGGCCTCGCGCTCGTGAGTGCAGAAAGCCAGATCCTGCGCTGGTTTGTCGGCCGCGACCTGGCGCTGGCCTTGCCGCCCGAGGAGGGCGCGGCGCTGGCAGCGCAGTTGCTCGCCGAGTGCGAGCAGGTCGATTGCGAGATTGCCCGCTGGCCGCTGCAGGTCGCACTGGCCGACCGGCTGGCGGCGGCCGGCCGCACCGACGCGGCTGCCGCCTGCGCGCACCGCCTGCTGCGCGGCCTGGGCCGGCGCGTGATGCCATCGATGCACGCGCCGCACGCCTGGTGGCTGGTCGGCCGCGCACTGCAGTGCGCCGGCGACGCGGCCGGCGCGGCGCTCGCCTTCGGGCACGGGCTGCGCTGGATCGACGGCGCGTTGCCGCAGGTGCCAGCGCCTTTCGTCGACAGCTTTCAGCAGCGCAATCCCTGGGTGGCCGCCCTGCTGGCCTGGCAGGCGCGGCGGCCAGACTGAGAGGCTTGCGTTTCACGCCCGCTTCACGCCCCACTCCTAGGCTGCCTCCATCACAACGCCCGCCGAACGGCGGCAAGGAGGCAACGATGTTTCAGCAGCGCCATCCGGCAGTGTTCGCGTTCCGGCCCGCCGCCGTCCTGGCGGCGGTGGTGCTGGCCGTCACGGCCTGCGGGGGCGGTAGCGACGACGCACCGCCGGGCGGCGGGGGGGGCGGCGGAGGAGGTGGAGGCGGTGGAGGCGCAGGCAGCGGCACTGCCAGCGCCTGCCTGAACCCGGTGCTCGCCACTGTCGGCACCACCTTCCGCTGGGAGGCGCGGGTCGTCGGCTTCGCCACCGGGTCAGTGCTCCTGGTCGGACAAGTCGTGCGCCTGACCGACTTTGCGGGCCAGGCCGACCAGCGCGAGATCGATGTCCAGGAGTCCACCGCCTTGGTGGTGCCCGGCTCGGCGCCGATCAACAGCGTCGAGCGCACGCTCGACTACGGTCGCCAGGATGCCGACAGCGTGGTCCAGTCCGGCAAGATCGAGACCTCGGTCTCCAACCCCGCCCTGGGCAGCACTCGCACCGTCTACACCCCTCCGCGCGCCGATACCCGCTTCAGGCTCGCGCCCGGACAGTCGGTGGCCATCACCACCACCGCCACTGCAACGACGACGCTGCCTTCGGGCCAGGTGTTGCCGCCCGCCGTGCAGACCGGCACCGACACCGTCACCTACCGCGGCCGCGAGTCGGTCACGGTGCCGGCGGGCACTTTCGACGCCTGCCGCTTCGAGGTGCTGCGCAGCGACGGTGGGCGGCAGGTCGAGTGGCTGGGGGTCGGCAACGGGGCGCCGCTCAAGACGACTGTCGATCCCGGCGGCGCCAACGAGTCCTCGTTCGAGCTGCTGGCGGCGAGTCGCCTGAACGGCAGCGCGCTGTGAGCGACGCCGGCGCCGGCCGACTACCCGTGGGATCGATGGTGCGAGCCGGCTTCAGGCGCCGAGCGGTGCTGGCGTGCGGGCTGCTGGCGAGTGGGCTGCGGGCCCAGCCTCGGATCCGTGAGCTGACCCTGGCGCCCGATGACCCGGCGGCGCGCCCCGTGGTCGCGGTGGTGATGGCGGTCGTCGCCGCGCTGGACCGGCGCGACGAAGCGGCCGCACTCGCGCTGTTCGAGCCGCCGCCACTGGGGCTGTCGGCCGACCAGGTGCCGCGCTACATCGAGCGGCGCCGCTTCGAGATCTGGAAGCGCCTCAAGCGCGGCCCGCTGAGCCGGCACCGGGTGCGGCCGATCCAGACCGGCGAGCGCCGGCACCCGGGCACGCAGGAGTGGGTGCAAGGGGCCTACACCGTGCATGTGGAGAGTGATGCCGACATCGCGCTCGCCTTCCGCAACCCGCCCAGCGGGCAGTCGGTGAGCGTCTTCACGGTGCGCGCCAAGCCGGATGGCGGGCACCAGGTCATCAGCATGTCGGTGCTCGAATGAGCGCGCTGCCGATGCTGGCGCGGCTGGCGGTCGGGTGGCTGTGCGCAGCCACTGCGGCTTTCGCCCAGCCGCAGAGCCCGCCGCCACCCGCCACCGCCGCCGAGCTGGTGGCCGAGTGCCGCCAGAGCCACCAACGCGAGCCCTGGGCCGACTGCGACTGCTATGCGCGCAAGGTGCTCGAGCTGCGCCGCAGCGGCGCCGGCGACGACGACCAGAACCTGCGCAGCGCGGCGCACCACGCCTGCCCCGACCGGACCGTGATCGAGGCCAGGCAGCGCGCGCGCTGCCTCGACCAGCGCGTGATGCGGGTGCCGCGGGCGATCGATGCCGAGGCCTGGTGCGGCTGCTACGCCGCCGAGTACACACGCCAGACCCTGGCCCACGCGCCGCGCAAGCACGAGGCCCACACCGAGAGCGACTTCATGAACCGCTCCAACGCGCACTGCACGCGCGCCGTGAAGACGCCGACCACCGATGTCGCCCGCGGCCTGGACCTGTCGGGGCCGTGGCGCTTCGTGAACGGCGACCTCGAGCTGGACTTCTCCGGGCCGGCCGGTCGCTGGACCGAGAGCCGCCACGAGGAGGGCGGCCAGGTGAGGCACTTCAGACACGTGGTCTCGGTCGCTGGCTTCAGCGCGCATGTGGCGGCGGCCACCGCGTCGATGCACCAGCATCCGCGCACGCAGCACCTGCTGCTGACCCTGGACGGCGAGATTCCCTACCTGCGCGCGCGCCGCTGCGAAGCGGCCGAGGTCTCGACCAGCCGCATCGTCGGTCGCTGCACATTGCATGGCGGCGGCACGGGCGATGCGGGGCCTTTCACGCTGCGGCGCCCGGGCCCTGGCGAAGCCGCTGTGCCCGAACATGCCGGCAGCACCGGGACGTCGACCGCTCCCGCACCGACCCCGCCCACGGCTCCCGCGCCGACGGCCAGCCCGGCGTCGCCGCCGACCTGTCCGGGAGGCGGCGCCCTCTGCGCGACCGACTGCCTGGCGCTGCTGCGGCGCCCGAGCCTGGACGTTGCACAGCGCGTGCTTCAGTGCCACCAGGCGTGCAAGGCCAACTGCGGCTCATGAAACCGTATCGCAGGCACGACCGCCTCAGACGTTGAACAGGAAGTGCAGGACGTCGCCGTCCTTCACCACGTAGTCCTTGCCTTCGGCGCGCATCTTGCCGGCTTCCTTGGCACCGTGCTCGCCCTTGAAGGCGATGAAGTCGTCGTAGGCGATGGTCTGGGCGCGGATGAAGCCGCGCTCGAAGTCCGTGTGGATCGCCGCGGCCGCCTGCGGGGCCGTGTCGCCGACGTGGATGGTCCAGGCGCGCACTTCCTTCGGGCCGGCGGTGAAGTAGGTCTGCAGGCCCAGCAGCGTGAAGGCGCTGCGGATCAGGCGGTTCAGGCCCGGCTCGTTCTGCCCCATCTCCTGCAGGAACATCAGCTTGTCCTCGTCGGGCATGTCGGCGAGCTCGGCCTCGGTCTTGGCGCAGATCGCCACCACCGGGGCGTTCTGCGTGGCCGCGTAGGCGCGCAGTTTCTCCAGATGGGGGTTGCCCTCGAAGCCGCCCTCGTCGACGTTGCCGACGAACATCGCCGGCTTGGCGGTGATCAGGCACAGCGGCTTGAGAACGACGAGTTCTTCCTTGCTGAAGTCGATGCCGCGCACGGGCTTGGCTTCGTTCAATGCCGGCTGGCACTTGTTGAGTACGTCGACCAGGCGCTGCGCCTCGTTGTCGCCCGCCTTGGCCGGCTTGACCCAGCGCGCCAACGCCCGCTCGACACCCATCTTGCGCAACCGGTTCTGCACGTATGCGAGCGCGTCGGGTTCGGTGATGTCGCCCAGCGCGACGGCGCGCTCCGCGGGCCGTCCTTTGACACGCCACTCGTTCGCGCCTTCGCGCACGACGGAAAACCCTTGCTCCTCGGGCCGCAGGATCACGTACGGCTCGGGTTCGCCCTCGGCCGCGCGTGCCTCGTCGACGAGGGTGCCGAGCTTGCCGAGAAACTCG
>CAZTTC010000124.1:0-9131 GCA_964616015.1 uncultured Methylibium sp. | reverse complement strand
GCCGAGTCGGTCTTGTTGATGTGCTGACCGCCCGCGCCGCTGGCGCGGAAGGTGTCGGTGCGCACGTCGGCCGGGTTGATCTCGATCTCGATCGAGTCGTCGACCTCGGGGTAGACGAAGACGCTCGCGAACGAGGTGTGACGGCCGCCGGACGAGTCGAACGGGCTCTTGCGCACGAGGCGGTGCACGCCGGTCTCGGTGCGCAGGTGGCCGAAGGCGTAGTCGCCGTCGATCTTGAGCGTGGCGCTGCGGATGCCGGCCACGTCGCCCTCGGTCTCCTCGAGCACCTCGACCTTGAAGTCCTTGCGCTCGCAATAGCGCAGGTACTGGCGCAGCAGCATCTGTGCCCAGTCGCAGGCCTCGGTGCCGCCCGCGCCGGCCTGGATGTCGAGGAAGCAGGGCAGCGGATCGGCCGGATTGTTGAACATGCGGCGGAACTCGAGCTGCTCCACCTGCGCGGCCAGGCCCGCGGTCTCGGCCTCGATCGCACGCAGGCCGTCGACGTCGCCCTCGTCCTTGCTCATCTCGTAGAGCTCGGTGTTGTCGGCGAGGTTGCGCTCCAGCGAGGCGATGGTATCGACCACCGTCTCCAGCGACTTCTTCTCCCGGCCCAGGCCCTGTGCGTTCTTCGGGTCGTTCCAGACCGTCGGGTCCTCGAGCGCGGCGTTGACCTCGCTCAGGCGGCGCGACTTCTCATCGAAGTCAAAGATACCTCCGGAGGTCGACCGTGCGCTGGCTCAGGTCCGTGAGCTGCGCACCGAGGGCGTTGATGTGTTCGATGTCCATGACGAGTCCTTGGTGTCGGGGGGCCGTGCGCGTCGCCGGCCGAAGGCGCGATTTTCACACGCTGGCCCTGCGGCCCCGGGCGGATCTTCAGTCGGCGTCGAGAAAGCGCTCGATCGCTTCGGCCAGCACCTGCGGCTGGTCGTGGTGCAGCATGTGGCCGGCGTCCTCGAGCATGACCTTGCAGACCTCGGGCACGGTCTTCAGCCGTTCCTCGAACTCGGCCAGCGGGTAGCGGTCGCCCCAGTACTTGGCGACATCGGTCTCGCGGCCCTGCACCCACAGCATCGGCGCGGTGATGCGCGCCCAGCAGGCCAGCACTTCCTCGACGCGGTACAGCACCGGGTTGGCGCGCTTGTGCGCCGGGTCGCCCTGGATGAGCCAGCGGCCGCTCGCGTCGTCGAGCCGTGCCCAATGAGGCGCCAGCCAGGCCGCGCGATCGGCCGTCAGCCGGGGGTTGTTCTGGCGCAGCCGCGCGGCCACTTCGTCCAGCGAGGCGTAGTCGCGCAGGCGCTGCGGCGTCTTCAGCTCGTCGAGCCAGGCGGCGTAGCGCTTCGGCGCCTGGGTGGGCTTCGTCTGCGGCAGGCCGAAGCCCTCGAGGTTGACCAGGCGGCGGACGCGCCCGGGCCGCACGCCGGCGTAGATCGTCACCACGTTGCCGCCCATGCTGTGGCCGAGCAGGTCCACGGGCTGCTCGGGCGACACCTGGTCGATCAGCGCGTCGAGGTCGCCCAGGTAGTCGGCGAACCAGTAGGCGTCGGTGCCGGGCGGCGCCTCGCTGCGGCCGAAGCCGCGCCAGTCGGCGGCGACCACGTGGCGGTCGGTGGCCAGCGCGTCGACGACGAACTGGAAGGAGGCGCCGACATCCATCCAGCCGTGCATGAGCAGCAGCGTCGGGCGCTCGGGCGTGGCCCGCGAGGCCTCGCCCCAGACGTGCGCGTGGTAGCGCAGGCCGCGCACATCGAAGTACTCGGAGCGCGCCGCTCGGCGCGCGACATAGGCGGGGGCGACATCCATGCCGGCACTGTAGCGACGCGTGCGGATCCGCGCGGTCGCCGCGGAGACAATCCGGCGATGAGCACTGCCTTCACCCTGCGCGCCGCCGAGCCGCGCGACCTGGACGACCTGGTGCGGCTGATCGCGGCGCTGGCCGAGTACGAGCGCCTGACGCACCTGCTCGAGGTGACGCCCGACAAGCTCGGCGCGCAGCTCTTCGGGGCGCGTCCCGCCGCCGAGGCGATGGTGGCCGAGCTCGCCGACGGCGCCGTCGTCGGCTTCGCGCTCTACTTCACCAACTTCTCGACCTTCCTGTGCAAGCCCGGCCTCTACCTCGAGGACCTGTTCGTGATGCCCGAGCAGCGCGGCCTGGGCATCGGCAAGGCGCTGCTGCAGCGCCTGGGCGCCCTGGCGGTCGAGCGCGGCTGCGGCCGCTTCGAGTGGAGCGTGCTCGACTGGAACGAGCCGGCGATCCGCTTCTACCAGGCGATGGGCGCGAGCGTGCTGCCCGACTGGCGCATCTGCCGCCTCACCGGTGCGGCCCTGGAGCGCTACGCGCCGCCGCGCTGACGCCGGCCTTCAGATCGTCGTGGCGGCCTCGCCGGGCGACTGGAAGCCGCCAGCGCGGTAGGTCAGCACCAGAGTGTCACGCCAGCCCGGCGCATTGGCGTCATCGGGCAGGATGGGCGTGCTCTCGTGGATCACGCGCTCGTCGTCGAGCAGCAGCGCGGTCCAGGGCTCCTGCAGGGTGAAGCGCACGCCGTCGGGCCCGTCGGCCTCGAAGACGCGCGTCTCGCCGCCGCGCACGCCCTCGCGACCGACGAAGACCACCGCGACGAAGTCGACGCCGTCACGGTGTGCGCCCTCCGGCGTGGGGCGGCCGACGCCGCCCTCGGTGTCGATGCGGAAGGGGTGGGCCTCGATGTACCAGCGGCCATCGGCCGGCGCGCGGACCTTGGCGAACAGCGCACCCAGGTCGAACAGCAGCGCGCTCCAGGCCGGCAGCAGCACCAGCCCGGTGGACAGCGGTTCGAACCAACGCTCCATGCCGCCGTGCAGCGCGTTGTAGGTGGTCGGCTGCCAGTGCATGCGGTGCGGCACCGCCTCGAGCTGCGGCGGCTCCAGGCTCTGGATGAAGCAGCCGTGGCGGCGGTAGCGGTAATGGCCGCCGTCCTTCAGGTGCTGATCGGCCGCCAGGTCGTCCCAGTAGGGCCGCAGGGCGTCGAAGTGCTCGATCGGCTGGCCGGTCAGGGTCTCCACCGCGCTCGGCGTCAGCACGCAGAAGCCCTGGGCGCGCAGCCGCTGGATCGCGGTCGTGCGGCCGAGCGGGAGCTGGATGTCGACGTGCATGGCGTGGTTCTTCCCGCGCGCCGCCGCCTCAGGCCACGGGCGGTCGTTCGACGGGCGTCGCTGCGGGCGAGGCCGTGCCCGGCCGGTCGGCCTCGCGCGCGCGCTCGGCGTAGCGGTTGAAGCGCCAGGCCGTGCCTTCCATCGTGATGCGGCGCCACACCGCGCGCTTCTCGGCCGGGCTCATCGCGGTCCAGTGTTGCACCTCGCCCTCGGTGCGGCCGCAGCCCTTGCAGACGGCGTCGCCCTGACTGGTCGAGCAGATCGCGATGCAGGGCGCGTCGGGCGTGCCGGCGTACCAGGCCAGCCAGGCGGCCTTGGCCTGGAGCGGCATCGAAGCGTCGTCGCATTCGCTCTCGCGGTAGTAGACCAGCAGCGCGTAGACCTCGGCCAGCGCGCGCACCTCGGCGCAGGCCGTGATGCCGTCGGGCGAGGGCGAGCGCTCGCGCCACCAGTTGATGGCGGATTCGATGTCGGTGATGTGGATGCCGGCCATGGCCGAGGCGTACGCTTTGCGGCTTCAGTCCTGCGCCGCGACCAGCGCCGCCAGCGCGCCCTCGACCGCGGCGCGGTCCACGCCCTCGGCCAGCGCGACCGGCGCGGCGTCGAGCGCGGTGGCGCCCTCGGTCTTCAGGCGCTTGACCCAGCCGCCGGCCTCGCGCGCGTCGGCCAGGCCGCGGCTCTGCAGAAGCACATCGCCATTGGCTGCGGAGAGCTTGAAGAAGAACCTTCCGTCGGTCTCGCGATACTGCTTGAACACAGGTAGCGAAGGCTTGACGACGGCCATTGGCGCGTGGCCCTGAAACTGCAAAGCTCCTGCACCTGGCGCTACCAGCATCGGCCGCAGCCCGACCGCCCGCCGCAGGTTGGCCAGGAAGGGCTGGGCGACCGCACGCGCCTTGCGGGCGCCGGCTTCCAGCACCTCCTCGATGCGCTCGGGATGCGCCATCAGGTCGGCATAGCGCTCGCGCATGGGGCCGACCTGCGACTCGATCAGCGCGACCAGTTGCTCCTTGGCCTCGCCCCAGCCCAGGCCGCGCTGCAGTTCGGCGCGGAAGGCGGCGCGCTGCGCCGGCGTCGCGAAGGCGTCGTGGATGGTGAGCAGCGGCGTGCCCTCGGCGTCCTTGGCTTCGCCGGGCAGGCGCGAGTCGGTGACGATGCGCGCGACCGCCTCCCTCAGCGCCTTCGGCCCCCCCTCGAAGAGCGGGACCGTGTTGTCGTAGCTCTTGGACATCTTGCGGCCGTCCAGACCCGGCAGCGTCGCGACCGACTCCTCGACCTCGGCCTGCGGCAGCACGAACAGGTCGTGACCCTGGCCGAACAGGTGGTTGAAGCGCTGCGCGATGTCGCGCGCCATCTCGATGTGCTGCACCTGGTCGCGGCCGACCGGCACGCGGTGGGCGTTGAACAGCAGGATGTCGGCCGCCATCAGGATGGGATAGCTGAACAGGCCCATGCTGATGCCGGCGTCGATCTCCTCGCCGGCGGCCTCGTTGGCGTCGGTCGCGGCCTTGTAGGCGTGGGCCCGGTTCATCAGGCCCTTGGGCGTGACGCAGGTGAGCAGCCAGGTGAGCTCGGGCGTCTCGGGGATGTCGCTCTGCCGGTAGAAGGCCACGCGCTGCGTGTCCAGCCCGGCTGCCAGCCAGGTCGCGGCGATCTCGAGGCGCGAGCGCTCGATGCGGTCCGGGTCCTCGCACTTGATCAGCGCGTGGTAGTCGGCCAGGAAGAAGAAGCTCTGCACGCCGGGCTCGCGGCTGGCCGCGATGGCGGGGCGAATCGCCCCGACGTAGTTGCCGAGGTGGGGAGTCCCGGTGGTGGTGATGCCGGTGAGGACGCGTAGTTTCATGGGGCGCTCGTCGCAGGGACGGGGAGGCCGGAACGGCAGACGATTCTAGAGGCGGGGCCTTCTCCCCAGCGCCTACACTGCGCGCCCATGAAGCGCATCGTCGTGCTGATCTCCGGTCGTGGCTCGAACCTGCCGTCGATCGTCGAGGCCTGCGCGCGCGAGCGCTGGCCGGCGCAGTTGGTCGCGGTCATCAGCAACCGGCCCGAAGCGGCCGGCCTGCAGGTCGCGGCAGCGGCCGGCATGGCGATCCGGGCGCTGGACCACCGTGCGTTCGACGGGCGAGAGGCCTTCGATGCCGCGCTGGCCGAGGCCATCGACGCGCATGCGCCCGATCTGGTGGTGCTGGCCGGCTTCATGCGCATCCTGACGCCGGGCTTCGTCGAACGCTATGCCGGGCGGCTGATCAACATCCACCCGTCGCTGCTGCCGGCCTTCCCGGGTCTGCACACGCACCGGCGCGCGCTCGAGGCCGGCTGCAAGCTGGCCGGCGCGACGGTGCACTTCGTGACGCCCGAGCTCGACTACGGACCGATCATCGCCCAGGCTGCCGTGCCGGTGCGCGCCGACGACACCGAGGCGACGCTCGCGGCGCGCGTGCTGGACGCCGAGCGGCGCCTCTACCCGCTGGCGCTGCGCTGGATCGTGCACGACGCGCTGCGCATCGACAACGGCCTCGTGCGCCAGCGCGACGGCGAGTCGCAGCTGCTGCTCTGATCAGGCCGTCGCCGGCAGCGCGAGCCGCGCCGCGGCGAGGTCCCAGCCGGCCCAGCCGCAGCTCTTGAACAGCACCGGTCCGCCGCGTTGCGGCTCGCACCGCCCGTTGACGACATCGGCCAGCGTCGACAGCCGGTCGACGGCGATGCCGGCCTGCAGCAGGTCGCCGGCCTCGTGCACCGCGTCGCCGGTGTCGACGACGATGCGGCCGCGCGCTTGCACATGCTGCACCAGCGCCGGTGCCAGCTCGCACATCGTCGGCGTGAAGGCGCCGACCGCGGCGATGAAGGCGGCGTCGTGCGGCGCCGCGCGCAGCACGATGCCGCGCGCCGGCGTGCAGGTCACGACCAGCGGGCAATCGGGCAAGGCAGCGTCGGCGTCGGCGATGCAGCGGGCCCGGGCGCCGAGCGAGCGCGCCTGCGCGGCCAGCGCCTCGGCCCCGCCGGGGCTGCGCGAGGCGATCAGGACCTCGCGCACGCCCAGGCCGCGGACGAAGGCCTCGACATGCGCCTGCCCCTGCACGCCCGCCCCGACCACCAGCAGGGCCCCGGCCGGCTCAGGCGCCATCAGGCGCGCCGCCAGCAGCGACACCGCCGCGGTGCGGCGCGCGGTCACGGTCGGGCCGTCCAGGACCAGCCGGCGCGTGCCGCTGGCCACCTCGAACACGACCACGTCGCCCTGGATCGTGGGCCGCGCCGTCCCCGCATTGGCCGGTGTGAAAGTGATGAGCTTGGCGATCGCGACGCGCGCATCGAAGGCCGGCATCACGAAGAGGTGGCTGCCGCCCGGGAGTTCGGGCACCAACCGCGGCGGGACCTGCACCGCCGGGTCGCGCAGCAGCAGGCCGATCTCGGCGGCCAGCGCGGGGTAGGGAAGTCGGGCGGCCGTGGCGTCGGCGTCGAGCAGCATCGCTCAGCGCACCACCAGCACCGGCAGCGTGGTGTGGATCAGCACCCGCTGCGTCTCGCTGCCCAGCAGCAGCGCGCTCATGCCGCGGCGGCCGTGCGAGGCCATCACGATGAGGTCGCAGCCGCGGGCCTTGGCATGGTCGACGATGGCCTGCCACGGGTGCAGCGCCTCCACGGTGGTGGCCGGGCAGTCGAGGCCGGCCTCGCGGCAGGCGGCGACGACCTGGTCGACGCGCTGCCGGGCGATGCGCTCCTGGGCCTCGAAGTACTCCTGCGGCGCGATCGGCTGGATCTCGCTGATCGCGCTGTACGGGAAGGGGTCTTTGACGGACATCGTCTCGACGTGCGCGCCCAGCGATCGGGCGAGCTTGATCGCGGTGGCGACGGCTTTCGTGGTGATGTCGCTGCCGTCGGTGGGGACGAGGATGCGTTGGTACATGGCGGGTCTCCATCGGTGCGCCGCTGGGGGCGGCGCCGGGAGACCCGAGCCTGCGCCGGCCCCGCCGCCGGGTCAAGTGATCCAGATCAAGCGCTGCGGCGGTTCAGCCGCGCGCAACCGGCCGTGCCGGATCGGCGCACCATTCGCTCCACGAGCCCGGATACAGCACCGAGCCCGGCAGCCCGGCGACTTCCATCGCCAGCAGGTTGTGGCAGGCGGTGACGCCCGAGCCGCACTGGTGCACGACATCGCCCGCCGGCCGGCCGGCCAGCAGCGGTGCGAAGGCCTCGCGCAGCGCCGTCGGCGCGAGCAAGCGGCCCCGGGCGTCGAGGTTGTCCTTGAAGGGGCGGTTCAGTGCGCCGGGGATGTGGCCGGCCACCGGGTCCAGCGGCTCGACCTCGCCGCGGAAGCGCTCGGCGGCGCGCGCATCGAGCAGTCGCACGCGACCCAGCGCCGCCTGCAACGCGGCGGCACTGACGGTGGGCATCGCGGCATCGGGGGCGAGCGGGTAGGCCGGGCCGGCGACAGCCACTGGCGGGGCCTCGTCGATCGTGCCGCCGGCCGCCTGCCAGGCGGCCAGGCCGCCATCGAGCACGGCGACCTCGTGGTGGCCCATCCAGCGCAGCATCCACCAGGCGCGCGCCGCGTAGACGCCGCCCTGGCGGTCGTAGAGGACGACCGCGCTGGACGGTGCGATGCCGAGCCGGCCGAGCGTGCGCGCGAAGGCCTCGCGCGTCGGCAAGGGATGGCGGCCGCGGAAGCGGCCGTCGGCCGGCGGCGTGTGGTCGGCGAGGTCGCGGTCGAGGTGCAGGTAGTGCGCGCCGGGGAGGTGGCCCGCGGCGTGGCTGCGCTCGCCGGCGGCGGGGTCGGTCAGGTCGAACGAGGTTTCGATCAGCACCGTGGGCGCGCCGTCGGCCAGACGGTGGCGCAAGGCTTCGGCGCTGATCAAGGGGGTGGGCAGGGCGGTCATCAGCTCTCCAGGGTCGATGCGGCCGTGTCCTTGGGCGTGGCGCCGCTGCGCAGCTGCGTGGCCGCGAGACCGGCGACGACGACGAGCACCATCCCGGCCAGCGCCATCGGCGTGACCGGGTCGTCGAACAGCAGCACGCCGAACACGAAGGAATAGGCGATGCCCAGGTACTGCAGGCTCGCGTTGACCAGCGGCCGGCCGGTGGCGTAGGCGCGGGTCATCAGCAACTGCGCCGTCGTCGCCAGCACGCCGACTGCCAGCAGCAGCGCGACGCCGAAGGCCGTGTGCTCGCGGTGCATGCCGCTGAAGGGCAGCGCCGCCAGCCCGGCGACGACACTGCCGAGCGAGAAGTAGAAGACGACGCGGGGCTCGGGCTCGCCGGCCCGGCCGAGCGCCGTCACCTGCAGGTAGGCCATCGCGGCCAGCAGGCCCGACAGCAGCCCCAGCAGACCGTGCCAGAGCTGGTCGCGATCGATGGTCGGGCGCAGGATGAGCGCGACGCCGACGAAGCCGACCAGCACCGTCGCCACCAGACGGCCGTCGATCGCCGCGCGGCCGAGCATGATCGCGCCGCCGATCAGGAACAGCGCCATCCACACCGAGGACATGTAGTTCAGGGTCATCGCCGTGGCCAGCGGCAGCCCGCCGATGGCGTAGAACCACAGGCCGAGTGCCGTGACGCCGACCACCGAGCGCCACAGGTGCATCGACGGCACCGGCGTGCGCAGGGCGATGCCGCGCGAGCGCAGCAGCGCCGCCATCGCCAGCGCGCCGACCACACCGCGGTAGAACACGATCTCGGCCGTGGCGTAGTGGGCCGAGGCGTACTTCACGCACACGCTCATCGCCGCGAACAGCAGCGTCGCCAGCACCATCAGGAGCGGGGCGGACATGGGGGCGGTGATCGGTGAACGGTTGGGGCGGGGCCTCGCCGACGGGCGCCGGTCACGGCTCACCGATCACCGATCACCATCCTGCGCTGGTACCACTCGTGGAAGTGCTGCATGCCGTCTTCCATGGGGCTCTGGTAGGGGCCGGCCTCGTCGTCGCCGCGCCGCCACAGCGCCTCGCGCCCGGCGTCCATGCGCAGCGCGATCTCGTCGTCCTCGACGCAGGTCTCCATGTAGG
>CAZTTC010000123.1:0-9188 GCA_964616015.1 uncultured Methylibium sp. | reverse complement strand
ACCGCCGGCGGCGCGTCGCCGTCGAACAGCAGCTCGGCCGGGTTCAGGCGCGCCAACCAGCCGGGCAGCTCGCGCTCGCCGCATTCGGTGAGGCCGAGCGTGCCGCCGGTCAGGTTGAGCCAGGCCAGGCCCCAGGTCGCGCGTTGCTGGCTCACGGCCAGCAGCAGGGTGTCGGCGCGCTCGGCGAGCAGCTCGCTGTCGGTCACCGTGCCGGGCGTGACGACGCGCACGACCTTGCGTTCCACCGGTCCCTTGGCGGTCGCCACGTCGCCGACCTGCTCGGCGATCGCCACCGACTCGCCCAACTTCACCAGCCTGGCGAGGTAGCTCTCCAGCGCATGCACCGGGACGCCGGCCATCACCACCGGCTCGCCGGCGCTGGCGCCGCGCGAGGTCAGCGTGATGTCGAGCAGGCGATGCGCCTTGCGCGCGTCGTCGAAGAAGACCTCGTAGAAGTCGCCCATCCGGTAGAAGACCAGGATGTCCGGATGCTCGGCCTTGATGCGCAGGTACTGCGCCATCATCGGCGTGTGGGCCGACAGGTCCGCAGCGGGCAGGGCGCTCATGCGCAGGCGACAGCCGGGGTCGTGACGGCGGCTCGGCCGCGACTCAGCGGCGCGGGCCGCCGGCCGGCTTGCCCTTGACCGGAGCCGCTGGCTTGCGCACGCGCACCGGCGGCTTCCTCGGGGCGGGGGGTGCCGCGACCGGCACGGCCGCTTCCGGCGATGCCGCGGCCACGAAGGCCTCGGTCGCATCGGCCGGGACCGGCGCCATCGATGCAGCCACGGCCTTCGGCTCGTCGTCCTTGACGACCTTGGTGTACGGCGTCAGCAGGTTGACCAGCTGGCCGTAGATCTTCGGGTTGCCGGCGACGATCTCGCGCTGGTAGAGGAAGTCCGACTCGCCGGTGAAGTTGCCGATCAGGCCGCCGGCCTCGGTGACCATCAGCGAGCCGGCGGCGATGTCCCAGGGGTTGAGGCCGGTCTCGAAGAAGCCGTCGTACCAGCCGGCGGCCACATAGCACAGGTCCAGCGCGGCAGCGCCCGGGCGGCGCAGGCCGGCGCAGTGCTGCATCACCTCCTCGAACATCTTCAGGTAGCGCTTGAAGTTGTCGCCCTTGCGGAAGGGGAAGCCGGTGCCGATCAACGACTCGAGCAGGCGCGTGCGCTTGCTGACGCGCAGGCGCTTGTCGTTGAGGAAGGCGCCGCGGCCCTTGGACGCGTAGAAGAGATCGTTGCGCGCCGGGTCGTAGACGACCGCCTGCTGCACCTGGCCGCGGTGCGCCAGCGCGATCGACACCGCATAGACGGGGAAGCCGTGGATGAAGTTGGTGGTGCCGTCGAGCGGATCGATGATCCACAGGTACTCGCTATCCCTGGCGCCGCGGCTGCGGCCCGATTCCTCGGCCAGGATGGCGTGGCCGGGGTAGGCCTGCAGCAGCACGTCGATGACGGCGGCCTCGGCGGCCTGGTCCACCTCGGTGACGAAGTCGTTGTGCGACTTGGCGGTGACCGTCACCCGGTCGAGGTCCAGCGAGGCCCGGTTGATGATCGCCCCGGCCGCGCGCGCGGCCTTGATGGCGGTGTTGAGCATCGGGTTGAGCGACTGGGACATGGCGGGGGTCCGCGCAGGGCGGTGCAGGAGGTGGACTGGCGAGGGACAAAGAGCGAGCGCCGGAGGACCCGGCGCCGATAATTCAATTTTATCCGCGCGAGCGATGACCTCCTCCGACCCCACGCGCTTCATCCTCGTCGGCACCAGCCATGCGGGCAATGTCGGCGCCGCCGCGCGGGCGATGAAGGTGATGGGTTTCGCCGACCTGGTGCTGGTGACGCCGCGCTTTCCCGACGTGCTGGTGCACGAGGAAGCCGTCGCGATGGCCAGCGGCGCGGCCGACATCCTGGTGCGCGCCCGCGTCGTCTCGACGCTGGCCGAGGCGCTGGACGGCGTCCACGTCGCCTGCGCGACGGCGATGACGCCGCGCGACTTCGGTCCGCCGACGCGCGCGCCGCGCGAGTTGCTGGCCGAGCTGGCGCCCGGCACGCAGCGCGTCGCCTTCGTCTTCGGGTCCGAGCGCTACGGCCTCGCCAACGAGGACGTCTACCGCTGCCACGCCTGCCTGAGCATCCCGACCCACCCGGACTACGGCTCGCTGAACCTGGCCCAGGCGGTGCAGCTGCTCGCCTACGACTGGCGGCAGGCGCTGGGCGGCTTTGCCGTCGTGCCGCGCACGCCCGACCCGACGCTGGCCGACGCCGCCGCGGTGCAGGGCCTGCTGGAGCACTGGCAGCGCGCGCTGGTCCACATCGGCCACCTCGACCCGGCGGCACCGAAGAAGCTGCTGCCGCGCGTCAACCAGCTGCTCAACCGCGCCGCGCCGACGACCGAGGAGGTGCATCTGCTGCGAGGCATCGCGACCTCGATGCTCAAGAGGTGACGGGGTCCACCCCCGTTGCGGCTGCGCCGCTCCCCCTCGAGGGGGCGACACCGGTGGGCCGGCGCCGCCGGATCCACGGCGTCCGCTGGGTGGGCGGGTTCGGCGCGCCAGGACGCTTCGCCATGTCCCCGCCGGGTGCGGGGCTGGCGGACCGCTGGCTACACTGGATCACGCCAAAGCTTGAAGAGCGACGACATGTTCAGCCGCCTGCGGGAAGACATCGCCACCATCCTCGAACGCGACCCGGCCGCACGCTCGGGCTTCGAGGTGCTGACCTGTTATCCCGGCCTGCATGCGCTGCTGCTGCACCGCTGGGCGCATGCCTGCTGGACGGGCGGCTTCAAGTGGATGGGGCGCTTCATCTCCAACGCGGCGCGCTGGCTGACCGGCATCGAGATCCACCCGGGCGCCACGATCGGGCGGCGCGTCTTCATCGACCACGGCATGGGTGTCGTGATCGGCGAGATGGCCGAGGTGCACGACGAATGCACCATCTACCAGGGTGTCACGCTCGGCGGCACCTCGCTGGTCAAGGGGGCCAAGCGCCACCCGACGCTGGAGCGCGGCGTGATCGTCGGCGCCAACGCCTGCGTGCTGGGCGGCTTCGTCGTCGGCGAGGGCGCGCGCGTCGGTTCGGGCGCGGTCGTCACCAAGCCGGTCCCGCCCGGCGCGACCGCCGTCGGCAACCCGGCCCGCATCATCGCGGCGCAGGACGACGCGGCGCGCGAGGCGGCGGCGGCGAAGATGGGCTTCTCCGCCTACGGCGTGACCCAGGGCGATGACCCGGTGGCGCAGGCGATGAAGGGCCTCATCGACCACGCCTCGGGCCACGAACACCAGATCGCGATGCTGTGGGCGGCCGTCGAGAAGCTGTCGAAGCGCAGCGCGACCGCCGATTGCGTGCCCGACGACGCGCAGACGCAGGAAGCCTTCGACGCCGCCGGGCTCAGCCAGCTGGTCAAGCCGTCTTAGGTCTTCCTGATCGCGCTCTTGGGCCGGAAGGCCTTGCAGACCTCGTCGTGGGTCTCGAGGTAGGGTCCGCCGATCAGGTCGATGCAGTAGGGCACGGCGGCGAAGATGCCGGGGGTGGGTGGGCTGGCATCCGGGAGGCCCTGCAAGGTCTCGGCGATCGACTTCGGCTGGCCGGGCAGATTGACGATCAGCGCCTGGCCGCGGATCACCGCCACCTGGCGCGACAGGATCGCGGTCGGCACGAAGCGCAGGCTGATCTGGCGCATCTGCTCGCCGAAGCCCGGCATCTCCTTGTGCGCGACGGCCCGCGTGGCCTCGGGCGTCACGTCGCGCGGCGCCGGGCCGGTGCCGCCGGTGGTCAGCACCAGGTCGCAGCGCTCGGCATCGACCAGCTCGACCAGCGCGGCGCTGATGCCCGCCTGCTCGTCGGGAATCAGCCGCGTGACCCAGGCGATCGGGTTCTTCAGCGCGCGCGACAGCCAGTCCTGCAACGCCGGGATGCCCTGATCCTGGTAGACGCCGCTGGAGGCGCGGTCGCTGACCGACACCAGGCCGATGCGGACCGGGTCGTGGGCGGGGCGGGGCTCAGTCATTCGGTTCGTCCTCATCGTCGGGGCCCGGGCCGGCCGCCGGGCCGTTCAGCGTGGCGCGCAGCAAGCGAAACAGCTCGCGCTGCGCGCGGCCCTGGCGCGGCGCCGCGCCGGGCAGGCCGGTGCCGGCCGCGGCGGCGTCCTTGCGCGCGCTGCGCACCAGACTGCGCAGCTGCTGCGCGTCGCCGTCGGGATGCTGCGCCAGCCAGCGCGTCAGCGCCGCGTCGTCGGCGATCAGCTCGGCGCGCCAGCGCTCGGCCTCGTGCAGCGCCAGCGCGTCCTTGGCGTGACCCAGCTGGAAGGCGGCCACCGCCTCGCGGATCGCGCCCGTGTCGCCGGCGGCGTCGGCCTTGCGCATCAGCTTGCCCAGGTACTGCATCTGGCGCCGCCGGCCCTCGAAGGAGCGCGTGCGCTGTGCGGTGCGGACCGCCTCGCGCAGCGACTCGTCCAGGCCGATCGCGTCGATGCGGTCGTCGGGCAGGGTCATCAGCGCCTCGCCGAGGGCCTGCAGCTCGTGCATCGCCTTCTTCTGCGCGGTCTTGCTCGGCCGTTCGGCGGCGGCGTCGGTGTCGAGGGGGGCGTCGTTCAGGGGCATGCGGGAAGCGGGCGGGTCGCTGGCTATCATGATAGTTCTGCGTTGCAAGCCTGCAGCGCTGTCCCGCAGCCCACGCCCACCATGTCCCGCACCCCCGAAGGTTTTGCCCACAGCCGCGCCCAGCTCGAGCAGCTGATCGCCGACACGCTGGCCGTCTCGCGCCGGCTCGGGGCCAGCGACGCGGCCGCCGAGGTCAGCGAGGGCGCCGGCCTGTCGGTGTCGGTGCGCAAGGGCGAGATCGAGACCGTCGAGCGCAACCGCGACAAGTCGCTCGGCGTCACGGTCTACATCGGCCGCAAGCGCGGCAATGCCAGCACCTCGGACTTCTCGCGCACGGCGCTCGAGCAGACCGTGCGCGCCGCCTACGACATCGCCCGCTTCACCGCCGAGGACCCGGCCGCCGGCCTGCCCGACGAGCAGGACTTGGCGACGCCCGCCGAGGCCCGTCGCGACCTCGACCTCTACCACCCCTGGGCCATCGATGCCGACGCGGCGGTGCAGATCGCACTGCGTTGCGAGGCGGCGGCCTTCGCGACCGACCGGCGCATCACCAACTCCGACGGCTGCGGCGTGTCGGCGCAGGCCTCGCACTTCGTCGCCGGCAACACGCGCGGTTTCGTCGGCGGCTACGCGAGCTCGCGCCATTCGCTGTCGGTGGCGCCGATCGGCTCGGTGCGCGGCGACATGCAGCGCGACTCCTGGTATTCGTCGATGCGCGACCCGGCCGATCTGGCCACGCCCGAGGCGGTTGGCCGCTACGCCGCCGAGCGCACGCTGGCGCGGCTGAAGGCCCGCAAGATCGCCACCTGCGAGGTGCCGGTGCTGTTCGAGTCGACGCTGGCCGCCGGGCTGCTGGGCGCCTACGTGCAGGCCACCAGCGGCGGTGCGCTGTACCGCAAGTCCACCTTCCTGGCCGACAGCCTGGGCACCCAGGTGTTCCCCTCGCACATCGACATCACCGAGGACCCGCATGTGCGCAAGGGCAAGGGCAGCGCCCCCTTCGACGACGAGGGCGTGCGCACCACCGCGCGCCAGGTGGTCGCCGGCGGCCGGGTCGAGGGCTACTTCCTGTCCAGCTACTCGGCGCGCAAGCTCGGCCTGCGCACCACCGGACACGCCGGAGGCTCGCAGAACCTGCGCTTCGCGAGCCGGCTCACCGCGCCCGGCGACGACCTCGAGGCGATGCTGAGGAAGCTCGGCCGTGGCCTCTTCGTCACCGAGCTGATGGGGCAGGGCGTCAACTACGTGACGGGCGACTATTCGCGCGGCGCCGCCGGCTACTGGGTCGAGGGCGGCCGCATCGCCTACCCGGTCCACGAGATCACCATCGCCGGCAACCTGCGCACCATGCTGCAGGGCGTGGTGGCCGTCGGCGCCGACGCCTACACGCTGGGCGGCAAGACCATCGCCTCGGTGCTCCTCGAGCGCATGAAGATCGCCGGCCTGTGATCGCCGCCGCCCGCAGGGGTTGACCCGTGGCGGGTAAGCCCGCGGGTTCGCGCGACGGCCCCCCTCCTAGAATGCGGCCGCACTGCTGAACCCCACTCTAGGAGACTGCGCATGGAACGTCGTTTCTTCATCCGTTCGACCGGCATCGCTGGCGTGCTGGCCGCCGGCGCTGCGCCGGCCATCGTGCACGCCCAGGCCAACATCCGCTGGCGGCTGGCGTCGAGCTTCCCGAAGTCGCTCGACACGATCTTCGGCGCGGCCGAATCCTTCGCCAAGAAGGTCGGCGAGATGTCCGGTGGCAAGTTCCAGATCTCCGTGCACGCCGCCGGCGAGCTGGTGCCGGCCTTCGGTGTGGTCGACGCGGTGCAGAACGCCACCGTCGACCTGTGCCACACCGCGCCCTACTACTTCTTCGGCAAGAACGAGACCTTCGCACTCGGCTGCGCCATCCCCTTCGGCCTGAACTCGCGCCAGATGACGGCGTGGATGTACGAGGGCAATGGCCTGAAGCTGATGCGCGAGTTCTACGCCAAGTACAACATCGTGAGCTTCCCCGGCGGCAACACCGGCGCGCAGATGGGCGGCTGGTTCCGCAAGGAGATCAAGGGCCTGGCCGACATGAAGGGCCTGAAGTTCCGCATCGGCGGCTTCGGTGGCAAGGTGGCCGAGACGCTCGGCGTGGTGCCCCAGAACATCCCCGGCGGCGACATCTACCCCGCGCTCGAGAAGGGCACGATCGACGCCGCCGAGTGGGTCGGTCCCTACGACGACCAGAAGCTCGGCTTCAACAAGGTCGCGCCGAACTACTACTACCCCGGCTGGTGGGAAGGCGGGCCGCAGCTCGACTTCTTCGTCAACAACAAGGCCTGGGAAGCACTGACGCCCGACTACAAGGCGATGGTCGAGGCCGCGGCTTCGCATGCCCACGTGGAGATGCAGGCCAAGTACGACGCGAAGAACCCGGTCGCGCTCAAGCAGTTGGTCGGGGCCAACGTCAAGCTGCGCCCCTTCCCGGTCGACGTGATGAACGCCGCCTTCAAGTCGGCGATGCAGATCTACAGCGACCTGTCGGACAAGAACCCGGACTGGAAGAAGGTCTACGAGGACTATTCGAAGTTCCGCGCCGAGCAGAACGTCTGGTTCCGCTTCACCGAAGGCACCTTCGACCGCTTCATGCAGGCCCAGAAGCTCTGAGGCCGGTCCGCTGACTAGGGGGCTGCAACGCCCCGCTGTTCCGGGCTTGGCGCTCGCGCCGCGTCGCTACCTTGCCCCCGTGCACGCACGTCGCGTGCCGGGGAGGGTGGGATGGCGAGCAGCGAACTCAGTTTCACGATCGGCCTCGCGCGCAGCGAGGCCGCCTTGCGCGCGGCCTGCACCGTGCGCGCCCAGGCCTATGGCCACCACCTGCCGGCACTCGGCCCGCAGCTCGGCGAGCCCGATGCGCTGGACCGCCAGCGCGGCGCCGCGGTGCTGCTGTGCCGCGACAAGGCCGGCGGTGTGCCGGTCGGCACCGCGCGCATCCAGCGCGCCGTCCAGGGCCTGCTGCAGATCGAGCACAGCGTGATCCTGCCGCGCGAGCTGGCCGAGCAGCCGCGCGCCGAGATCACGCGCCTGGCCGTCGCACCCGGCGCCGACCCGCTGACACGGCTGGCGTTGATGAAGGCCGGCTACCTCTACTGCCTGGCCAGCCAGGTGCGCTGGATGGTGATCGGCGCACGCAGCGAGGCGCTGATCCGCATCTACCGCAAGCTGGGCTTTGGCGACGTGCTGGGTCCCGACGACCGCGTCCCGCTGGCGCATGCCGGCGGCCTGCCGCACCGCATCCTGGCCTTCGACGTGACCGCCGCCGAGCGCACCTGGCGGGCGGCGCGGCACGGCCTGTACCCCTTCATGATCGAGACCTTCCACCCCGACCTGCAGCTCTTCGAGCATGCCGAGCAAGAGCATGCCGACGCGCTGCCGCAGCGCATCGCCGCCTAGCGACGGCCCTAGCAGCCGGCGCCGCTCCAGCGCTGCAGCAGGTCCTTCAGCGCGTCCTCGGTGAAGGGCTTGGCGAGGAAGTCGTCCATGCCGCTGTCGATGCACCGCTGTCGGTCGTCGGGCGAGGCGGTGGCGGTCAGCGCGATCACCGGCACGCGCGGCAGGCCGAGCGCGCGCTCCTGCACGCGGATCTCGCGCGTCGCGCTGACACCGTCCATCACCGGCATGCGCCAGTCCATCAGCACCAGCTCGGGCCGCTCGGTCTCGCGCAGCGCATGGCCCACGGCCTCGCGGCCGTTGCGCACGCGCTCGCAGGCGATGCCCATCTGCGCCAGGTAGGCGCTGATGATGAGCGCGTTGACGTCGTCGTCTTCGGCCACCAGCACGCGCCGCAGCCGCACCGCGCCGGCCGGCGGCCCCTTGGCCGGGGGGCCGGGGCGCGCCGACGCGGGCGCCAGCGGCGCCGTGAAGACGAAGCGCGAGCCTTCACCCGGCCGGCTCTCGAGCGTGATCTCACCGCCCATCGCGTGCGCGATCTCGCGCGTGATCGTCAGCCCCAGGCCGGCGCCGCTGCTGGGCTCGGCATCACCGCCGCCGACCTGGTGGAAGGCCTGGAAGATGCGCGCCTGCTCGGCGCTCGGGATGCCGACGCCGGTGTCGCGCACCTCGATGCGCACCGGGCCATCGGGCTGCGGGCGCTCCAGCAGCAGCTCGATGCCGCCCGTGGCGGTGAACTTGAGCGCATTGCCCAGCAGGTTGTGCAGCACCTGGCGCAGCCGCGCGGCGTCGCCCGTGACCCAGGCGGGCCGGGGCAGGCTGTCGGTCAGCCTGAACGCCAGACCCTTGTCGGCCGCGCGCACCGCGAACACCTCGGCGACGAAGGCCGCCTGCACCGACAGGTCGAAGCGCTCGTCGCGCAGCACGAAGCGGCCGGTCTCGCTGCGCGACACGTCGAGCAGGTCGTTGATCAGCGTCAGCAGGTGCGTGCCCGAGGCCTCGATCAGCCGCAAGCGGTGCAGCACCTCGGGGTCGCGCGCGTCGATGTGCAGCAGCCGCGCCAGGCCCAGGATGCCGTGCAGCGGCGTGCGCAGCTCGTGGCTGATGTTGGCGAGGAACTGCGCCTTGGCCGCGCTCTGCTGGCGCGCCAGCTGCAGGGCCGACTCCT
>CAZTTC010000122.1:0-9199 GCA_964616015.1 uncultured Methylibium sp. | reverse complement strand
CGCGCATGCCGGCCAGCCCGGCCGACCTGATGCTGCGCATGGTCAACCACATGGTCGACAGCTACCTCGAGCTGCGCCGCCTGCTGACGCGCCACCTCGGCTACCTGCAGCAGGAGCTGTTCCGCCCGCGCGGCCACTTCAGCGACTGGAACGCGCTGCTCGATGCGCGCAACGCACTGCACGCGCTCGAGGACACCTGCGAGGACCAGCGCAGCGCGATCACCGAGTGGATCGATGCGCTCGACGAGTGGCCCGACGAGACCGAGCCGGCAGCGCAGCGCGAGCGCGAGCTGCTGCGCGTGCGCTCGCGCGACGTGCTCGAGCACATCGAGCGCGTGCTCGGCCACGTGCGCCGGCTCGAGAGCTCGGCGGAGAGCGCGGTGCAGATGCACTTCTCGGCACAGAGCAACCGCACCAACGACATCATGCGCACGCTCACGGTGATCACGGCGGTCTTCATGCCGCTGAACCTGATCACCGGCTTCTTCGGCATGAACTTCGACTTCCTGCCGCTGGTGCACAGCAGCACCGGCATCTGGGTCACGACGCTGCTGATGGGCCTCGTGGCGATCGGCCTCGTGGTCTTCTTCCGACGCAAGCGCTACCTGGACCGCGGGCGCTGAGCGCGCCGCGTTCTCAGCCGGCCGTCGTGCGGCCGACCCAAGTCTCGAAGGCGGCCGCCGACAAGGCCGGGCTGATCGCATCGCCCTGCAGCTCGTCGCACTGCTCGCGCGCCAGGAAGATGCGCTGGGCCTCGGTCTCGACGCCCTCGGCGATCGCGCCGATGCCGAGGTTGCGCGCCATCTGGATGATCGCGCGCGCGATCGCCACCGAGTCCCGCGCCTCGGGCAGGTCGGTGACGAAGGAGCGGTCGATCTTCATCTTGTCGATCGGCAGCGCCTTCAGGTGGCCCAGCGAGGAGTAGCCGGTGCCGAAGTCGTCGACCGACAGCCGGATGCCCAGGGCCTTGAGCTGCGCGAGCTTGTGGCCGACCTCGGGCAGTTCGTCCATCAGCATGCGCTCGGTCAGCTCGAGCTCCAGCAGCCGGCCGGGCAGCCCGACCTCGTCGAGCACCCGGGCCACCGAGGCCACGAAGTCCGGCGCCTGGAACTGCATCGTCGACAGGTTGACGGCCACCGGCACCTCGCACAGGCCGGTGTCGTGCCAGCGACGCGCCGCGCGCGCGGCCTGCCGCAGCACCCAGGCGCCGATCGGCAGCATCAGGCGCTGCTGCTCGGCCAGCGGGATGAAGTGGTCGGGCAGCAGCAGGCCGCGCTCGGGATGCTGCCAGCGCAGCAGCGCCTCGGCCCCGACCAGCACGCCGTCGCGGGCGCGCACCTGCGGCTGGTAGTGCAGCAGGAACTCGCCGCGCTCCAGCGCCTGCGCGAGCTGGCCCTCCATCACCAGCGCAGCGTAGGCGTTGGTGGCCAGCGAGGGGTCGAAGAACTGGTAGGTGGCGCGCCCGCGCGTCTTGGCACGGTACATCGCCGTGTCGGCGTGCTTGATCAGCTCGGCGGGCGTGTGGCCGTCGCCCGGGAACATCGCGATGCCGATCGACGGCGTGACCGAGATCGGCCGGCCCTCGGCGTGCAGCGGCACCTCGATCGCCGCCAGCAGCTTGCGCGCCACATCGGCCACGTCGTCGCGCTGCGGGCCGCCGCCGATCAGCACCATGAACTCGTCGCCGCCGAAGCGCGCCACCACGTCGGTGCCGCGCAGCACGGCGCCGATGCGCTGCGCCACCATCTGCAGCAGCGCGTCACCCGCCAGGTGGCCGAGCGAGTCGTTGACGCGCTTGAAGTGGTCGAGGTCGATGAACAGCAGCGCCAGCGGCTGGCCGTTCTGGCGCGCCGTCATCATCGACAGCTCGAGCTGGTTCATGAAGGCCAGGCGGTTGGGCAGGCCGGTCAGCGCGTCGTGGTGGGCCAGATGGTGGATGCGGGCCAGCGCGGCCTGCCGATCGCGGATGTCTCGCACGATGGTCATGCGCAGCCGCTCGTCGCCGCGCATCATGGTGCGCACGATGAACTCGACCGGGATGCGCTCGCCGCGCTTGTCGATGATCGCGCTCTCGTAGGCGGTCTCCTGCCCGGAGGTCATCACCTCGACGACCTTGGCGACATGCTCGGGCGCGACGAAGTCGAGCGTCTTGCGCCCCAGCATGTCGTCCAGGCTGTAGCCGATCAGCGCGCAGGCCGGCGGGTTGGCGTCGGTGATGAAGCCGTCCTTGTGGAAGACGATGCCCTCGGCGCTGGCCTGCATGAACTTGCCCAGCCGCTCCTCGGACTGGCGCACCGCGCGCTCGGCCAGGCGGTGCCGGGTGATGTCGGAGATCATCACGAAGCAGGCGATGGCGCGCCCGTCGCTGCCGATGTGCGGCAGCAGGTGGACCTCGATCCATTGCGGGCTGCCGTCGGGGCGCGTCAGCTGCCGCTCGTAGACCACCGCGCGCCGCTCGCCCAGCACGATGTCCACCTGCGGCTGGATCTGCTGCCACGCGGCGTCGCCGATCACCTCCCAGGTGTGGCGGCCGAGGATCGAATGTTCGTCCCAGCCGAAGGTCTGCGCGTACTCGCGGTTGGCGAACAGGCAGGTGTTGTCGGCCGCCGCGTAGTAGGCGATCAGGGCCGGCACGTTGTCGGCCAGCAGGCGGAACTGCTCGGCCTGCGCGCGCGCCGCGAACTCGGCCTGCCGCGTCTGCGACATGTCGTGCAGCACGCAACACCAGCGCGCCGTTTCAGCGTCCCACTGGCCGGCGACGTCCACCCAGGCTTCGCGTGCGACCCCGCTGCCGTCGTCGGCTCGCAGCAGGCTCACCTGCAGGGCGAAGGACGGCTCACGCTGCAGGGCAGCCAACAGGGCGTGGCGCGAGATCTCCGGCAGCAGCCGTTGCCAGCCGGCCCCCCGCGCCGCCTCCGCGGGCAGCCCGGTGAAGCGGCAGAACGCGCGGTTGACCTGGTGAGCCTGCCCGTCGCGCGCGAGCAGCAACACCGCGCTGGGCACTGCGTCCCAGACGGTGGTCTCCTCGATCTGCGGCAGCGCGGACATGGGTGGCGGCGGCCCCCTCGTGCCGCCGGCCGATGATAGGGGGCGGCCCCCCTCAGGTCGAGCCGGCGCCCACGCGCTCCATCGCTTCGCGGGCCAGGCAGAGATCGTCCCAGCCACGCGCCTTGTCGGCCGGATTGCGCAGCAGGTAGGCGGGGTGGTAGGTCACCACGGTGGGCACGCCCTGGTAGCGATGCACGCGGCCGCGCAGGCGCCCGACGGCTTCCTGGCTCTGCAGCAGCGACTGCACCGCGAAGCGCCCCATGGCGAGGATCAGCTTCGGCTGCACCAGCGCGACCTGGCGCTGCAGGAAGGGCGCGCACCGGGCCACTTCCTCGGGCTGGGGGTTGCGGTTGCCGGGCGGCCGGCACTTCAGCACGTTGGCGATGTAGACCTGGCGGGCCGGGTCGCCCCCCACCGCCTGCGCGTCGCGCGACAGGCCCAGCGCGCGCAGCATGTTGTCCAGCAGCTGGCCGGCCTTGCCGACGAAGGGCTCGCCCTGGCGGTCCTCCTGCTCGCCGGGTGCCTCGCCGACGATCATCCAGTGCGCCTGCTCGTGCCCGACGCCGAACACCGTGTTCGTGCGCCCGCGGCACAGACCGCAGGCCGTGCAGCCGGCGACCGCGGCACGCAGTTCGGGCCAGCCCATGGCCTCGACGCCGATGGGCTGCGGCCCCGGCGCGGCAACGATGTCGCTCGGCGCCGCGACGCGCGCCTCGCGCGCACCCCGCGGGGCGGGCGGGCGTTGCCTTGCAGCCGCCTCGGCCGTCGCGGCCGGGCCCGATGCACCGCCGGCCGCGACGGGCCACAGCCGCACGCCCATCTCGGCCAGCATGGCGCGCTGGCGTTCATCCCAGCCCATGGGTCACCTCCGGGATCGGCAGGCTCATGACGACCGCGTCCTCGCGCTGCCGGCCGTGCGCCGGGTAATAGCCGCGGCGCAGGCCGACGTTGCGAAAGCCGTAGCGTTCATAGAGCAGGCGCGCACGCGCGTTCGAGATCCGCACCTCCAGCCACAGCTGCTGCGCGCGCCGCGCGGCCGCGAGCAAGCGCAGCTCATCGAGCATGTAGCGGGCATGGCCCTGGCCCTGGGCGCCGGGCGCAACGCTGAGATTGAGCAGATGCAGCTCGTCGACGCCCGGCAAGGCGATGAAGTAGCCAACCAGCTGCGGCGACGAGATCCACAGCGCCTGCGCCAGGTAGCCGGCCCGCAGCGAGTCGATGAAGTTGCCGCGCGTCCACGGAAACTCATAGGCGGCGCGCTCGATCGTCATCACCGCCTCGAGGTCGGCGTCACTCAGCGGCAGCAGGCTGCGCGCCGCGGGCCGGACCACGGCGTTCATGCGCGGCGCTCCATGGCGGCCGCTGCCCGCTCGGCCGTGGTCTGGGCGACCTTGTCGCGCACGTAGAGCGGCAGCGCCTGGGCGGCATCGAGCGCCTCGCCGCGCGCCCAGGCGGCGCGGGCCAGGGACAGCAGCGCGGCAGCGCGTGGCCGGGCTTGCGGCCAGCGCGGCTCGTCGCCGTCCGCCCACGCCGCCGCATGCGCCGACAGCGAGCTGCCAGCCACCTGCGGACGCCCACCCTCGGCAGCGACCCGTTGTGCGAGTGCCCCCGGGTCGTGCAGCGAGGGCGCTTCGATCGTCCGCCAGCCATCCGGACCGTACCGATAGCGCGCCGCATAGGCCTCGCCCATGCGGGCGTCGATGGCCACCCAGAGCTCGTCGCCCGCGCCCTGCGACCGCGCGTCCTCGGCGACCGCCATCAGGCTGTCCAGCGGCAGCACCGGGCGCGCGGCGCCGAAGGCCAGCCCCTGCGTCACCGCGCAGGCCGCGCGCACGCCGGTGAAGGCGCCCGGCCCGCGACCGAAGGCAATCGCGTCCAGGTCGTGCAGCGACAGGCCGGCCTCGGCGAGCAGTGCCGTCAGCGCCGGCAGCAGGTCAGCCGAGGCGCGCGCGCCCCCGGGCAGCTCGCGTTGCCAGGACCGGTCGCCGCGGCACGCACCGAGGTGCAGGACCTCGGTGCCGGTGTCGAGCGCCAGCAGCGTCGGGTTCACTGGCAGTCCTTCATGTCGCGCCCTCGGGTCGCGGCAGCGGCGCGCTCCGCGGCAGCGCTGCGCGCAGGCCCAGCAGCAGGCCGCCGGTCACGCAGGCCAGGCCGAGCAGCGTGGTCGCCGCGAGCGCTTCGCCCAGCAGCGGCACCGCCGCCAGCGCCGCGATCGGCGGCACCAGGGCCGTGATCATCGTGCTGCGCACCGGGCCGAAGGTGGTCACCACCTGGGTGTAGGCCATGCCGGCGATGACCATCGCGAACAGTCCCTGGTAGAGGCCCTGGAACACGATCTCCGACCACGGGGCCGCGTGCAGACCGCTCGGGATCAGGCCGCCCAGCACGCCCAGCGCGTACAGCGGCACCGCCGTCACGAGGCAGAAGCTGCCGATCGCCAGCGTCGCTTCGAAGGCCGTCACGCGCCAGCGCCGGCACAGCACGGTGTACAGGCCCCAGGTCATGGAGCCGCACAGCAGCAGCAGATCGCCGATCCACACCGTGGCGCCACCGTCGAAGGCACGCAGCAGGCTGGCGCCGCCGACCAGCAGGTCGCCGGCGACGATGAGCGCCAGGGCGGCCAGGCGCTGCCGGCCCGAGCGCTCGCCCAGCAGCAGCCAGGCCATCACCGCCGTCCACAGCGGCAGCGAGCCGGGCAGCAGCACCGCCCCATGCGCGGCCGGCGCGAAGAAAAAGGCGCTGTAGGCAAAGCCGCAGTAGGCGACGCCGGCGCTCAGGCCGAGTCCGGCCCAGCGCGCCACGGGCAGTCCGGCGCGCCGTTGCGGCAGCAGCGGCAGCTCGCGACGCCGCCACCACCAGCCCAGGCCGACCAGCACCACGCCCGACACGGCGAAGCGCAGGAAAGCGATGTCGAAGGGGCTGAGGGTCCGACTGGCCGACGACCGGGCCACGAGGATGAACGACGACCAGATGCACAGCACCACCGCCGCGCAGAGCCAGCCGACCCAGGTGGCCCGCGGACCAGGCTCGATGCCGGCACGGGAGTCCATGACTCAGTGTAGCGGCGCGCCCTGCCGCATGCGGCCGCTACCATCCCGGTCCATGACGCGACCCTGGCTTCGTTGGCGACGACACGCCGCAGCTGCACTGGTGGGCGCCACGGCCCTGGCGGCCGCCGCCAACGAACTGCCGGCCCCGGTGCAGGCCGCGATGAAGCGCGCGCAGCTGCCGGCCGAAGCGCTGGTCGTTCAGGTGGTCGAGGTCGGCGCGGCGGGCACGCCCGCCCCGCGGCTGTCGCATCGCGCCCAGCAGCCGGTCAACCCGGCCTCGCTGATGAAGCTCTACACCACCGGTGCGGCGCTCGAGCTGCTGGGACCCGCCTGGGCCTGGGCCACGCCGGTGCTGACCACCGGCGCCACCGTCGACGGCGTGCTGCTCGGCGACCTGGTCATCCAGGGGCGCGGCGACCCGACGCTGGTGATCGAGCGGCTGTGGCTGCTGCTGCGCCAGGTGCAGGCGCGCGGCATCCGCGAGATCCGCGGCGACATCGTGCTGGACGGCAGCGCCTTTCCGCCGCCGAACGGCGAGCCGGGCGACTTCGACGGCGAGCGCTACCGGCCCTACAACGTGCAGCCCGATGCCTTGCTGCTGAACCTGAAGTCCATCACGCTCACCTTCACGCCCGACGTCGCACGCGGCATCGCGCGCGTGTCCAGCGACGTCGGCCTGGCCGGCGTGCAGATCGATGCAGCCGTCCCGCTCGCCAGCGGCGACTGCGGCGACTGGCGCGGCGCGCTCAAGCCGGACTTCACCGACCCGCTGCGCCTGCGCCTGACCGGCCTGTACGCGGCGGGCTGCGGCGAGAAGGCCTGGCCGATCGCCTATGCCGAGCCGCGCCAGTACAACGCGCGCCTGGTCGAGGCCGTCTGGGGCGACCTGGGCGGCAAGCTCATGGGCCGCGTGCGCGACGGCGCCGTGCCGGCCGGCGCGCAGCCCTTGTTCGAGGCGGCATCGCCGCCGCTTGCGAGCGTGATCCGCGACATCAACAAGTTCAGCAACAACGTGATGGCGCAGCAGCTGTTCCTGACGCTGGGCCTGGCCGTGGCGCCGGCGAACCGACCGGCGTCGGCCCCGACGGGAACGGCCGAATCCGCGCGCGAGGTGGTGCGCGGCCAGGTGCGCAGCCGCGCCGGCTGCAGCGACGCCGAGTTCTCGATCGACAACGGGTCGGGCCTGTCGCGCCAGTCGCGCAGCAGCGCGCGCTGCATGGCGGCATGGCTGCAGGCGCTGTGGTCCAGCCCGGTCATGCCCGAGCTGGTGAGCTCGCTGCCGCTGACCGGCATCGACGGGACGGCCCGACGACCGGGGCGCCTGTGGGGGGCCGCGCTCGGCCGCGCGCACCTGAAGACCGGCTCGCTGCGTGATGCGATGGGGCTGGCGGGCTACGTGCTGGGGCAGTCGGGCCGCCGCTATGCGCTGGTGGCCATCGTCAACCACCCGAACGCCGGCGCGGCGCGGCCCGTGCTCGATGCGCTGGTGCAATGGGCGGCCGAGGACCTGGACCGCTGAGCATGGGCTGGATCGACGCCCTGGGCTACGCCGCCGCCGCGCTCACCACGGCGGCCTTCGTGCCGCAGGTCTGGCACAGCTGGCGCACGCGCGACCTGTCCGGCGTCTCGCTCGGCATGTACGGCGTGTTCTCGCTCGGCATCGCGCTGTGGCTGGCCTACGGCTGGGCGCTGCAGGCCTGGCCCATCGTCGTGGCCAACGCGATCACGCTGGCGCTCGCACTCGCGATCCTCGGCCTGAAGATCGCGAGCCGACGCAGCCAGGGCCAGTGAAAGCGATCGAAGGGCCGGCGCCCGGGACGTGCAGGCCCTAGAAGGGGTTGTTGACGGCCCGGGTGACCGCCAGGTTGCCGATGCGGCTGTGGGCATCGACATTGAAGCGGTAGTGGTCGGCCCAGAGGTAGTTGCTGACCGTCGCGCCGGTGACCAAGGTGCCGGTGGTGGCCGGCGCCGACGCCGTCGCCGCCGTCGGCGCGACGCAGTTGAGCAGTTCGTTGGTCGGCAAGAAGGGCGCGCTGGCCGAAGGTGCCGTGACGCCCGTGCAGGCCGCTGCCGACACGCTGGCATAGCCGAAGATCGCCGGGTTGTTGATGACGAACTGCAGTTGTTCGTCGGCCTGCACGAGACCGATGAGTCGCCCGTCGTTGATCAGCGCAGCCCGCAGCCCGGCGTTGAAGCGCTGTGTCATGCGCGTCAACAGCGCGCCGCGCTCGCTGCCGATCAGGTTCTGGGCGGCCGCGAACGGCGTGGCCCCCTGGTTGGGGATCGTCGCGATGAGCACGCGACCGCCTGCGGTCGCGATGGCATTGACCTGGGTCCCGAGGGCGCGGCCGGCCGACTCCGCGATGGCGACCACCGAATCCTCGCTCTGTGCCGGGTACAGCGCATAGGCATCGAGGATGTCCCGCTGCCCGACCATCACCGTCACGAGGTCGGTGTTCGAGAACGCGGTGCCCGTGGACACCTGATGGTTGGCGACCTGTGCAGCGATGCTGCCGACGCGCGCCCCGACCTGGGCATAGATGCGTCCGCGGGCCGCGGCCGGCGCTTGCGGGTTGCAGGCATCGGGCGCCACCGTGGCCGTGGTGGCGTTGGGCGGCACCGTCGCCAGGCCCATCCCGTAGTGTCCGGCGACCGCCTGGACCCAGATCGCCAGCGCGCTGCAGTTGTAGGTCGTCAGCGGCGCACCGCTGGCATCCAGATTGCGCAGGTTGACCGAGTACTTCGCCCCGGCCTGCGTCGCGATCGCCGCCGACGGCGTGTCGGCCGTGTAGACCAGGCCATCGCTGCCGGCGATCACGTTCGCCTCGTCGCCGAACACCAGCAGGCGTTGCGGCGCGAACGTGCTCACGCGGTCGCCGCCACCGCAGGCCGCCAGCACCACCAGCACGAGGCCGAGCACGCCGACGGCTCCGGCGCGCGGGCTCAGGCGGCGCCAGCCGCGATGCAGATCGATCCCAACACTCATGCTCACTCCAAGGACAAGGCGGAGGGTCGCGGCGCTCAAGGCGCGGCCGCGCGCTGGAGGCGGTCGCGCACGCCCTCCCAGGCGGCATCGGCCGGCGGCTCTTCGACCCAGATCA
>CAZTTC010000121.1:0-9214 GCA_964616015.1 uncultured Methylibium sp. | reverse complement strand
CGGTGCCAGGCGTCGAAGAAGAACTGCCGCGTCATCGTCTGCGCGTAGTCGCCGTTGGGTTGCTCGGTCAGCAACAGGTTGCGGAACTCGGACGCGTCGCGCCGGTAGGCCAGCGCGTCCTCGTCACGCCCCCGGCCCTCGACCTCGCCGGCCAGTGTGAGCCACATCCGAGCCTGGCCCAGCAGGTCGAGCGCGGTGTTGGCCAGCGCGATGTCTTCCTCCAGCGCCGGGCCGTGCCCGCACCAGGCGCCCAGGCGCTGGGACAGGATCAGCGCGCTGTCGCCGAGCCGCAGCGCCAGTTCGACCAGCTCAGGGTGAACGGAGCGGACCTGCAAGCCGGTCACAGGTTCTCCACGCCATCCGGCACCGGGTAGAAGGTCGGATGCCGATACACCTTGTCGGCCGCCGGTTCGAACAGCGGCGCGCGCTGATCCGGCTCGCTGGCGGTGATGGCCCGGGACGGCACGACCCACAGGCTGACGCCCTCGTTGCGACGGGTGTAGACGTCGCGCGCGTTCTCCAGCGCCATCGCCGCATCGGCCGCGCGCACGCTGCCCACGTGCTTGTGCGACAGGCCGTGCTGGCTGCGCACGAAGACTTCCCAGAGATCCCATTCCTTCATCGCGCCCCCCTCGTCAGGCAGCCTGCCGGCGCGCGGCCTCGCGCGCGCGGCGCTTGTCGGCATGGGCGACCGCCGCCTCGCGCACCCAGGCGCCCTCGTCCCAGGCCTTGTTGCGCGTCGCCAGACGGTCGCGGTTGCAGGGGCCATCGCCCTTGATGACGCGGTAGAACTCGCTCCAGTCGATCGCGCCGATGTCCCAGTGGCCGGTGGCGTCGTTGAACTTCAGGTCCGGGTCGGGGATGGTCAGCCCCAGGTGCTGCGCCTGGGGCACGGTCTGGTCGATGAACTTCTGGCGCAGCTCGTCGTTGCTGAAGAGCTTGATGCGCCAGGCCGCCGACTGCGCCGAGTGCACCGACTCGCCGTCCGGCGGCCCGAACATCATCACCGAGGGCCACCACCAGCGGTTCAGCGCGTCCTGGGCCATGGCCTTCTGCTCGCGCGTGCCGGCGCACAGCGTGGCGATCGCGTCGAAGCCCTGGCGCTGGTGGAAGCTCTCTTCCTTGCACACCCGCACCATCGCGCGCGCATACGGCCCGTAGGAGCAGCGGCACAGCGGAATCTGGTTGATGATGGCCGCGCCGTCGACCAGCCAGCCGATGGTGCCGACGTCGGCCCAGGTCAGCGTGGGGTAGTTGAAGATCGACGAGTACTTCATGCGGCCGGCCAGCATGTCCTCGTAGACGGCGTCGCGCGAGGTGCCGAGCGTCTCGACGGCGCTGTAGAGGTACTGCGCGTGGCCGGCCTCGTCCTGCACCTTGGCCAGCAGCACGCACTTGCGCTTGAGGCTGGGGGCGCGCGTGATCCAGTTCCCCTCGGGCAGCATGCCGACCAGCTCGGAGTGCGCGTGCTGGGCGATCTGCCGCACCAGCGTCCTGCGGTAGGGATCGGGCATCCAGTCGCGTGGCTCGACCTTGATGCCGGCATCGATGCGGGCCTGGAAGGCCTGCTCCTCGGGCGACAGGTCGGCGTCGGTGCGCACGCTCTTCACGCCGGTATCGACCAGCTGGGCATACATCGCGGTCTCCTCGCCGGCTTGCGGAGCCGGCTCACGTCCGGAGTGGTTTATACGCCTGACCGACCGGTCGGTCAAGGGTGTCGGTGATGGGATTTCCCGCTGCCGGCAGCAGCAGCGGCCGGCACAATCGCGACGAGATGAACGACACCGCGCCGCCTTCGCAACGCGACCTGATCCTGGCCGAAGCGGCCGAGGCCTTCGCCGAACTGGGCTATGCCGCCGCCTCGATGAGCGACCTGGCGGGACGCTGCGGCGTCTCGAAGTCGCTGCTGTACCACTACTTCGACAGCAAGGAGGCGATCCTCTTCGCGCTGTTCGACGGCTACACCGAGCGCCTGCTGGCGCTGTGCGAGAACGTCGCCGCGCGGCGGCTGCCGCCCGGCGCCCACCTCGACACGCTGGTGCGCGAGTTCCTGGCCGAGTACCAGACCTCGCAGTCCGTGCACAAGCTGCTGCTGCAGGACGTGGATCACCTGCCCGAGGCCCGCGCCCGCGAGGTCAAGGCCCAGGAGCGCGCGGTGATCGAGGCCTTCCGGGCCGCGGTCAAGGCGGCCCTCGCGCCGCGCCTGGACGGCACCGAACTGACCGCCGCCACGATGATGCTCATGGGCATGATCAACTGGACCTTCACCTGGCTCGACCCGCGCGGGCCGCTCAGCTACGAGCAGTTCGCCGAGGCAGTGCTGGTGGCCTGCCGCGGCGGGCTGGGGGCGCTGAAGGCGCCGGTCACTTCGCGTACTTCCAGGTCCCGTTCTCGATCTTGACCATCACGCGCGAGCGCTGGTCCAGGCCGAGGTGGTCGGTCGCGCTCATGTTGAAGATGCCGTGCGCGCCGGGCAGGTTGGCGGTCTTCTCCAGCGCGTCGCGCAGGCCCGCGCGGAAGGCCTTGCTGCCGGGCGGGCCGGCCTTCAGCGCGGCCGGCACGGCCGCCTCGAGCAGCCGGAAGGCATCCCAGGCATGACCGCCGAAGGTCGAGGCGCTGCCCTTGCCGTGCGCCGCCTCGTAGGTGCGCACGTAGGCGGTGGCGGACTTCTTCACCGGGTTGTCGGCCGGCAACTGGTCGGCGACCAGCATCGGGCCGGCCGGCAGGAAGGTGCCTTCGCAGTCCTTGCCGCACACGCGCAGGAAGTCGGCATTGGCCACCCCGTGGGTCTGGTAGATCTGGCCCTTGTAGCCGCGCTCCTTGAGCGCCTTCTGCGGCAGCGCGGCCGGCGTGCCCGAGCCGCCGATCAGCACCGCGTCGGGGTTGGCCGCCATGATCTTTAGGACCTGCCCGGTGACGGCGATGTCGTTGCGCGCGAAGCGCTCGCTCGCCACGACCCTGAGCTTGCGCACCTCGGCGATGCCGGTGAATTCGCGCGCCCAGCCTTCGCCGTAGGCGTCGGCAAAGCCGATGTAGGCGACCGTCTGGACCTTGTTGTCGATCATGTGCTCGACGATCGCGGTCGACATCTGCGCGTCGTTCTGCGGCGTCTTGAAGACCCAGCGGCGCTTGCCCTCGACCGGCTCGACGATGGCCTTGCTGGCCGCCATCGAGATCATCGGCGTCTCGCTCTCCGCCACGACGTCGATCATCGCCAGCGAGTTGGGCGTGATGGTCGAGCCGATGACGACGTCGACCTTGTCCTCGGTCACGAACCTGCGCGCATTGCGCACGGCGGCCGTCGTGTCGGACGCGTCGTCGAGGACGATGTAGTTGATCTTCTGGCCGGCGACCGTGGTGGGCAGCAGCGCGAAGGTGTTGCGCTCGGGGATGCCGAGCGACGCGGCCGGCCCGGTGGCCGACACGGTGACACCGACGTTGATGTCGGCGCGGGCGGTCGTGGCGGCGGTTGCCGCGGCCACCAGCGCAAGGGCGGCAAGCTGCATGCGTTTCATGGGGTCTCCTTCAGCGCGGTTCGGGTCCTGACCGATCGGTCAGTCGCTGGCGCAGTCTAGCGGGCGCCTGCGGAGGCGGGCTTGGGGCCTTTCCCGGGGGCTGTTGGCGCCGAGGAAGGCCGGGCACTGGCGCCTACCGGTGCGAACCCCAAGAAAGAATTGGTCGGGGCGGCGGGATTCGAACTCGCGACCTCCTGCTCCCAAAGCAGATGCGCTACCAGGCTGCGCTACGCCCCGACTGAGCCGCGATTGTAGGCATCAGCGCTCCAGTTGCTCCCAGGCCTTCTGCAGGCGCTTGACGCTGACCGGTTGCGGCGTGCGCAGCTCTTGGGCAAACAGGCTGACGCGCAGTTCTTCCAGCAGCCATCGGAACTCGTCGAGGCGCTCGTCGCCGGCGCCCTTGAGGTCGGCGACGCGCCGCAGGAAGCGCTGCTCCAGCGGCCGCAGCTCGGCCAGCCGGGCGGCATCGCGGGCCGGATCGGCGCGCCACTTGTCCAGGCGCAGCGTGATGGCCTTCAGGTAGCGCGGCAGGTGCTGCAGTGCGGGCCAGGGCGTGTCGGCCAGGAAGCGCCGCGGCAGCAGCCGCCCGAGCTGGGCCGTCACGTCGTCGGCCACCTCCTTCGCGGGCCGGCTGTCCTTGAGCTTGCGCGCGGCGATGGCCTGTTCGGCCAGCACGGCGGCGGCCTGGCGGGCCACCTCCTGCGCGATCAGGTTCAGGCGCGCGCGGCCTTCGTCGACGCGCTTCGCGAAGGCCGCCGCGTCGGTAGGCAGCGGCTCGGCGAGGAAGGCTCGGTCCAGCGCCACGTCGACGATCTGGTCGCGCAGCTCCTCGGTCGATCCGCCCATCGCCATGTAGACCACGGCCATGCGCGTCAGGTCGGGGATGTTCTTCTCCAGGTACTTGAGCGGCTCCTTCAGCTGCAGCGCGACCAGCCGCCGCAGGCCGATGCGGTGCTTCGCGGCGGCAACGCCGGGCTCGTCGAAGACCTCGATCTCGACGTGCGCGCCCTTGTCGATCAGTGCCGGGAAGCCGACCAGGCTCTGCGCGCCGCGCCGGATCTCCATCAGCTCGGGGAGTTCGCCGAAGGTCCAGGCGGTGTAGGGCTGGGCCGGCTTGCCCTCACCCCTGCCCTCTCCCAGAGGGAGAGGGAGCAAGTCCGGCGGCTCCGCATTGCCACCTCTCCCGCGTGCGGGAGAGGGCTGGGGTGAGGGTGCCTCCGACCCCCCCAGCTTCAGCGCCGCCAGCGCCTGGAAGGCCGACCTCGCCTGCGCGCCCAGCTCGGCCTTCAACGTCGGCAGGTGCCGGCCCATGCCGAGCTGCCGGCCGTGCTCGTCGACGACGCGGAAGTTCATGAACAGGTGCGGCTGCAAAGTCTCGAGCTTGAAGTCGTTGCGCTGCACCGCGACCTGCGTGCGCTCGCGCACGGCCTTCAGCAGCGCATCCACCAGTGAGCCCTGCGCGAACGGCGTCAGCTCGCAGAACTCGGCCGCGCAGTCGGGCAGCGGCACCAGACGCGAGCGCGGGCGCTGGTGCAGGCTCTTGACCAGCGCGAGCACCTTGTCGCGCAAGAGACCGGGCACCAGCCACTCGCAGCGTTCGTCGTTGACCTGGTTGAGCGCGTAGATGGGCACGGTGACGGTCAGGCCGTCCTTCGCATCGCCGGGCTCGTGCAGATAAGTCACCGCGCAGTCGATGCCGCCCAGGCGGATGGTCTTCGGGAAGGCCGCGGTCGTGATACCCGCCGCCTCGTGGCGCATCAGCTCGTCCTTGCTGAGCATCAGCAGCTTCGGTTGGCGCTTGACCTCGTCGCGGTACCAGCGCTCCAGGCTCGCGCCGGAGTGCACGTCCTTGGGCAGTTGCTGGTCGTAGAAGGCGTGGATCAGCTCCTCGTCGACCAGCACGTCCTGGCGGCGCGACTTGTGCTCCAGCTCCTCGACCTGCGCGATCAATTTGGCGTTGTGGGCCACGAAGGGCAGCTTGGTGTCCCATTCACCGCCCACCAGCGCCTCGCGGATGAAGATCTGGCGCGCGGCCACTGGATCGACGTTGCCGAAGTTCACGCGTTTGTTGTTGTAGACGACGATGCCGTAGAGCGTGGCGCGCTCCAGCGCGACGACCTCGGCGGCCTTCTTCTCCCAGTGCGGCTCGAGCAGCTGCTTCTTCAGCAAATGGCCGGCCACGCCGGGGATCCACTGCGGCTCGATCGCCGCGAGCGCACGGCCGAACAGGCGCGTGGTCTCGACCAGCTCGGCCGCGATCAGCCAGCGGCCGGGCTTCTTGCTCAGGTGCGCGCCCGGGTGGCGCCAGAACTTGATGCCGCGCGCGCCGAGGTACCAGTCCTCGTCCTCGCGACCGGGACGACCCCCAGCCCCCCGAGGGGGCGAGCCGACTTGGGACGGCCCGGCGTCGGCTCGGCAACCGACGTTGCCGAGCAGGCCCGCCAGCATCGCGAGGTGCACCTGCTCGTAGGTCGCGGGGCTGCCGTTCAATCGCCAGCCATGCTCGGCGACCACGGTGTGCAGTTGCGAGTGGATGTCGCGCCACTCGCGCACGCGGCGCGGGCTGACAAAGTGCTCGCGCAGGCGCTGCTCCTGCTGACGGTGGCTGAGCTTGTGGGGCGGCGCCGCCGCTCCCGAGGCCGTTTGGGCTGAGCTGGTCGAAGCCCTCTCGCGCCCTCGCACTGGTCCTTCGACAGGCTCAGGGCGAACGGAGGCCGCGTGACCCCGGCCTTCTTCGATCCAACGCCACAGCTTCAGGTAGCCCATGAACTCCGACTTCTCGTCGTCGAAGAGCTTGTGCTTTTGGTCGGCGGCCTGCTGCTGTTCAAGCGGGCGGTCGCGGACGTCCTGCACGCTCAGCGCGCTGGCGATGACCAGCACCTCGGCGAGCGCCTGGCGGTCGCGCGCGGCGAGGATCATGCGGCCGACGCGCGGATCCAGCGGCAGCTTCGCGAGCTCGTGGCCGATGGGCGTCAGCTCGTTGTCGTCGTCGGTCGCACCCAGTTCGTTGAGCAGCGCATAGCCGTCGGCGATGGCCTTGTTGGGCGGCGGCTCGAGAAACGGGAACTGCTCCACCGTGCCCAGGCCCAGCGCCTTCATGCGCAGGATCACGCCGGCCAGCGAGCTGCGCAGGATCTCGGGGTCGGTGAAGCGCGGACGCGCTGCGTAGTCCTTCTCGTCGTAGAGCCGGATGCAGATGCCGTCGGCCACGCGCCCGCAGCGGCCCGCGCGCTGGTTGGCCGCGGCCTGGCTGATGGGCTCGACCTGCAGCTGTTCGACCTTGTTGCGGTAGCTGTAGCGCTTGACGCGCGCAGTGCCGGCGTCGACGACGTAGCGGATGCCCGGCACCGTCAGCGAGGTCTCGGCGACGTTGGTCGCCAGCACGATGCGGCGGCCCGCGTTTCGTTCGGACGCGGTCTGGAACACGCGGTCCTGCTCCTCCTGCGACAGCCGCGCGAACAGCGGCAGGATGTCGGGCTGCGGGCCACCGCGGTGTCGCTTGTTCGCATCCTGCAGCAGGTGCTTGCGCAGGTGGTCGGCGGCCTCGCGGATCTCGCGCTCGCCGGGCAGGAAGACCAGCACGTCGCCGCTGCCTTCGCGCCACAGCTCGTCGACGGCGTCGGCGATGGCGTCGTTGAGATCGTGTTCACGCGACTCCTCGAACGGCCGCCAGCGCTGCTCGACCGGAAACAGTCGCCCGCTGACCTGGATCACCGGCGCCGGGCCCTGCGCGCTCTCGAAGTGCCGCGCGAAGCGATCGGCGTCGATGGTCGCCGAGGTCACGATCACCTTCAGGTCGGGCCGCCGCGGCAGGATCTGCTTCAGGTGGCCCAGCAGGAAGTCGATGTTCAGGCTGCGCTCATGCGCCTCGTCCACGATGATCGTGTCGTAGGCCAACAGCTGCGGGTCGGTCTGGGTCTCGGCGAGCAGGATGCCGTCGGTCATCAGCTTGACCGAGGCGTTCGGCGTGAGCCGGTCCTGGAAGCGCACCTTGTAGCCCACCACCTCGCCGAGCGGCGTGTTCAGCTCTTCGGCGATGCGCTTGGCGACCGAGCTCGCGGCGATGCGGCGCGGCTGGGTGTGGCCGATCAGCTGCGGCCGTTGACCCGGCTTCGCGTTCCCTGGAACGCGGCCTGCGACCGCTTTGGCTTTGCCACGCCCCAGCGCCAGCATCAGCTTGGGCAGTTGCGTCGTCTTGCCCGAGCCGGTCTCGCCGCAGACGATCACCACCTGGTGGGCCTGCACGGCGCGCGCAATCTCGTCGCGCCGCGCCGAGACCGGCAGCGATTCGGGGAAGGTGATGGGAGGCAGCGGCCGGGGGGCGGCAGCGGGAGAAGGCGAACTCACGAGGCCCGCATTATCCGGCCCGCCCCGCGGTCACGGCGTCGGTGGCGCGCAGCGGATCGGCTCGAGCACGGCGCCCCGTGCGGCACAATCCCGGCAGCCTCGGACACCCGCATGGATCTCGTCTTTCCCCACACCTTCGTCCCCTGGTTCCGCTCGGTCGCGCCCTACATCCACGCCTACCGCGGCAAGACCTTCGTGGTGGCGATCGCGGGCGAGCTGATCGCGGCCGGCAAGCTCAGCCAGTTCGTGCAGGACATGGCGATCCTGCATGCGATGGGCATCAAGCTGGTGCTGGTGCATGGCTTCCGGCCCCAGGTGAGCGAGCAGCTGCGCGCCAAGGGCCACCCCGAGCGCTTCAGCCACGGACTGCGCATCACCGACGCGGTGGCACTCGACTGCGCGCAAGAGGCCGCGGGCCAGCTGCGCTTCGAGATCGAGGCGGCGTTCTCGCAGGGCCTGCCCAACACGCCGATGGCCAATGCGACGGTGCGCGTGGTGTCGGGCAACTTCCTGACCGCGCGGCCGGTGGGCATCGTCGACGGCGTGGACTTCATGCAGAGTGGCCTGGTGCGCAAGGTCGACGCCGCGGCCATCCGCAAGGCGATCGACATCGGCGCGGTGGTGCTGCTGTCGCCCTTCGGCTTCTCGCCGACCGGCGAGGCCTTCAACCTGACGATGGAGGACGTCGCGACCAGCACCGCGATCGCGCTGCAAGCCGACAAGCTGATGTTCCTGACCGAGGTGCCGGGCATCCGCGAGACCCCCGGCGACCCGGAGAGCCCCATCGACACCGAGCTCGCGCTGGCCGACGCCAAGCGCCTGCTCGCGGCCTTGCCCGGCCCGACCCAGCCCACCGACACGGCCTTCTACCTGCGCCACTGCATCAAGGCCTGCGAAAGCGGTGTCGAGCGCTCGCACATCCTGCCCTTCGCGGTGGACGGCGCCTTGCTGACCGAGGTCTACACCCACGACGGCATCGGCACCATGGTGGTCGACGAGAAGCTCGAGAGCCTGCGCGAAGCCAGCTCCGACGACATCGGCGGCATCCTGCAGCTGATCGAGCCCTTCGAGCGCGACGGCACGCTGGTCAAGCGCGACCGCACCGAGATCGAGCGCGACATCGGCCACTACACCGTGATCGAGCACGACGGCGTGATCTTCGGCTGCGCGGCGCTCTACCCCTACCCCGAGGCTCGCACCGGCGAGATGGCAGCGCTGACCGTCAGCCAGCACGTGCAGGGCCAGGGCGACGGCGAGCGCATCCTCAAGCGCGTCGAGCAGCGCGCCAAGGCCCAGGGCCTGGACAGCATCTTCGTGCTGACGACGCGCACGATGCACTGGTTCATCAAGCG
>CAZTTC010000120.1:0-9271 GCA_964616015.1 uncultured Methylibium sp. | reverse complement strand
GACCGGGGCCGCTACAACACCCTGGCCGGCATGACCATGCTGCTGCTGGGACGGCTGCCGCAGACCGCCGACGTGGTGGAATGGGGCGGCTGGCGTTTCGAAGTCGTCGACCTCGACGGCAAGCGGGTCGACAAGGTGCTGGTGAGCCGGCTTGACGATCCCGAGACCCTCACCGGCTCCCTTCCCGGAATGGACGCATGAGTTTCACTGCCCTGTATCGCCAACCCGTGGCGCTGGATCGCCAGCTGCACCGCGGCAAGCGCCTGAAGCGGATCGCCGGATCGCGGGCGGCGGCGCAGATGAACGCCTGCCTCGTCACCGCCAGCGAGTTCGCCGACGTCGCCAAGGAATACGTGATCGGTTTCGTGCCGGCGCGCGCCCCGGGCACGCCGGAGCCGCTGGAGGTCCATGCCGTCGCGCTGTTGGGCCTGCGCGCGCAGGAGAACCTGTTCGTCGACGCCGACGGCCGCTGGGACGCGCGCTACGTGCCGGCCTTCGTGCGTCGCTACCCCTTCGCCTATGCCAGCGACGGCGAGGGCCGCCCAGCGGTGATCGTCGATGCCGCCTGCGAGGCCTTCAACGACACCGAGGGCGAGCGCCTGATCCAGGACGACGGCGAAGCGACGCCCTTCCTGCAGGAGACGCTGCAGTTCCTGGACGCCTTCGAGCAGGACCTGCAACGCACGCGCACGCTGTGCGCACGGATCGTCGAGCTGGACCTGCTGAAGGCGGTGCAGATCGACGTCACGCTGGGCGACGGCAGCAAGCTCAGCGCCGATGGCGTGCAGGTGATCGACGAGGCGAAGCTGAAGGACCTGCCGGAGCCCGTGGCCGTCGAGCTGCTGCGCCACGGTGTCCTGGGGCTGCTGCACGCGCACCTGATCTCCACCACCAACGTGCAGCGCCTGACCGAGCGACTGGGCGCGCAGCGGCAGGCCGCACCCGCCGCCTGAACGGCGGCGGGCGACGCGCCGACCGCACGGCACGCGCGGCGATCGCACAGCACCCGCGGCCGGGGTGAAAACCCCGTCGCCGGCCGCGCGAGCCCGCTGCCATCATCGCCCTAGCGCGACGGCCGGGGGCCGTGCGCCCTCCGACGGAGACCGCCGATGAACCTGATCGCCCTGCGGCGCTGCTGCGCCGCTCTTGCCCTGGCGCTGCTGGCCGGCGCCGCCTTCGCCCAGGACGTGACCCTGAAGGTCCATCACTTCTGGCCGCCGCAGGCGATGCCGCCGACGAAGATCCTCGCGCCCTGGTGCGATCGCATCGCCGCCGACTCGGGCGGCCGCATGAAGTGCCAGGTGTTCCCGGCGATGCAGCTGGGCGGCACGCCCAGCCAGCTGATCGACCAGGCCAAGGACGGCGTGGTCGATATCGTCTTCACCCTGCCGGGCTACACCGCGGGGCGCTTTCCGGTGATGGAGGTCTTCGAGCTGCCCTTCCTGACCAACTCGGCCGAGGCCGCCGCCAAGGCCAGCTGGGACTACTACCTCAAGTACGGCACGAAGGAGTTCACCGGCATCAAGCCGCTGATGTTCAGCGTGCACGACGAGGGCTATCTCCACACGCGCGACAAGCAGGTCAAGACCCTGGCCGATCTGAAGGGCATGAAGCTGCGCGCCCCCACGCGCATGACCAACAAGCTGCTCGCTGCGCTGGGCGCGACGCCGGTCGCGATGCCGCTGCCGGCCGTGCCCGAGGCGGTCAGCAAGGGCGTGATCGACGGCTTCCTGCTGCCCTGGGAGGTGATCCCGTCGGTGAAGCTGCACGAGATGGTCAAGTACCACACCGAGACCGACGACAAGCACCCGGCGCTGTATTCGGCGACCTTCATCCTCGCGATGAACCCGGCCCGCTACGACGGCCTGCCTGCCGATCTGAAGGCCATCATCGACAAGCACAGCGGTGCCGGGCTGTCGGCCCAGGCCGGCAAGATCTGGGACGAGAGTCAGGCGGTGGGCCGCAAGCCCGCGGTCGATCGCAACAATACCTTCTACACGCTGCCTTCGGCCGAGACCGACCTGTGGGTCAAGGCCTCGGCGCCGCTCTACGACGAGTGGGTCGCCAACATGGACAAGGCCGGCCTGCCCGGCAGGCAGATGCTGCAGGACGCGCGCCTGCTGCTGCAGAAGCACGCCAAGTGAAGGTCCTGGGCCGCATCGCGGCGGCCTTCGCGCTGCTGGGCGGTGCGGTCGGCTGCGCGGTGGCGCTGCTCACGGTGGCCAGCATCGGCGGCCGCTCGCTGGCGTCGCGGCCGATCTCCGGCGACGTGGAGCTGACGCAGTTCGGCGTCGCGCTGTGCATCTCGCTGTGCCTGCCGTGGTGCCAGCTGCACGGCGGCAACATCATCGTCGACTTCTTCACCCAGAAGGCCTCGCCGCGCACGCTGCGGCGGCTCGACGGCCTGGGCTGCCTGCTGGTCGCCGTGATGATGGGCCTGCTGGCCTGGCGCACGGCGGTTGGCGCCGTGTCGGTCCGCGGCGCCGGCGAGACGACCATGATCCTCGACCTGCCGATGTGGATCAGCTACGCCGTGCTGGCGCCGGGCTTCGCACTGGCGATGCTGATCGCGCTGGTGCAGGCGGCGGCGCACTTCTCGGGGCGCACGTCCGCATGAGCAGCGGCACGCTGGCCGGTGTGTCGATGTTCGGTGCGATGCTGGTGCTGATGGCCGTGCGGGTGCCCATCGCCGCGGCGATGTTCATTCCCGGCGCGGTCGGCTACTGGGCGCTGACCCACGACCTGGCGCTGCTGAACATGCTCAAGGGCTCGGCCGTCGCGCGGCTGTCGGTCTACGACCTGTCGGTGATCCCGCTGTTCCTGCTGATGGGGCAGTTCGCGACCCAGGGCGGGCTCAGCAAGGCGCTGTTCCAGGCCGCGGCGGCCTTCGTCGGCCACGTGCGCGGCGGCCTGGCGATGGCGGCGGTGCTGGCCGCGGCGGCCTTCGGCGCGGTGTGCGGCTCCTCGGTCGCGACCTCGGCGACGATCGCGCAGGTCGCCTACCCCGAGATGAAGGCGCACGGCTACCACGGTCGCCTGTCGACCGCCGTGCTGGCCACCGGGGGCACGCTGGGCATCCTGATCCCGCCGTCGGTGCCGCTGGTGGTGTACGCGATCCTGACCGAGCAGAACATCGCCAAGCTGTTTGCCGCGGCCCTGCTGCCGGGCCTGCTGGCGATGTGCGGCTATCTCGTGGTGATCGCGCTCTACTGCCGCTTCCGTCCCGGCCTGGCGACGCCGGCCGAGCCGCTGCCCTGGCCGGTGCGCTGGCGGGCGCTGCTGGGCGTGTGGCCGATCGCGCTGATCTTCGTCGTCGTCTTCGGCGGCATCTACGGCGGCGTGTTCACGCCGACCGAGGGGGCTGCGGTCGGCGCGCTCGGCACCTTCGCGGCCGGCGTGGCGGGACGCGAACTCGGCGCCGACGGCATCAAGCGCAGCTTCCTGGGCGCGGCCGAGACCTCGGCGATGGTCTTCATGATCTTCCTCGGCGCCGACATGATCAACGCCGCGCTGACGCTGACGCAGATGCCGGCCCGGCTGGCCGAGTGGGTCGGCACGCTGCACGTCGCGCCGCTCGCCATCGTCGGCGCGGTGCTGGTGTTCTACGTGATCCTCGGCTGCGTGATGGACGAGCTGTCGATGATCCTGCTGACCATCCCCGTGCTGTTCCCGGCCGTCATGGGCCTGGACCTGTGGGGACTGGGACCGCAGGAGAAGGCGATCTGGTTCGGCATCCTCGTCCTGATGGTGGTCGAGATCGGGCTCATCGCGCCGCCGGTCGGCCTCAACGTCTATGTCGTGAACAGCATCGCCAAGGACGTGCCCATGGGCGAGACCTACCGGGGCGTGCTGCCCTTCCTGGCCAGCGACGTGCTGCGCGTCCTGCTGCTGCTGGCCTTTCCGGCGCTGAGCCTGGGGCTGGTGCGGCTGCTGTTCCCGTGAACGTGCCCATGACCGTGCCCCTGACCGCACCCATGACCGTGGCCGCGACCGGAGTTCGCGGCCGGCGCTAAGCTGCCGGCCATGGACCGCAGGCGCTTCGTCGGCTCGTCGTTTGCCGCTTCGGCGGCGCTGGCGTGGCCCGGTGCGGGCGCACAGGTCGCAGCGCCCATCCTGCGCGCGATCCCGCGCAGCGGCGAACGCATTCCCGCGATCGGCATGGGCAGCTGGCTCACCTTCGACATCGGGGGTGCGCCGGCCGAGACGGCGCAGCGCGAGCGCGTGCTGCAGGCCTTCTTCGACGCGGGCGGCGGCGTCATCGACTCGTCGCCGATGTACGGCCGCGCCGAGAAGGTCCTCGGCGAGCTGCTGGCGCGCGTGCGCGGACCCGGCGGCCGCAGCGGCCCGCTGTTCGCCGCGACCAAGGTCTGGACACCGTTCGACGCGACCGGCCGACGCCAGCATGCCGACTCGCTGGCGCTGTGGAAGCTGCCGCGCCTGGACCTGCAGCAGGTGCACAACCTGCTCAACACCGACGGCCACCTGAAGACGCTGCGCGCGGCGCGTGAGCGTGGCGAGGTCCGCTACATCGGCATCACCACCTCGCACGGCCGCCGGCACGACGAGATGCTGGCGCTGATGCGGCGCGAGCCGCTCGATGCGATCCAGATCACCTACAACCTGGCCGACACCAGCGCCGAGCCGGTGCTCGACGAAGCCGCGGCGCGCGGCCTGGCCGTGGTGATCAACCGGCCCTTCGATGCCGGCCTGCTGCCCGACCGCCTGGCCGCCAAGCCGCTGCCGCCCTGGGCGCGCGAGATCGACTGCGAGCACTGGCCCGCGTTCCTGCTGAAGTGGGTGATCGGCCATCCGGCCGTGACCTGCGCGATCCCGGCGACCAGCAAGCCGGCGCACATGCTGCAGAACATGGCCGCCGGCCGCGGGCGCCTGCCGGACGCCGCGATGCGGCGGCGGATGCTGGCGCTGGTGCGCGAGCTGCTGTGAACGACGGGAGGGAGATGGTGCCGGTGAAGAGAGTCGAACTCCCGACCTTCGCATTACGAATGCGCTGCTCTACCAACTGAGCTACACCGGCGAGGCGCGCAGTATAGCCGCCGATCGGCTGCGGGCCGGGGTCGCCGGCCCGGTCGCGCGTCAGGTGATCGAGAACGAAGGCAGCTTCTTCGGCACGGCCACGTTCTTCAGCGTCGCATACACCGGCAGGCCGTCGCGGCCGTACTTCGGGTAGTCCTCGCCCTGGATCAGTGGGCGCAGGTAGCGCTTGCACTTGTCGGTGATGCCGAAGCCGTCCTGGGTGATGAAGTCGCGCGGCATGAACTTCTCGACGTTGGCGACCTTGGACAGCGGCGCGACGCCGATGCGGTACTTGTAGGGCGCGTCGGACAGGCGGTCCACGGTCGGCATGACCGCGTTCTCGCCCTTGAGCGCCAGCTCGACGGCCTTCTTGCCCAGTTCGTAGGCCTGCTTGACGTCGGTCCTGGACGCGACGTGGCGCGCCGCGCGCTGCAGGTAGTCGGCCACCGCCCAGTGGAACTTGTGGCCGAGCGCCTGCTTGACCATGTTGGCGACCACCGGCGCGGCGCCGCCCAGCTGCGCGTGGCCGAAGGCGTCCCGGCTGCCCTGCTCGGCCAGGAAGCGCCCGTCGGGATAGTGGCAGCCCTCGGACACCACCACCGAGCAGTAGCCGTGCTGCTTGACCAGCGTGTCGACGCGGGCGATGAACTTCTTCTCGTCGAACTCGATCTCGGGGAACAGCACGACGACCGGGATGCCGTGGTCCTCGACCAGCCCGCCGGCCGCGGCGATCCAGCCGGCGTGCCGGCCCATGACCTCGATGACGAAGACCTTGGTCGAGGTCAGCGCCATCGAGCGCACGTCGAAGCTGGCCTCAAGCGTCGACACCGCGATGTACTTGGCGACCGAACCGAAGCCCGGGCAGCAGTCGGTGATCGGCAGGTCGTTGTCCACGGTCTTGGGCACGTGGATGGCCTGGATGGGGTAGCCCATCGCCTCGGAGAGCTGGCTGACCTTGTAGCAGGTGTCGGCCGAGTCGCCGCCGCCGTTGTAGAAGAAGTAGCCGATGTCGTGCGCCCTGAAGACCTCGATCAGGCGCTGGTACTCGCGCTGGTTGGCCTCGAGCGACTTGAGCTTGTAGCGGCAGGATCCGAAGGCCCCCGACGGCGTGCTGCGCAGCGCGGCGATGGCCGACGCCGACTCCTTGCCGGTGTCGATCAGGTCCTCGGTCAGCGCGCCGATGATGCCGTTGCGGCCGGCGTAGACCTTGCCGATGCGGTCCTTGTGCTTGCGTGCGGTCTCGATCACGCCGCAGGCCGAGGCATTGATGACGGCGGTCACGCCGCCCGACTGGGCGTAGAAGGCATTCTTCTTCTTGCTGGGCATGGGTGAGGCTCTCCGGGGTGGGGTGGGGCACTTCGACAGGCTCAGTGCGAACGGCCTAATCCTGCAGGGCGCGCGTGACGATCTCGCGCGTGTCGTCCGACAGCTCGGGGCGCGAGGCGACGCGCGCAATGGCCTCGCGGGCCGCGCTGCGGTAGGGCTCGGCCAGCACGCGCCAGCGGTCCAGCGCGCGCGCCAGGCGCGACGCGAGCTGCGGATTGATCGCGTCGAGCTCGATCACGCGATCGGCCCAGAACACGTAGCCGGCCGCGTCGGTGCGGTGGAAGGCGGCGGGGTTACCGAGGCACAGCATCGCCAGCAGGCTGCGCGCGCGGTTCGGGTTGCGCAGCGAGAAGTCCTTGTGGCCCAGCAGCGCCCGGGCGCGCGCGAACACCTGGCCGTCCCGTTCGCTCGCGCCGGCCTGCAGCGCGAACCACTTGTCGATGACAAGCGCCTCGCCGCGGAACATCGCGTGGAAGCGCTCCAGCGCCGGCGCCGCGAGCTCGGCATGGGCGTTGGCCAGCGCGGACAGCGCGCCGAAGCGATCGGTCATGTTGCCGGCGTCCTTGAAGCGCTGGTAGGCGCGGCCGGGCCAGACGGTGTCGCCGCCGTGCGTGGCGTCCAGGACCAGCATCGCCAGCGCGAGGTTGGCGAGTGCGCGCTGGCCGCTGCTGTGCGCGTCGGGCGTGTAGCCGCCGGCGGGCTGGTGGGCCTCGAAGGCCCAGGCCCAGTCGTCGCGCAGGGACCGTGCGAGTTGCCGCTTCATCGACTCGCGCAGCGCGTGGACGCGCTGCGGGTCGATGTCCTGGCCGAGCTGTTCGCTGACGTAGGTCTCGCTGGGCAGGGTCAGCGCCAGGCTCTTGAACGCGGCGTCCAGCGACGGGTCGCGCAGCAGGCGGCGCATCGCGTCGACGAAGGGGGCGTCGAGCACCAGCTCGCCGTCCGCGCGCAGCGCGCTCAGCAGCCGCTGCAGCGCCAGCTGCTGGCCGGCCTCCCAGCGGTTGAAGGGATCGCTGTCGTGTGCCAGCAGCGTCAGCAGCTGCGCGTCCGTCAGGTGAGCCTCCAGCACCACCGGCGCCGAGAAGCCGCGCAGCAGCGACGGCACCGGCTCGGCATCGACGTTGACGAAGGTGTAGAACTCGCGGGCGGTGTCCAGCACCAGCACGCGGTCGGTGCCGACAGGGGTGGCCTCGCCTTCGAGCTGCAGAGGCAGTGCGCGGCCGTCGGCGGCCACCAGACCCATCGCGACCGGCAGCACCCAGGGCTGCTTCTCAGCGTGCCCGGGCGTCGCCAGGCCGTGCTGGGCCAGCTCGAGCGTGTAGCTGCGGCTCGGCGCGTCGTAGCGACCGCGCGCGCTCAGGCGCGGCGTGCCGGCCTGCGCGTACCAGCGCTTGAAGGTGTCGAGCCGGGTCGCCAGCGCGCTGCCGGGGTTGGCGTCGGCGATGGCCTGGGCGAAGTCGTCGCAGGTCACGGCCTGGCCGTCGTGGCGCTCGAAGTAGAGCTTCATGCCGCGCGCGAAGCCCTCGCGGCCGACCAGCGTGTGCATCATGCGCACGACCTCGGCGCCCTTCTCGTAGACGGTGGCGGTGTAGAAGTTGTCGATGGCCTGGTAGGCGTCGGGGCGCACCGGGTGCGCCATCGGGCCGGCGTCCTCGGGGAACTGCACCTGGCGCAGCAGGCGCACGTTCTCGATGCGCTTGACGGCGCGGGCCGAGGCCTCGCCCGCCATGTCCATCGAGAACTCCTGGTCGCGGAACACCGTCAGGCCTTCCTTCAGCGACAGCTGGAACCAGTCGCGGCAGGTCACGCGGTTGCCGGTCCAGTTGTGGAAGTACTCGTGGGCGACGACGCTCTCGATGTCGTCGAAGTCGACGTCGGTCGCGGTCGCCGGGCTGGCCAGCACGAACTTGGTGTTGAACAGGTTCAGGCCCTTGTTCTCCATCGCGCCCATGTTGAAGTCGCTGACGGCGACGATCATGAAGCGCTCCAGGTCCAGCGGCAGGCCGAAGCGCGCCTCGTCCCAGGCCACCGAGGCGATCAGCGAGTTCATCGCATGCTCGGTCTTGTCCAGATCGCCCGCGCGCACGTAGACCTGCAGCAGGTGGTCGCGACCGGCGCGGCTGCGGATCTTCTGCTCGCGGGCGACCAGCTGCCCGGCCACCAGCGCGAACAGGTAGCTGGGCTTGGGGTGGGGGTCGTGCCAGGTCGCGTAGTGGCGCCCGTTGTCCAGCGGGCCCTGCTCGACGAGGTTGCCATTGGACAGCAGCACCGGGAACTTCTTGGCGTCGCCCTTGAGCGTGACCTTGTAGACGGCCATCACGTCGGGCCGGTCCAGGAAGTAGGTGATGCGGCGGAAGCCCTGCGCCTCGCATTGCGTGAAGAAGCTGCCCCCCGAGGTGTACAGGCCCGACAGCTGCGTGTTCTTCTCGGGCGCGCAGGTGTTGCGGATCTCGAGCGCGAACGGCCCTGCGGGCAGGTCCTGGACGGCGTCGAGCACCAGCTGGTCGGCCTCGACCCGGAAGCTGACGCTTTCGCCGTTGACCAGCACGCGCGTCAGGTTCAGGCCCTCGCCGTCCAGCCGCAGCGGCTCGGCCGGGCCGTCGGCGTTGCGCTCGAGCTGCATGCGGTTGATGACCAGGGTCTTGGCCGGATCGAGGTCGAACGTCAGGTCGACGTTGCGGATCCAGTAGGCCGGCGCGGCGTAGTCCTCGCGCCGCACGATGGGGGCATTGCCTTCACGCATGGAAAGTCTCCGGTCTTGTGATCGCGCCTGGGTCAGACGCCTTGCTTCAGGCTCGCCTCGATGAAGGCGTCCAGGTCACCGTCCAGCACTTTCTGGGTGTTGGAGATCTCGACATGGGTGCGCAGGTCCTTGATGCGGCTCTGGTCGAGCACGTAGCTGCGGATCTGGTGG
>CAZTTC010000119.1:0-9329 GCA_964616015.1 uncultured Methylibium sp. | reverse complement strand
TTCCTGACCGGCGAGCGCACGCCGGAAGGCTTCTACCGCGTCAAGAACGGTCTGGAGCAGGCGATCAGCCGCGGCCTCGCCTACGCGCCCTACGCCGACCTGGTGTGGTGCGAGACCGGCACGCCGGACCTCGGCTTCGCCCGCGAGTTCGCCCAGGCCGTGCTGAAGGCCAACCCGGGCAAGCTGCTGAGCTACAACTGCTCGCCGTCCTTCAACTGGAAGAAGAACCTCAACGACAGCCAGATCGCATCCTTCCAGGAAGAACTGTCTGCGCTGGGCTACAAGTACCAGTTCATCACGCTGGCCGGTATCCATATCAACTGGTTCAACACCTTCCAGTTCGCCCATGCATACGCTCGCGGCGAAGGCATGAAGCACTACGTGAACATGGTGCAAGAGCCCGAGTTCGCAGCGCGTGAGAAGGGTTACACCTTTGTGTCCCACCAGCAGGAAGTGGGCGCGGGTTACTTCGACGACGTGACCACGGTTATCCAAGGCGGTTCTTCCAGCGTGAAAGCCCTGACCGGCTCCACCGAAGAAGAGCAGTTCCACTGATCCGCAAGCCCCTCAACGGGGGCGAGGAGACGAGAGCCCGGGCGATCCCCGGGCTTTTTTTCGTCCACAGAGGGGAGTGACGCGAATTGCTGGGGGTGATATCGTGTGTCTGGCTGTCTAGCGCCCGGGCGCAAGGTGTGCGCGGGTTTGCCCCTCATGAACCCCAAGGAGCTTGCAATGGTTTACAAGATGTCCGTTGTTGCAGCAGTCGCTGTCACCCTGTTTACGGGCTGCGCCGGGATCATGCCTGCCAAGCCGGCGGCCCAGGCGACTCTGGAAAGCAGATCTGGCAGTCAGGTCAAGGGCGTGGTTTCTTTCTACCGTGCTGGTGACTCAACACTGGTCAAGGCGGACGTGACAGGGCTGACGCCCGGTGAGCATGGTTTTCACGTTCATGAAAGTGGCGATTGCAGCGCGCCGGATGCCGCCAGCGCCAAAGGGCACTTCAATCCACATGGCATGAAGCACGGGCACCATCAACATGCGGAGCGTCACGTGGGTGATTTGCCCAATCTGGTTGCTGACGCCCAGGGGCGTGCTGTCTACAAGGCCGAGGTCAAGGGGTTGAATCTGGCCGCAGGCGCTGACGGCATCGTCGGGCGCAGTGTGGTGGTTCATGCCGACCCAGACGACTACCGCTCCCAGCCCGCAGGCAACTCCGGCAGGCGAGTGGCCTGTGGCGTGATCCAGCCACAGTGAGTGAGGTGCAGGCATTTTGTGGGAAAATGCCTGCTTTCTGATCAACAAGAGCGAGAAAGGCAATCCGGTTATGACACCGCGAACTACCCTGGAGGTTGTCACTGCCCATTGATGGGCGGCAGTTCGCGCCTGCTCGGTACTTTTTCCTCTCACAGCGCGGCCCAGAGCCGCGTTTTTGTTTTCTGGACCCCCTCATGTTGAACATCACGCTCCCAGACGGCTCGCAACGTCAGTTTCCTGGCCCAGTCACCGTGGCCGAGGTGGCTGCCTCCATTGGCTCCGGCTTGGCCAAGGCTGCACTTGCAGGCAAGGTAGATGGCAAGCTGGTCGATACGTCCTACTGCATCGAGGCCGATGCTGCCCTGGCCATCGTCACCGCCAAGGACGCTGATGGTCTGGAGGTGATTCGCCATTCCACTGCGCACTTGCTGGCATACGCCGTCAAGGAGTTGTTCCCCGACGCCCAGGTCACCATCGGTCCGGTCATCGACAATGGCTTCTACTACGACTTTTCGTACAAGCGCCCCTTTACCCCGGAGGACCTGGCCGCCATCGAAAAGAAGATGACGGAGCTGTCCAACAAGGACGAGCCGGTTGTGCGCCGCGTGCTGCCGCGCGACGAGGCCGTGGCCTATTTCAAGGGCCTGGGTGAGCATTACAAGGCCGAGATCATTGCCAGCATCCCCACGAACGAAGAGGTGAGCCTCTACCGTGAGGGCAGCTTTGAAGACTTGTGCCGTGGCCCCCACGTGCCCAGTACCGGCAAACTCAAGCACTTCAAGCTGATGAAGGTGGCCGGTGCCTACTGGCGTGGCGACCACCGCAACGAGATGCTGACGCGCATCTACGGCACCGCGTGGGCGACGAAGGACGATCTCCAGGCCTACCTGACGCGGCTGGAGGAGGCCGAGAAGCGCGACCACCGCAAGCTGGGCCGCGAGCTGGATCTGTTCCACCTCGACGAGCACGCGCCCGGCCTGGTGTTCTGGCACCCCAAGGGCTGGACGGTCTGGCAGCAGGTCGAGCAGTACATGCGGCAGGTGTACCGCGACAACGGCTACCTGGAGGTCAAGGGCCCGCAGATCCTGGACCAGGGCCTGTGGGAGAAGACCGGCCACTGGGACAAATACCGCGAGAACATGTTCGTCACCGAGTCGGAGAAGCGTGACTACGCGCTCAAGCCGATGAACTGCCCGGGCCACATCCTGATCTACAAGCAGGGCATCAAGAGCTACCGCGACCTGCCGCTGCGCTTCGGCGAGTTCGGCCAGTGCCACCGCAACGAACCCACCGGCGGCCTGCACGGCATCATGCGGGTGCGCGGCTTCACGCAGGACGACGGCCACATCTTCTGCACGGAGGAGCACATCCTGCCGGAGTGCGTCGCCTACACGGCACTGCTGCAGAAGGTCTATGCCGACTTCGGGTTCAAGGACATCGTCTACAAGGTGGCAACCCGGCCTGCGGCCCGGATCGGCTCGGATGCGAGCTGGGACAAGGCCGAGGCGGCCCTGATGGAGAGCCTGCGCGCGTCGGGATGCCAGTTCTCGATCTCGCCCGGAGACGGGGCCTTCTACGGGCCGAAGATTGAGTACACGCTCAAGGATGCCCTTGGCCGCGAGTGGCAGTGCGGCACGATGCAGGTCGATTTCTCGCTCCCGGAGCGCCTGGACGCCGAGTACGTGGCCGAAGACGGCTCGCGCCAGCGGCCGGTGATGCTGCATCGGGCCATCGTCGGCAGCCTCGAGCGCTTCATCGGCATCCTCATCGAGCAGCACGCCGGCGCCTTGCCGGCCTGGCTGGCCCCGACGCAGGTGGCCGTGCTCAACATCACCGACGGACAGGCCTCCTACGCTGCAGAGATTGCGAAAACGCTGCAAAAACAAGGAGTTAGAGCCACCGTTGATTTGCGCAACGAGAAAATCACGTATAAAATCCGCGAGCATTCCATGCAGAAGCTCCCGTACATCCTCGTCGTTGGCGACAAGGAGAAAGCGGCGGGATCTGTTGCGGTGCGCGCCCGAGGCAATCAGGACCTCGGCGTGATGCCTCTAGAAGCCTTCTCCCAGAAGATCGCTAGTGACATCACCCGGAAGGTGTGATGCGGCGCGATGTTTGCCGCTCCTCATCGACCGCGGGCGTGCGTGTGTTGAACGTGAGAGGTCGCAAGACCCGGAAGGATCGAAACCATCGCTAATTTCTTTGATCGTCGAACCCGGAACGACGAACGCAAGCACCGGCTGAACCGGGAGATCATGGCCCCGGAAGTGCGACTCAACGGCCCCGAGAACGAGCCCCTCGGCATCGTGAGCATCCAGGAAGCCTTGCGCATGGCTGGTGAGCTTGACGTCGATCTGGTCGAGATCGCTGCGACGGCCGACCCACCGGTCTGCCGGTTGATGGATTACGGCAAGTTCAAGTACTCGGAGCAGAAGAAGGCGGCCGAGGCCAAGGCCAAGCAGCATGTCATCGACATCAAGGAAGTGAAGTTCCGCCCGGGCACGGACGAAGGCGATTACCTGATCAAGATGCGCAACCTGCGTCGCTTCCTCGAGGAGGGCGACAAGGGCAAGGTCACCTTGCGGTTCCGGGGCCGCGAGATCACGCACCAGGACATCGGCATGCGGCTGCTCGAGCGCATCCGTGACGAGCTGGCCGATGTCTCGGTGGTCGAGAACATGCCCAAGCTCGAAGGCCGCCAGATGATCATGGTGCTGGGGCCGAAGAGGAAGAAGTGAACGGAGTTTCCGGCGTTGCGGTCTGGTCACCGCAGTGCTGGCAAGTGCCCGGAGGCCTGAGCCAAGTCCGCGATCGGTTCGCGGCGCCTCACGGGAACAACAAAGAAGGAGCAGTCATGCCCAAGATGAAGACCAAGAAGAGCGCGGCCAAGCGGTTCCGCGTGCGACCGGGCGGCACCGTCAAGCGGGGCCAGGCGTTCAAGCGCCACATCCTCACCAAGAAGAGCACGAAGAACAAGCGCCACCTGCGCGGCGCGACCAACGTGCATGAGACCAACATGGGGCACATGGCCCAGATGCTGCCGTTCGCGGGCCTCTGAGCCACCGCGTCCGTCAGGTCTCTGAACATCTTGAAGAAGGAGTAAGACATGCCTCGCGTCAAACGTGGTGTCACCGCCCGCGCTCGTCACAAGAAGGTCCTGGAGCTCGCCAAGGGCTTCCGCGGCCGCCGCAAGAACGTCTATCGCATCGCGAAGCAGGCGGTGATGAAGGCCGGCCAGTACGCCTACCGCGACCGCCGCAATCGCAAGCGCGTTTTCCGTCGCCTGTGGATCGCCCGCATCAACGCAGCGGCGCGCAGCCTCGGCGTGACCTACAGCCGCTTCATGGCGGGCCTCAAGAAGGCCTCGATCGAGATCGATCGCAAGGTGCTGGCCGACATGGCGGTCAACGATCCGGCTGCCTTCGGCAGCATCGTCGAGAAGGCCAAGGCCCAGCTCGCTTGATCGTGTCGCGGGCCGCAAGGCCCCGGCACGTGGCAAGGGCCGAGGCGCGAGCGTCGGCCCTTTGCTTTTTCCAGCACCCGATACACCACGAGACGGTTCCGATGGAAGCATTCAGCCAGCTGGTTCAGCGAGCCGGACAGGCTTTCGAGCAGGCCCGCACGCCTGCGGAACTCGAGGACGCCAAGGCACGCTTCCTCGGCAAGGCCGGCGAGTTGACGGCCCGGATGAAGGCGCTGGCCAGCCTGCCCGTCGACGAGAAGAAGGCGCGTGGCGCCGAGATCAATGCCGCCAAGCAGGAGATCGAGAGCCTGCTGGGCACGCGCCGCCAGGCGCTGGCCGACGCCGAGCTGGCGCGGCAGCTGCAGGCCGAGTCGCTCGATGTCAGCCTGCCTGGGCGTCGGCGCGGCAGCGGCGGCTTGCATCCGATAACGCGGGCGATGGAGCGCATCGAAGCCATCTTCGGCTCGATGGGCTTCGACGTGGCCGATGGCCCCGAGATCGAGACCGACTGGTACAGCTTTACCGCGCTCAACAACCCCGAGAACCATCCGGCCCGGTCGATGCAGGACACGTTCTACGTCGACTTGAACGATGCCGAGGGTCGGCCGCTGAACCTGCGTCCGCACACCTCGCCGATGCAGATCCGCTACGCCCAGGCGCATGCGCGCAAGTACGCCGGCCAGCCGGAGATGCCAGAGATCCGCGTCATCGCGCCGGGCCGCACTTACCGCGTCGACAGCGACGCCACGCATTCGCCGATGTTCCACCAGGTCGAAGGCCTGTGGGTCGGCGAGAACATCAGCTTCAAGGACCTGAAGGCGGTCTACCTGCGTTTCATCCGCGCCTTCTTCGAGACCGACGACCTGCAGATCCGCTTTCGACCGAGCTACTTCCCTTTCACCGAGCCGAGTGCCGAGATCGACATGATGTTCGGCAGCGGTCCGCTGAAGGGTCGCTGGCTCGAGGTCTCCGGCTCCGGACAGGTCCACCCGCAGGTGATCCGCAACATGGGCCTCGATCCCGAGCGCTACATCGGATTTGCATTCGGTTCGGGGATCGATCGCCTCGCGATGCTGCGCTACGGTGTCGGCGACCTGAGGCTGTTCTTCGATGGCGACCTGCGTTTCCTGACCCAGTTCAAGTAGAGCCCCGGAATCGACGATGCAGTTCCCTGAATCCTGGTTGCGCGAGTTCTGCAGCCCTCCGATCTCCACCGCCGAGCTGGCGGACACGCTGACGATGGCTGGCCTCGAGGTCGAGGACCTGCGGCCGGTTGCACCCGCGTTCACGCGCGTCGTGGTGAGCCAGGTGCTCGCGGTCGAGAAGCACCCCAATGCCGACCGGCTCAAGGTCTGCCGCGTCGACGCCGGCACGGGCGAGCCGCTTTCCATCGTGTGCGGCGCACCGAACGTCCGGCCCGGGATGAAGGTGCCTTGCGCCCTGGTCGGCGCCGAGTTGCCGCCGGCCGAGGAGGGCGGGGCCCCGTTCATGATCCAGCTCGGCAAGCTGCGCGGCGTCGAGAGCCAGGGCATGCTCTGTTCGGCGCGCGAACTCAAGCTCTCCGACGATCACGGCGGCCTGCTCGTGCTCGATGACGACGCACCGGTCGGGTCCCAGCTGCGCGATCACCTGCAGCTCGACGACACGCTGTTCACGCTCAAGCTCACGCCCAACCTGGCGCACGCGCTGAGCGTGTATGGCATCGCGCGCGAAGTCAGCGCGCTGACTGGTGCGCCGCTGGCGGTCCCTCAGTTCCCGCCGGTGTCGGTCGCGCACGCGTCGCGGCTGCCTGTCCGCATCGAGGCGACGGACCTGTGCGGCCGCTTCTCGGGTCGCGTCGTCCGCGGCGTGAACCCGAAGGCGCGCACCCCGTCCTGGATGGTGGAACGCCTGGCGCGCTGCGGCCAGCGATCGGTGAACCCCCTGGTGGACATCTCCAACTACGTGATGTTCGAGTTCGGGCGGCCGTCGCACATTTTCGACCTCGACAAGATCCACGGCGGCCTGGTGGTCCGCTGGGGACGCGAGGGCGAGTCGCTGGAGCTCCTAAACGGGAACACGGTCTCGGTGGATGGCGCCGTCGGCGTGATTGCCGATGAGCTGGACGGCCAGCAGCGGGTCGAGTCGCTGGCCGGGATCATGGGCGGCCAGGCCACCGCGGTGTCCGACGACACCCGCAATGTCTACGTCGAGGCCGCGTTCTGGTGGCCCGACGCCGTGGCGGGCCGATCGCGCCGCTACAACTTCAGCACCGACGCCGGCCATCGCTTCGAGCGGGGCGTCGATCCGGCCGCGACCGTCCAGCACGTCGAGCGCATCACGCGCCTGATCCAGGACATCTGCGGCGGTGAGGCCGGGCCGATGGACGACCAGACCGCGCAGCTGCCCGAGCGCCGGCCGGTCACGCTGCGCGTTGCCCGCGCTGCCAAGGTGATCGGCATGCCGATCACGCAGGCGCAGTGCGTCGACGTGTTCTCGCGCCTCGGCCTGTCCTTCGTCGAAGGGCCGGGCACGGTCACCGTCACGCCGCCGAGCTGGCGCTTCGACCTGGCGATCGAGGAAGACCTGATCGAGGAAGTGATCCGCATCGTCGGCTACGGTCTGCTGCCCGACACGCCGCCCAACGCACCGGTCACGCCGCGCGTGCCGGCCGAGTCCCGGCGGGGCCCGCACGCCCTGCGCAGGGCGATGGCCGCGCTCGACTATCAGGAGACGGTCAACTTCAGCTTCGTCGAGGGTCGCTGGGAGCATGACCTGGCCGGCCATGCCGATCCGATCCGCCTGCTGAACCCTATCGCGGCCCCGCTGGCGGTGATGCGCAGCAGCCTGCTGGGCAGCCTGGTCAGCGTGCTGAGGCACAACCTTGCGCGCAAGGCGGCCCGCGTGCGCGTGTTCGAGCTGGGCCGGGTGTTCCTCCGCGATCGCGATGCGCCGGACGGGGACGGCAGCGTCGCCGGCCTGAGGCAACCGCTGCGGCTGGCCGGCCTGGCCTATGGCGGTGCCGATGAACTGCAATGGGGCGCCGCCGAGCGGCTGGTCGACTTCTTCGACGTCAAGGGGGATGTCGAGGCGCTGCTCACATCCCGGCCGGTGCGCTTCGTGCCAGCCGAACACCCGGCGCTGCATCCCGGACGCAGCGCCCGCATCGAGCTGGATGGCCAGCCCATCGGCTGGGTCGGTGAACTGCACCCGCGCTGGCGTCAGGGCTACGACCTGCCGTTGGCGCCGGTCGTCTTCGAACTCGAAGCCGCAGCACTGCTGGAGGGCCGGTTGCCCGATTTCGTCCCCGTCGCGAGGCAGCAGGCCGTGGTTCGCGATCTGGCGGTCGTGGTGGGCGATCGCGTCACCCACGAGGCCTTGATGCAAGCCATCGCGACCGCCCCTGCCGATGGCATCGTGCGGGGAGCCCGGCTGTTCGACGTCTACCGCCCGAAGGTAGCGGGCGGTGACCCGGCCCCACAGGAGCGCAGCCTCGCGGTCCGCCTGGAGCTGCTGGATGCCGAGACCCCCCTGACCGACGAGCGCATCGACGCCGCCGTCCGTGCCGTGGTCGACGCCCTGTCGACGCGTCTCGGCGCCCGGCTGCGCGCTTGACTCCCTCCACCAAGGACACCGACATGGACCGCGCGATCCTTCCCAGCCTGGAAACGCCGACCCTGACCAAGGCCGAGCTCGCCGACCTGCTGTTCGAGCGCCTGGGCCTGAACAAGCGGGAGTCCAAGGACATGGTCGAGGCCTTCTTCGAGCTGATCCACGGGCAGTTGGTGGAGGGCCATGACGTCAAGCTGTCGGGCTTCGGCAACTTCCAGATCCGGCGCAAGGCGCCCCGGCCCGGGCGCAATCCCCGAACCGGCGAAGCCATCCCGATCAAGGCCCGCAACGTGGTGACGTTTCATGCGAGCCACAAACTCAAGGGCATCGTGCAAGGCGACATACCGGCGGGAGACGACTTCGAGTAAAGTCTGAGGTAATACGTCATAGGGCCTTGATTTCCAATGGAAAAAGCGCTCCCGCCGATCCCCGCCAAGCGCTACTTCACGATCGGCGAGGTCAGTGAGCTCTGCGGGGTCAAGCCCTATGTGCTGCGCTATTGGGAGCAGGAGTTCACCCAGCTCAAGCCCATGAAGCGCCGGGGCAACCGGCGCTACTACCAGCATCACGAGGTGCTGCTGATACGGCGGATCCGCGAGCTCCTCTACGAGCAGGGCTTCACCATCAGCGGCGCCCGCAACCGATTGTCCGAGGCCGGCGTGCGCGCGGCCCTGGCCGCCGAGGCGGCCCAGCAGGTCGGCAACGACGGCGTGCCGGTGGAGGCGTCCGAAGAAGAAGCCATGGAGGCCGCGGCTGCTGTGCCGAGCGCGGCGGCCGTGGCGCTCGTCCGGGTCAGCGTGCCGCCGACCCTGACCGCGATGCGCGACGAGCTCGTGTCGATCCGACAGCTCCTCACGCCTTGAAGGGCGGGGGGCCAGCAACGCACACGGCCACGCACACGGCCACGCACAACGCAGAAGGCCCGACCGCGCAAGCGGCCGGGCCTTCGTTCATCGATGGTCGGGACGGCGGGATTCGAACTCGCGACCCCTTGCACCCCATGCAAGTGCGCTACCAGGCT
>CAZTTC010000118.1:0-9374 GCA_964616015.1 uncultured Methylibium sp. | reverse complement strand
CAGCTGCGCCTGCGCAACCTGGGCGGCATCATCATCATCGACTTCATCGACATGGCACGCGACGAGCACCAGGACGCGGTGCTGGCCGAGCTGCGCAAGCAGCTGGCGCGCGACCGCACCAAGATCACCGTCAGCGGCTTCACGCAGCTGGGGTTGGTCGAGATGACGCGCAAGCGCACGCGCGAGAGCCTGGCCCACCTGCTGTGCGAGCCCTGCCCGACCTGCCAGGGCAAGGGCCAGGTCAAGACGCCGCGCAGCGTCTGCTACGACATCCTGCGCGAGATCCTGCGCGAGGCGCGCCAGTTCAACCCCAAGGAGTTCCGCATCGTCGCCAGCGCCGCGGTCGTCGAGATGCTGCTCGACGAGGAAAGCCAGCACCTCGCCGGCCTGTCGGACTTCATCGGCAAGCCGGTGTCGTTGCAGACGGAACCGAGCCTGTCGCCGGAGCAGTACGACATCGTGCTGCTCTGAGCGGCGCGTTCAGCCCGACGCCGGCAGGCAGTGCGCGGAGCGCAGCCGCCACGGCGCGATGACCGCGGCGACCAGGCGGCCGGCCTGACGCACCACGCGTTCCGGCCGGAAGCTCAAGGCATGGAAGGGCAAGCCGAGCAGGCTGCCGACGCCCACGCGCAGGATCATCGCGGCGCTCGACGCGCTGCCGAAGTACTTGCGCTGGATGTAGAACTTGGACAGCGTCATGCACAGCGCACGACGGTAGCTCAGGCGCAGCGACGGCGCGCTGGACTGCTTGACGCGGTGCACGACCTGCGCGTCGTGGATGAGCATCAGCGGGTGGCCGGCGCGGCGCGCGCGCAGGCACAGATCGTCGTCCTCGAAGTAGAGGAAGAACCACGGGTCGAAGAAGCCGACCTCGCGCATCAGCCGCAGGTTCAGCAACATCGCGGCGCCGGTCAGGAAGTCGGTGCAGAGGTCGCCGTCGGGATCGATCAGCTCGCGCGGCTGCGGGGCGTAGAAGACGGGCCGGTAGCACAGGCCCAGCACGCCCGGCGCGTCGTAGAGCTTGGGGCCCCAGATCGCCGCCTCGGGGTGGCGCACCGTGGCGTCGAGCAGGGCCTCGACGGCGCCGGGCTGCAGCACGCAGTCGGGATTGAGCAGCAGCGCGAAGTCGCTCCGTACCCGGTCCAGCGCGAGGTTGTTGGCGCGACCGAAGCCGAGGTTGGCGCCGGCCTCGAGCACGTCGGCATCGGGCCTCAGCGTGCGGGCCAGCGCCGCGCTGCCGTCGCTGCTGGCGTTGTCGACGATCACCAGCCGCGGCAGCGCGCGCAGCGAGCCCAGCACCTCGGGCAGCACGCGCCGGCTGTTGTAGGTGACCAGCACGACGGTGATGGCATCGGCGCTGGGTCGTGGAGGCGGCATGAGGAGGCGAGGCGTCGGCGTCGGCGGGCGGAGCAGCTTACACTGCGGCGCCCCTGTGGAACCCCGGCGAACCGCGCTGCCGATGAAGCCCTCCCGTCCACCCCGGCGCGTGCTCGTGGTCTGCCTGCGCCGTCTCGGCGATGTGCTGCTCTGCACGGCGCTGATCCGCAGCCTGCGTCGCGCCTGGCCGCAGGCGCGCATCGAGGTCCTGGTCAATGCCTCGTCGGCGGCCGCGCTGCAGGGCAACCCGGACATCGACGTGCTGATCGTGCAGCCGGAGTCACCGCGCCTCGGCGATGCGCTGCGGCTGGCCGCACGGATCCTGCGCCGCTACGAGCTCGCCGTCAGCACGCTCTACAACGACCGGCCCTTCCTTTACGCATGGCTCGCATCGCACACGCTGGTGAGCGTGGTGCCGCCCGTGACCGAACCCGGCGCCGGCTGGAAGCGCCGGCTGTGCAGCGCCTGGCGCCTGCTCGACGGCAAGCGCGTGCATGCGGTCGACCAGTACCTGCAGTTGGCCGATGCGCTGGAGGTCCCGCGCGTGCCCGAGGTGGTCGCACCTCGGCCGGTCGACACCTCGGCCCTGGTCGCCGCGCTGGGCGCGGACTGGGACGCTGCGGGCTATGCGGTCGTGCACCCATCGCCGCTCTACCGCTACAAGGCCTGGACGGTCGAAGGCTGGCGTGCCGTGCTGGCGCACCTCGTCGGGCGCGGTCTGCGGGTGCGCCTCAGTGGCGGCCCCTCGGCGGGGGAGCGCGCGCTGGCGGCACGCATCCTCGACGGACTGACCGAGCAGCAGCGCGCGCAGGTCGATGATCTGAGCGGGCGCCTACCCTTGGCGGCGCTGACGCCGCTGATCGAGAAGGCCGCCGTCTTCATCGGCCCCGACACGTCTGTCACCCACCTCGCCGCGGCCACCGGCGCGCCCGTGGTCGCGCTGTTCGGGCCTTCGCACCCGGTCGCCTGGGGGCCCTGGCCGCAGCGCTGGGCGGGCCGTGCGGCGAGCCCCTGGGAGCAGAAGGCGCCGCTGCAGCAGGTCGGCAACGTGTGGCTGCTGCAGGGCGAGGGCGACTGCGTGCCGTGCCTGCAGGAGGGCTGCGAGCGTCACCTCGACAGCCGGGCCGACTGCCTGGATGGCCTGGCCGCGCGCCGGGTGCTGGAGGTCGTCGACGCGGCCCTCGACGGGCGGCGCGGCGCGCCGATCCCGATCAGTCCCTCGCCGGCGGCAGCCCCCGCAGGTACTTGAGCGCGTGTCGCGCCTTGTGGCCGGGCGCGCTGGTCTTCATCGCGAACACGGTCTCGCGGTGGCGGTAGACGAAGGCGGCGAGCGCCGGCGTCCAGGCCCTGCGGCCGCGTTCGCGCCACAGACCGAGCAGCTCGACGAAGAAGGGCCGGTGCGGCGACTCGAAGTCGGCCAGGGCCTCGAGCGCGCGCGTCTCGGCCTCGTAGCGATCGCGTGCACCACGCGCGCGCGCTGCCGCCGAACGCTGGCCGGCAAACCCCGATGCGTTGTCTTGGTGCTGGCGAAACTCGATCAGCGCTTCATCGACATGGCGCAGCCGGCTGGTCGACGCCGCCACGAAGGCGAGCCACCAGTCGTGAGCGGCACCCTCGGGGATCGGCAGGGCGCGCGCCAGCAGGCTGCGGTGCAGCAGCATGGCGTGGCCGGACACGCAGTTGGACAGCGCGAACATGCGCGGCTCGCTGCCGTCGACCATGCGGTAGCGCTGCGACACGCGCCGGCCGAGCGCCTGGCCCCGGGCATCGACCAGCGCCGAGTCGCAGTAGACGAGCCCGTCGCCGGGCTGGGCCACTGCCAGCAGGCGGCTCAGCTTGGACGGCAGCCAGCGGTCGTCCTGGTCGCAGGGCGCAATCCACTCGCCGCGGCAGGCGCGCAGCACCTGCCCGAAGTTCGCGCGCACGCCCAGGGTGCGCTCGTTGCGGATCAGCCGACTGCGCGCGAAGCGCGGTGCATAGGCCTGCAGCAGCTCCCAGCTGCCGTCGGTCGAGGCGTCGTCGGCAGCGACGAGCTCGAGATCCCGTTCGTCCTGCGCCAGCAGGGAGTCGAGCTGCTCGGGCAGGAAGCGGGCGCCGTTGTAGGTGCACAGTGCCACCGACACCCGTGGTGCGTCGTCGCCGGAGGCCGTGGGCATGCTCACGCTGTGGCGGGCATGCGCTTGTAGGGCGGCACGAAGCGGCGGTCCTGCCAGGCGCCGGCCCCGGGCAGCCAGTGCGGCGCGCCGTCGCCCAGGCCCACCTCGGCCAGCAGCGAGGGCCGCACCCAGCCGCGCCTCACATGCTCGCGCACCTCGTCGGCCTCGATGAAGCCGGACGCGATCGCGTCCTTCAGCGCCTGCGACCACAGCGAGCCCCAGCGGTTGCCGCGGTAGACCCAGGGCTGGCGGTTCATGTCGGTGTAGTGCAGCAGGGCGGTCCGGCCGGCCTCGTAGTGCTCGAGCGAGTTCCAGGTCGCGGGGATCGTCGCGCGCACGTCGTCGGCCAGCGCCATGTCGTACATCAGGCGCGCGTAGTCGAGCCGGCCGCTGTCGAGCGCGTCGATCACCTGTTGCGGCGTCCACTGCAGGCGCTCGCAGTCGAGCAGCATCACGCTGAACTGCGGGCGCCGGCTGGTGGCGTCGGCCTCGCACGCGGCCAGCAGCTCGGCGCCGTTGAATGGCAGGTTCCAGAGCCTGCGGATGTCCTGGAACACCAGCATGTCCGAGTCGAGGTAGATCGCGCGGCCGCGGTAGCCGGCCAGCTGCGGGATCGTGAAGCGCAGGAAGGAGAACGGCGTGCGCGGCCGGTTGGCCGGATCGCGCGGCACGGGGAAGTCGATGCCGCCTTCGTGCAGCGGCACCACCTCGACGGTCATGCTGGCGTGGCGGCGGATCGAGTACTCGAGCACCTTCACCGCGAGCATCTGCTCCTCCTGGCTGCCGACGTAGACGCGGATCGGCGACTCCTCGGCCAGCGGCGCGTAGTCGACGCCCGTGGCGAGGATGGTGCGGGCGAAGCCCTCGAACTGCAGGTCGAAGCTGGCGTGGCCGTTGTTCAGCAGGGTCTTGTGCTTGAGGTGGTCGAAGGCATTGCTGTACGACGCGCCGCCGTCCACGCCCAGCGAGCGCACCACGCCGACGCCGGCCAGCGCCAGCAGGTGCAGCGCCGCCTCGGCGCTGAAGCTGCGGGCTTCGACGACCGGCTGGTCCCCGTGGCGTTGCTTCGACGTGCTCAGGTCGTACCACAGCAGCCGGCCCTCGGACTCGAGCTGCTGCAGCACCGGCAGCTCGGTCGCCCATTGCGCCAGGGTCTTGTCGCCGACCTGGTTGCGCACGTGCGGATACCAGGGCATGACCAGCATGCCGGCGTTCGCGGCCAGCTGGTCGCCGCAGCGCGCCAGCGCCTCGGTGTCGATCATGTGGGCCAGGTCGACCGGCCGCGTGCGGACGACGTCGTTGAGCGACAGCGTCGCGTAGGCCGACAGGTCGAAGGCCTCCTGCCGGCCGAAGGACGGTCCCTTGCCGAGGATCAGCCAGGGCTGGTGGCCGTCGCGGTGCTCGCGAAACCAGTCGAAGAAGTTCTTCACGTATCGGCTCCGTGCGGCGCGCGGCCGGCAGCGACCGCTTCCTCGATCACTGCGCGCCACTGCGTCGCGATGCGGTCGAGACTGTAGCGCTCGCGCAGCAGCGCCTGCGCGTCGACGAGATCGCGCTCGCGCCGCGCCGCGTCGTCGAGGTAGGACCCGAGGCCGCGCGGCCAGTCGTCGAGCACGGCGCAGCCCGCGAACTCCTGATAGCTGGGGATCGCGTCGGCGACGACGTTCAGGCCGTGCAGGAAGGCCGTCGCCATGCGGTTGTTCGTCTTGCAGCGGGTGAAGGGATTGAGCCCGACCGGGATCAGCGCGACGCCGTGCAGGCGTGCCGCGCGCGAGAAGCTGTGCGCGTCCCACGGCAGGTAGTGAGAGGGCAGCCGCCAGCCGTGCATGAGCTGGTCGTGTTTGGCCCGGTCGTTGCTGATCACGGTCAGGCTGAGCGCCTGCGCGGCGTGCGCTGGCTCCAGGGTGGCGCGGATGCGTTGCAGGTCGGCCATGCCGCCCTCGACGCCGGCGCTGCCATGGTTGCCGAACCACAGCAGCCGGCGTGGTCGGGGCGTGCCGTTGCGCACCAGACGGGCAGCGAGTCCGCGCAGCGCCAGTTCGGCCTGCCCGTGGCGCAGTCGGGCCAGGCCCACGGGCTCGAAAGGGGCTTCGGCGGCATCGGCGATGACGGCGATCCGCGCCGCCGTCGGGCAGGCCTCGCGGACCACCTCGGCCAGCGCAGCGGAGGCCGTGACGATCTGGTCCGCCGCCCGGAGGGCGCGCTTCAACGCATCGGCGCGGGCCAGCAATCGCGGCTCGGCGTTGTCGACGTGCAGGTGGTTGTCACACAGGTCGAGCAGCAGCCGGCAGCCACGGGCCTCCCGCAGCGCGAGCGCATGGTCCAGCGTGGCGGGGTCGTAGCGCTTGGACAGGACCAGCAGGTCGGGCCGCTCGGCCGCGTCGGGCCGGTACAGGGCGGCATCGAATCCGCGGCGCTTCAGCCACGCGACGATCTGCAAGCAGCGCAGCCGGTAGCTGGCGACTCGCGGATCCGCGGTGTGCGGCCACCAGCGGATCTTCATCGATCGACGCGCGACGCCGGGCGGGCCCAGAACTCCATGCGACCGCTCTGCCGCGTGATGCCGAGCAGCCAGCCCAGGTGCTTGCGCAGCTTGGCGGCGCGCGGCGCGTTCTTCAACCAGCGCGCCAGCGCGAGCCGGCGCGGCCAGCCGCGCTCCTGGCTCATCCACTCGAGGCTGTTCAGCAGGTTGTTGCAGTTGGGCTGCCAATGCACCTGGATCAGCTCCCAGCCGTTGTGCCGCAGCAGGGTGCGCAGGCTGTCCGGCGTGTAGTGGTAGAGGTGGTTGGGCAGGTGCAGGCCGTACCAGTACTCGCCGAACACGCGCCGCTCCAACGCGCCGGCGTCGGGCACGGCGGCCACGAGGTAGCCCTCGGGCTTGACCCAGTCGCGCACTTTGCGCAGGGCGGCGGCCGGCTGGTGCAGGTGCTCCAGCACCATCCACGCAGCGACCACGTCGGCGGGACGCTCCGGCGCGGCGGCGGTCTCGGCCGTCGCGGTCTGCACGGCGATCCCGAGAGCGCGCGCGCGCTGCGCGGCCTCGTCGGAGAACTCGATGCCCTCGACGGTCCAGCCGCGCGCGCGCTGCTCGGCGAGGTAGGCCCCGGACGCGCAACCCAGTTCGACCAGATGGCCGGCGGGAATGTCGGGCAGGCGGCGCACGTCCTTGCCGAGCCAGCGCTGCAGGCGGGCCCGGAAGCGCCGGTGCCAGGTCTGCGGCTTGACCTTCACGACCGGCGCCACGGTGTGGTGCGGCCCGTAGTCGCTGGGGTAGTAGGCGCCGATGGTCTGGGCGGTCGGGCGCGGGTCGGTGCGCATCAGGCCGCAATGGCGGCAACGCACGACGCGGAAGCGACCGCGCAGCCCGTGCAGGCGGTCCTGGCCTTCCAGCACCGGCTCGTCGGCCGGCGCGCAGCCGTTGGGGCAGGGGCTCGTCTCGAGCACGACGCCGTCGAGGTGGGCGGTGGTGTTCATGCGGTCCTCACTCCAAGTGACGGGATGCGACGAGCGATTCAGCGCGGCGCCTTCGGCAGCCGCCCCATCAGATAGAACTCGTCGTTCGGCCGCAGCGAGATCAGGTTGGCCATGCGGTTGGACAGCCCGAACAGCGCGGTGATCGCGCCGATGTCCCAGATGTCCTCGTCGGAGAAGCCGTGGCCGCGCAGGCGCGCGAAGTCGTCGTCGTCCACGTCTTGCGCCTGGCTGCAGACCTTCAGCGCAAAGTCGATCATCGCGTGCTGGCGTGGCGTCAGGTCGGCCTTCTTCGGGTTCGTGGCCAGCTGGTCCGCGAGCTGCGGTTTCTTCTCGTAAACGCGCAGGATCGCGCCGTGCGCCACCACGCAGTACAGGCAGCGGTTCACGCCGCTGGTGGCGACGATGATCATCTCCTTCTCGGCCTTGCTCAGGCCCGATTCGCGCAGCAGCAGTGCGTCGTGGTAAGCGAAGAAGGCGCGGAACTCGTCCGGCCGGTGCGCGAAGCCGAAAAAGACGTTGGGCACGAAACCGGCCTTGTCCTGCACCGCGAGGATCTTCTGGCGGATGTCGTCGGGCAGGCCCTGGAGCTCGGGCACCGGGTAGCGGCTGATCGGTGGGGCGGCAGGGGCGCTCATGCGGCGGTCTCCAGGTCGGTCTTGAACTGCAGCGCGTGCAGCCGGGCGAACAGGCCGCCCCGGGCCAGCAGCTCGGCGTGCGAGCCCTGTTCGACGATGCGGCCGTGATCGAGCACGGCCACGCGATCGGCGGCCTCGATGGTGGACAGCCGGTGTGCGATCACGACGGAGGTGCGGCCGACCATCAGGCGCTCCAGCGCGGTCTGCACCAGGCGTTCGCTTTCGGAGTCGAGCGCCGAGGTCGCCTCGTCGAGGATCAGCACCGGAGCATCTTTGTAGATGGCCCGTGCGATCGCCAGCCGCTGGCGCTGGCCGCCCGACAACTGGCTGCCGTTGTGGCCGATCGTGCTGTCGATGCCCTGCGGCAGGCCTTCGGCGAAGTCCAGCAGGTTCGCGCCCGCCAGCGCCGCGCGGACGCGCTCGACGTCGATGTCGAAGCCCAGGGCCACGTTGGCCGCGACGCTGTCGTTGAACAGCACCACGTCCTGGCTCACCAGCGCGAACTGGCGGCGCAACGCCAGCAGGTCCCAGTCGGGCAGGGCGACGCCGTCGAGCAGGATGCGGCCGGACTGCGGCTCCAGGAAGCGCGGCAGCAGGTTGACCAGCGTGCTCTTGCCCGAGCCCGACGGGCCGACCAGCGCCAGCGTCTCGCCGGCCGCCACGGCGAGCGTCACGCCGTCGAGGGCCGGCGGCTTGTCGGCGCTGTAGCGCAGGCTCACGCCTTCCAGCCGCAGCTCGCCGCGGGCGCGGCTGACCGCATGGCCGCCGCCGCTCTCGATGCGCGTGTCCTCGATCAGCGTGATGCCGCGCTGCACGGCCGCCAGGCCGCGCGTGATCGGCCCCGCGACCTCGGACAGGTGCTTGAGCGGCGTGATCAGCATCAGCATCGCCGTGACGAAGGAGACGAAGCCGCCGACCGTCGCGCCGCCGGTGCTGGCCTGCCACAGCGCCGCGGTGATGACCGCCGACAGGGCTGCGGCCGCGAGCATCTGGGTGACCGGCGTGACGGTCGAGGCCGCGACGGTGGCCTTGAGCATCAGCTGGCGCAGGCCGTCGCTGGCGCGACGGAAGCGTTCGCCCTGGACCGGTGCCGCGCCGTGCAGGCGCACGATGCGCCAGGCCAGCACGTTCTCCTCGACCACGTAGGCCAGCTCGTCGGTCGCGCGCTGGCTGGCGACGGCGATGCCGTGCATGCGCTTTCCGAAGACGCGCATCACGATGGCCACCGCCGGGAACAGCGCTGCGATGAAGAGCGTGAGCTGCCAGTTGATCCAGACCAGGTAGGCGAGCAGCGCGACCGCGGTCAGCGAGTCCTTGATCAGCGTCTGCACGGCGTTGACCAGCAGGTTCGAGCCGCTCTGGACCTCGTAGACGACGGAGTTGATGAGCTTGCTGGTCGACTGCTGATTGAAGAGCCCGGGGTCGGCGTCCAGCAGGCGGCTGAACATCGCGTTGCGCATGCGCAGCGTGCCGCGGTTCGCGGTCCAGGCCAGGGCGTAGTTGACGACGAAGCCGGCGAGGCCGCGCACGAGAAAGAGGCCGAGGATGACGACTGGCACCACCCACAGCGGCAGGCCACTGCCGCTGAAGCCGCTGTCGAGCAGCGGCTTCATCATGGCGGCGAGCAGGGGCTCGGTCGCGGCACCGATCGAGGCACCGACGCCGGCCAGCACGAGACCGCGGCGGGCGTCGGAGAAGTAGGGCCAGACGGCCTTGAGCCGCGAGAGGTTGT
>CAZTTC010000117.1:0-9446 GCA_964616015.1 uncultured Methylibium sp. | reverse complement strand
TCATCGACTGGATCGAGCCGCTGCTGCGCCGCGAGAGCTACCTCGCGCTGCTGGCGGAGCGCCCCGAGGTGCTGGGCCGCTTGCTGCGCCTGCTGGGGTTGGCCAAATGGCCGATGCGCTACCTGATGCGCCACCCGGGCGTGATCGACGAGCTGGCCGATGCCCGCGCGCTGCAGGGCCGCTTCGACCGCGTCGCCTTTCTGCGCGACCTGAACGAACGCCACAGCGCCTGGACGCGTGGCGGCCAGGCCGACGAGGAGGCGCTGCTCGACACACTGCGCCGCGCCCACCATGCCGAGGTCTTCCGCACGCTGGTGCGCGACGTCGAGGGTCAGCTGACGGTGGAGCAGGTGGCCGACGACCTGTCGGCGCTGGCCGACGCGATGCTGGACTGCACGATCCGCTGGGCCTGGCAGCACCTGAAGCAGCGCCACCGCGAGTCACCGCGTCTCGCGGTCGTTGCCTACGGCAAGCTTGGCGGCAAGGAGCTCGGCTACGGCTCGGACCTGGACGTGGTCTTCCTGTTCGACGATGCCGACGAGGCCGATCCCGACAAGGCCGCCGAGGTCTACGCCGCCTTCGTGCGCAAGCTGATCACCTGGCTGACCCTGCGCACGGCCGCGGGCGACCTGTTCGACATCGACACGGCGCTGCGACCCAACGGCAACTCGGGCCTGCTCGTGACCTCGATCGCGGCCTTCGAGCGCTACCAGGCCGGCCGCGGCAGCAACACCGCGTGGACCTGGGAGCATCAGGCCATCACGCGGGCCCGCTGGTGCGCGGGCGACGCCGCGCTGGCGCCGCGCGTCGAGGCGGCGCGCCGCGGCGTGCTGGCCGCCGTGCGCGACCCGGCCGCGCTGCGCCAGGAAGTGAGCGCGATGCGCGAGCGCGTGCGTGCGGCGCACCCGGCAACGCGCCGCGACGGCCAACTGCTGTTCGACGTGAAGCACGGCGAGGGCGGCATGATGGATGTCGAGTTCGCGGTGCAGGTCCTGGTGCTGGCGCACAGCGCGCGGCACGCCGGCCTGCGCGACGACATCGGCAACATCGCGCTGCTGCGGCTGGCCGAGCAGCTGTCGCTGCTGCCTGCGGGGGTCGGCAACGCCGCCGCTGACGCCTACCGCGAGCTGCGCCGTGCCCAGCACCGCGCGCGGCTCGACGAGGCGCCGACGCAGTTCGACGCGCAAGCCTTCGGCGCCGAGCGGGCAGCGGTGCAGGCACTGACCCGTGCCGTTTTCGGCTGAGTCGCGCCGACCCGGCAGCATCGCCTGGTGCGCGGTGGGCGCCGTGCTCGCGCTGCCGGCCCTGGGGGTCTTCGACAACGCGACCGCCGCCCGCACGCTGTCGTGGGACCCCGCGACCTGGCTGGATCAGCCTTGGCGCTGGTGGAGCGCGGCCTGGGTGCACCTGAGCTCGCTGCACCTGCTGGCCAACCTGATCGGTGCGGCCCTGGTGGTCGCGCTGGGCGTGGCGGCCCGACTGCCGGCGCGCGCCGCGATCGCCTGGGCGCTGGCCTGGCCGGTCACGCAACTCGGCCTGCTGGCGATGCCTGAACTGACGCGCTACGGCGGCTTGTCGGGCGTGCTGCACGCCGGCGTCGCGGTGGCGGCCACGGCCCTGCTGCTGCGCCCGGCGCGCGCCGAACGCCTGCTCGGCGGGTCGATCGCGGCCGTGCTGGTCGTCAAGCTGCTGGCCGAAGCCCCGTGGCGCGGTCCCTTGCAGCACCCCGCAGGCTGGGACATCGCGGTGGCGCCCCTGGCGCATGCGAGCGGCGCGCTGGCCGGGGCTGCGTTGGCGCTGGTCTGCCTGCTGCCGGGTCGGCGACGCCGCTAGCGGCGGATGCGCCCCACCAGCGCGGTGGTCGAGTAGCCGTCGACGAAGGGCAGCGCCAGCGAGCGACCGCCCCAGCCGCGCACCAGCGCGGTCTCGGCCAACGCCTCCATGTCGTAGTCGCCACCCTTCACGTAGATGTCGGGGCGCACGAGACCCAGCAGCTCGACCGGCGTGGGTTCGTCGAACAGCGTGACGAGGCTGACGCTCTCGAGGGCCGCCAGCACGACGGCGCGGTCGGCCTCCGCGTTGAGCGGCCGGTCCGGCCCCTTGCCGAGGCCGCGCGCCGAGGCGTCGCTGTTCAGGCCGATCACCAGGCTCGCCCCGAGGGCACGCGCCTGCGCGAGGTAGCTGACGTGGCCGCGGTGCAGCAGATCGAACACGCCGTTGGTGAACACCAGCGGCCGCAGCAGCGCCGCCAGCCGCGCCGCCAGTGCCTCGCGCGGGCAGAGCTTGTCGTAGAAGGCCGGCCACTCCATGTCACGCATTGTCGCGTCTGCGGCAGCCAGCGGGCCCTCCGGCCTTCTAGACTGCGGCACCCGACAAGGAGACGCTTTCGATGATCACGCTGTGCGGCTTTGCGCTGTCCAACTACTACAACAAGGTCAAGCTGGTCCTGCTCGAGAAGGGCATCCCCTTCGAGGAGAAGCTCGTGAAGACCGGCGGCGGCGCCGAGGTGCTGGCCCGCTCCCCGCTTGGCAAGATCCCTTACCTGGAGACGCCGCAGGGGTCGCTCGCCGAGAGCGCGGTCATCGTCGACTGGATCGAACTCACTCACCCGACGCCGCCGCTGCTGCCCGCCGACCCCTGGGAGGCGGCGAAGGTGCGCGAACTCAACACCTTCCTGGAACTGCAGCTGGAGCTGTCGGTGCGCCAGCTCTACCCGCAGGCCTTCTTCAACTCGCCGCTGCCGGAGAAGTACCTCGAGCGCGTGCGGCCGCAGATCGAGAAGGCGATCGCTGCGACGAAGCAGCTGTCGCGCTTCGCGCCCTACGTGGCGGGCGAGCGGTTCACGCTGGCGGACTGTGCGGCCTACGTGCACCTGCCGCTGGCCGCGCTGGCCACGCGCGCGATCTACGGCAAGGACCTGGTGGCCGAAGCGGGGATCGACTGGAAGGCCTACGTGCGCCTGATCGAACAGCGCCCGAGCGCACAGCGCGTTGCGGCCGACCGCAAGGCCAACCAGGTCCCACTGAAGTCGGTCTGACCTGCGGCGCCCGCCGGCTCAGGCCGGTTGGGCACCGGGCTGCTGCCCACCCTGCGCCGCCGCGGCCAGCTGCTGGGCCAGCTCCTTGCGGTAGCGGTTGAGCTCCTGCACGCTGGCGAAGCTGCGCTCCATCAAGAGGCTGAGGTTGTGCAGAATGCGCTCGACGACCTTGTTCTCCCACACCGCGTCGAACTGGATCTGCTTGTCCAGCCAGGCCTCGAGCCACTCGGGATTGGGCAGGCGCGACTGGATGGTGTCGCGCGGGAAGAGCTTGGTGTTGACGTGCAGGTTGGTCGGGTGCAAGGCCTGGGCGGTGCGGCGCGCGCTGGCCATCAGCACCCCGACCTTGGTGAAGGCGGCCTTGGCCTCGTCGCCGAACTTCTGCATCGCCCGCTTCATGTAGCGCAGGTAGGCGCCGCCGTGACGGGCCTCGTCGCGGGCCAGCGTCTCGTAGATCGCCTTGATGACCGGCTCGGTGTGCCATTCGGCAGCGCGGCGGTACCAGTGGTTGAGGCGGATCTCTCCGCAGAAGTGCAGCATCAGCGTCTCGAGCGCGGGCGCCGGATCGAACTCGAAGCGCACCTCGTGCAGTTCGGCCTCGGTCGGCACGAGCTCGGGCCGGAAGCGCCGCAGGTACTCCATCAACACGAGCGAGTGCTTCTGCTCCTCGAAGAACCAGACGCTCATGAACGCGGAGAAGTCGCTGTCGTCCTTGTTGTCGCGCAGGAACATCTCGGTGGCCGGCAGCGCCGCCCACTCGGTGATGGCGTTCATCTTGATCGTCTGCGCCTGCTCGTCGGACAGGCGGGCACCGTCGAACTCGGCCCAAGGAATGTCCCTGTCCATGTTCCAGCGCACCGATTCGAGTTGCTTGAAGAGTTCGGGGTAAAGCATGGTGGCCCCTGGTTGAGCTGGCGCGATTGTAGGTGGCGGTCGTGACAGCACGGTCACGAAAACCCGGCATGCCGCTTGGTACGCGCAAAGGCGCCGGCCCGATGCGGCCGACGCGCTTGACCGGGCCTCAGCTGCGCTCGGCCCGCCAGCGCTGCACCTCGTCGCCGATCTGCTCCAGTGACGCCAATGCGGTCACGCCGGGCACCGGGCGGCGGTGCAGCACCGGCGCGCTGCCGCCGGCCCAGATCGCCACCGATCGCGGCAACTTGTCGCGCAGTTCGGTCAACCCTTCGGTGACGGCACCCGGCGACAGCACCGAAGTGAAGCTCAACGCCACGATGTCGGCACGCTGGGCCGTCGCCGCGAGCACGATGTCCCACGGTGGCGTCTGGACGCCGAGGCTGATGCTGCGGCAGCCTTCGAGCAGCAGCAGCGACTCGGCCATCAGCAGGCCAATGCCGTGCGGCTCGCTCGGGAAGGTCGTCAGCAGCACCCGCGGGCGGTTGGTCGCGGCCGGCACGGGGATGCTGGCGAGCGCGTTGCGCAGCAGGGCCTGGATCGACTCGGTGTACAGGTGCTCCTCGAAGATCTCCAGATGCCCACGCATCCACGTGTCGCCCACCAGCGTATTCAAGGGCGAGACGAGATCGATCACGAACCGCCCGAGGCCCAGCTGCAGCTGGGCCTGCTGCAACTGGCGACGCAAAGCCTCCACATCATGCGCACGGATCAGGTCGATGTAGGGGCGCAGATCGGGCTTGGCCCGGCTACCGCCGGTCGCAGCCTCGGCCGCGCCCAGGCTGCTGTCGCGCAGCCGTTCAAGGTCAGCGATCGACTGCGAGACGATGCGGCCGGGCCGGTGGCCGGCATCCATCAGGCGCTTGATGATGCGCAGCTTCTCGACCTGCTCCAGCGGATAAGCCCGTTCGGCCAAGCCGTCACGCTGCGGGACCGGGAAGCCATAGCGGCGTTCCCAGACGCGCAGCGTGTCCTTGGTGAGGCCGGTGTCACGCTCGACCGCAGCGATCGACAAGGTGATCGGCCGCGTCTGGCCCGAGTCGCTCACGACTGACCCCGCTCGACGCGAATCCGGTACGAACAAGCCATCGATGCCTAACCTCAATCAGTGGACAAACAGTTGAACAGCAGCGATTTGAAGACTAGCATCGATGTTATTCCATCTTTTGACCAAGACAAGTCTCCGGAGCGCGTCACCATGATTCCTAGCTTCGTTCGTGTTCTCGGCCCCTTTGGCTTGCGCCTGCTGTGCCTGGCCGCGCTGGCGCTGGCTGGCCCGCCGGCGCAGGCTGCAAGCTGTCCGGCGTTGCTGGACCGCACGCTGCCTCGCCTGCAGGACGAGAAGCCCCAGGACCTCTGCCAGTACGCCGGCAAGGTGCTCGTGATCGTCAACACCGCCAGCTATTGCGGCTTCACGTCCCAGTACAAGGGTCTGGAAGCCCTGCACGCGCGTTACCAGCCGCGCGGGCTGGTCGTGCTGGGCTTCCCCTCCAACGACTTCGGTTCGCAGGAGCCGGGAAGCAACAAGGACATCGCCGCGTTCTGCGAGAACACCTTCGGCGTGAAGTTCCCGATGTTTGCCAAGAGCACCGTCAAGGGAAGCGCGAGCAGCCCCCTCTACGCCGACCTGGCCAAACGCACCGGCAAGACACCCGGCTGGAACTTCCATAAGTACGTCGTGAGCCGCGACGGCCAGACGGTGCTCAGTTTCCCGAGCAACGTGGACCCGCAAGACCCCCGCATGCTGGGTGAGTTGGAAAAACTGCTTGATTCAAAATAGTACCCTAAAGTACATTAGTGACTGATTGGTATTAATCGCGTCATGCATCCGCTTCCCCTTCAGTTCGAGATCCGTCGTTCGTGCGCGCCGGTTTGCATGCCGTTGCACTCGCCGAGGGAACAAGTGCTGCGCCTTTCGGTCAGAGCTGAGGTTGGCATCGAAGCGTGCCGCGCAGGCCCCCGCCGGCGTGCGCTCCCCGGTGGTCGACGTCAGTTTCTGCAGCGAAGCCTTCCCGTTCTGCGGGTTGCAATCCCGGAGCGGTTTTCCTCCTCCTCCCTCCCTCCCTCCTTCGTTCCGGGGCGCTTCGCTGCACTTCCTTCCTCGGCGCCTGCCGCATCGGCCGCTCCGGCGGTCGCCGCCACGGGCTGTGAGCCGGTTGCCTTGGCCGGGTGATGGGCATGCGGCGCGTCGCGGTCATCGGGTCGGGCATTTCGGGGCTCGCCGCGGCCTACGCGCTCAGCGCGCCGGGTGATCGCGACGCCTTCGATGTCAGCCTGTTCGAGGCGGCCGACTACTTCGGCGGCCACACGCACACCGTCGATGTCACGCTGCCCGGCCCGAACGGGGTGGTGACCCACGGCGTCGACACCGGTTTCCTGGTCTTCAATCACCGCACCTATCCGCAGCTGCTGCGGCTGTTCGGCGAGTTGTCGGTCGAGACCGCCGCGTCGGACATGTCGTTCTCGGTCAAGCTGCCGGAGCAGGATCTCGAGTGGAGCGGCAGCGACCTCAATACCGTGTTCGCGCAGCGTGCCAACCTGCTGCGGCCGCGCTTCTGGCGCATGCTGCAGGACATCCTGCGCTTCAACCGCATCACCTCGGCGATCGCCGAGCGTGGCGAGGACGCCCAACTGACGCAGCCGATCGCCGACTTCCTGGCCGAGCGCGGCTTCAGCAACGAGTTCCGCGACTGGTATTTCCTGCCGATGATCGGCTGCATCTGGTCTTGCCCGACCGACCAGATGCTGCGCTTCCCGGTCGCGACGTTGATCCGCTTCTGCCACAACCACGGCCTGATCCAGATCTCGAACCGGCCCCAGTGGTACACGGTGCGCGGCGGCGCCCGCCACTACGTGGACAAGATGCTGGCCCGCCTGCGCGGCGCTCGCCTGGCGACGCCGGTGCGCCGCGTCAGTCGCGCCCAGGGTGGCGCGACGGTGACCACGGATCATGGCAGTCAGCACTTCGACGAGGTCGTGTTCGCCTGCCACAGCGACCAGGCGCTGGCGCTGCTGGCCGACCCCTCGCCCCGCGAGGCCGAGTTGCTGGGAGCGATCCGCTATCACGCGAATCGCGCCGTGCTGCACACCGACGCCTCCGTCCTGCCCAGGCGCAAGCTTGCCTGGGCCGCGTGGAACTACGAACGCGCGAGCACCGACTCCCGCGAGCAGGCTGCGGTCTGTTTGCACTACCTGATGAACCGCCTGCAGCCGCTGCCCTTCGAGCAACCGGTGGTGGTCTCGCTGAACCCGACGCGCGAGCCGGCCGCCGGCTCGGTGCTCGGCGACTACGACTACGCGCACCCGGTGTTCGACCTGGCGGCCACGCGCGCGCAGCAGCAGTTGCCGCAGATCCAGGGACAGCGCCACAGCTGGTTCTGCGGCGCCTGGACCGGCTACGGCTTCCACGAAGACGGCCTGAAGTCCGGCCTCGCGGTCGCCCAGGCCCTGCGCGCCGCCGCATCGAGCGAGCGCCGCGCCGCATGAGCGCCACCGCCGCCCGGCCGCTGATCGGCTTCGGCACCGTGCGCCACGCGCGCCTGCGACCGGCGCGCCATGCCTTCGCCTACCCGACCTACTTCCTGATGCTGCCGCTGCGCAGCCTGCGACGGCAGCCCGCGCCGGCGCTGGCACGCAACCGCTTCGGGCTGATCGCCTTCCACGATGCCGACCACGGCGATGGCCGCGCCGATGCGCTGGCGTGGCTGGACGAGCTGCTGGCCGGCGAAGGCATCGACGACGCGCACGGCGAGGTCTGGCTACAGACCTATCCGCGCGTGCTGGGCTACGTGTTCAAGCCGGTGAGCTTCTGGTATGCACACCGCGCGGACGGCTCGCTTGCCGCCATCGTGGCCGAGGTCAACAACACCTTCGGCGAGCGCCACTGCTACCTGCTGCACGGCGACGGGCTGGCCTGGGGCCGCGAGCTGCTGGCCACCAAGGTCTTCCACGTCTCGCCGTTCTGCGCGATCGAGGGCCGCTACCGCTTTCGCTTCCTGCGCAGCGCGCATCCATCCCCCGCCGCCTTGCGTAGCCATCCCGAGGCGATCGAGCACGTGATCGCCCGCGTCGATCACGACGACCGCGACGGCCCCTTGCTGCAGACGAGCGTGAGCGGCGCGCTGCTACCGCTGACGGCGGCCAGCGTGCGGCAGGCCTTCTGGGGCATGCCGCTGATGACGGTCGGCGTGATCGCCCGCATCCACTGGCAGGCGCTGCGGCTTTGGCTCAAGCGCGTGCCGTTCTTCACCAAGCCGCTCGCGCCGCGGGCCTTCGTCAGCCGCTGAACCCTCGACGACCGACCGATGAACACCAGCCCTTCCTCCACCTTCACCCGCAGCTTCGAGGGCGCAGCGCTTCCCCCTTCGGCGCCGCCGGCCGCCCGTGCGGTGTTCGGCTTGCTGAGCCGCCTGAGGCACGGCCAGCTCGACGTGCAACTGCCCGACGGCAGCAGTGCCCGCTTCGGCCATATGCACGACGGGAGCGACGTGCGCGCCGGCATCCGGCTGCGCAACTGGAAGGTGTGCGGCGCCGCGCTCCGGAGCGGCGACATCGGCTTCGCCGAAACCTACATCGACGGCGACTGGACCACTCCCGACCTGGCGGCGCTGATCAAGCTCTTCGTCGCCAACCGCGACGAGATCGAGTCGGTCGTCTACGGCAGCTGGTGGGGGGCGCTGCTGTATCGCTTGCGCCACCTGCTCAACCGCAACTCGCGCAGCGGCAGTCGCAAGAACATCCACGCCCACTACGACCTCGGCAATGCGTTCTACCGGCTCTGGCTGGACGAGACGATGAGCTACTCGAGCGCCTGGTTCGACGGTGACCTGGCGCGCGACACCGCCGCCGGGCAGCACGCCAAGATCCGGCGCGCGCTGGCCGAGGCGGGTGTGGGCCGCGGCAGCCGCGTGCTCGAGATCGGCTGCGGCTGGGGCGGCGTGGCCGAGGTGGCGGCGCGCGAGCTGGGTGCCCACGTCACCGGCATCACGCTCTCGGCCGAGCAACTCGAGTACGCCCGACGGCGACTGCACGACGCCGGCCTCGCCGACCTGGCCGACCTGCGCTTCCAGGACTACCGCGACATTGCCGACGAGCCCTACGACGCGATCGTCTCGATCGAGATGTTCGAGGCGGTCGGTCGCGAGTACTGGGACGGCTTCTTCGACACGCTGCGGACCCGGCTCAAGCCCGGCGGCCGGGCCTGCGTCCAGAGCATCACGATCCGCGACGACCTGTTCGAGCGCTACGTTCGCAGCACCGACTTCATCCAGCAGTACATCTTCCCGGGCGGGCTGCTGCCCAGCATCGGCGCGTTCGAGGCCGCCGCGCGCAAGGCCGGTCTCGAGGTCGAGCGACGCCTGTGCTTCGGTCGCGACTACGCCGAGACCCTGAAGCGCTGGCGCGAGCGCTTCATGGGCCAGGAGGCGCCGGTGCGCAAGCTCGGCTTCGACACCCGCTTCATCCGCATCTGGGAGTTCTACCTCGCCTACTGCGAGGC
>CAZTTC010000116.1:0-9532 GCA_964616015.1 uncultured Methylibium sp. | reverse complement strand
TACCTGACCGCCTGCGGTCTGGCGATGCGGAGATTCCTGTCATGATTCTCATCAACCTTCTCCCGCACCGCGAGGAGAGGCGCCAGCGCCGCAAGAAGGCCTTCTTTGCCGGGTTGGGGATCGCGGCTGCCGCGGGCATCGCGATCGCCGGCATGTGGTACCTGGTGCTGCAGCAGATGATCGGCACCCAGCAGGAGCGCAACGCCTTCCTCAGCGCCGAGATCAAGAAGCTCGAGGAGCAGATCAAGGACATCGCCACGCTGAAGGCGGAGATCGACAGCCTCAAGGCGCGCCAGAAGGCGGTCGAGGACCTCCAGACCGATCGCAACGTGCCGGTCTACCTCCTCAACGAACTGGTGAAGCAGACGCCCGAAGGCGTCTACCTGACCGCGATCAAGCAGGACGGCCAGGTCGTCGCGGTGAACGGCATCGCCCAGACCAACGAGCGGGTGTCCGAGTTCCTTCGCAACACGGCCTACAACTCCACCTGGCTCGAGCGCCCGGAACTGGTCGAGATCAAGGCGGCGAACCTGACCACGGCCAACCGCGAGCAGAAGCGGCTGTTCGACTTCTCGATGAAGATCACGCTCAAGCGTCCGCAGGAAGCCGACAAGCAGGCTGCGCCGGGTGCGGGCGGTGCTTCCGCACCGGCTGCAGTGCCGAGGTCCTGAGGGAACAGCCATGGCATCGAAGAAGAACGTCAACGTCGACCTGAACTCGGTCCTGCACGAGCTGTCGGGCCAGTTCCGAGGCCTGAACCCCAACGAGCCGGGCCAGTGGCCCTGGCTGCCCAAGGCGGCGGCCTTCCTGGCGGTGGCCCTGGCGATGGTCGGTGTCGGTTGGGTGGCCTTGCTGTCGTCGACCACCGACCAGCTGGAGGCCGAGCGTGCGCGCGAGCCGGGCTTGCGCCAGGACTACCGCAACAAGCTGGCCCAGGCCGTCAACCTCGACGAGTTGCGCAAGCAGAAGATCCAGGTCCAGGAGTACGTCACCCAGCTCGAGAAGCAACTGCCTGGCAAGGCCGAGATGGACGCCCTGCTGTCCGACATCAACCAGGCGGGTCTGGGACGGGGCCTGCAGTTCGAGCTGTTCCGTCCTGGCCAGGTGGCCGTCAAGGACTACTACGCCGAACTGCCGATCGCGATCAAGGTGACCGGCCGCTATCACGACATCGGCGCGTTCGCGGCCGACGTTGCCAACCTGTCTCGCATCGTCACGCTGCACAACCTCAACATCACCGGAATCGGCCCGAGCGGCGCACCTGCGACCGGGGCGGCCGCGGGGACCGGCAATCTGAGCATGGATGCGCTGGCGCGGACCTACCGCTACCTCGATCCGGCCGAGGTCGAGTCGCAGCGCAAGGCGAAGGAAGCCACGCAGAAGGCGGGGGCGAAGAAATGAAGACGCTGAACCGAGGTTCTGCCCCCGTGCGGCTGCTGCCGGTGCTGGCCGCTTCGCTGCTGGTGGCCGCCTGCGGGACCGAGCAGGAAGAGTTGCGCGTGTGGATGGACCAGCAAAAGCGCGAGGTCCGCCCCAACATCGCGCCGTTGTCGCCGCCCAAGCGCTTCGACCCGCAGGCCTACGAGCAGGCCCGGGCGGTGGAGCCCTTCAGCAACCAGAAGTTGACCGTGGCTCTCAAGCAGGAGGCGCGTCAGCCGAATTCCCTGCTGGCGGGCGAGTTGAATCGCCGCAAGGAGCCGCTCGAGGCCTATCCGCTCGACTCGATGAGCATGGTCGGCAGCGTGGCTCGCCAGGGGCGGCCCTACGCCCTGCTGCGTGTCGACAATCTGCTGTACCAGGTCAAGGTGGGGGACTACCTCGGTCAGAACTACGGGAAGATCACCAAGATCTCCGAGACCGAAGTGGCCGTGCGTGAAGTCGTTCAGGATGCCGCGGGTGAATGGATAGAGCGTCCCTCTGCCTTGCAGCTGCAGGAGAAGGCGCGATGAGAACAGCTTGGGAGATCACGACCATGAACCAGTGGCGAATTGCCGCCGTCGCGCTGTCGATGCTTGTCGCCGCTTTCGGCGCATCGGCGCAGAACGCCATCCAGTCGATCAACAGCACCCAGCAGGGAACGGCCGACGTGGTCCGTATCGAGCTGAGCGAGCCCCTGGCCGCTGTGCCGACGGGCTTCGCGGTGCAGACGCCGCCGCGCGTCGCGATCGACCTGCCGGGTATCTCGAATGCGATGGGGCGCAGCACCGTCGACATCAACCAGGGCAACCTCCGGTCGGTCGGCGTGGCGCAGGCCGGTGATCGCACGCGGCTCGTGCTGAACCTCAAGCAGCCCGGCACCTATGCCGCGACGCTCGAGGGCAAGGTGCTGGTGCTGACGCTTCAGACGACTGGCAGCGGTGTCGCCGCCGCGGCCAGTCCGTCGGCGCCTGCGGCGGCAACCGCGGCGACGCCTTCGGCCGTTCGCTTCGCCGACAGTCAGAACCAGGCGCCGCAGGTGCTGCGCCAACTGGATTTCCGTCGCGGCCCGGATGGTGCCGGTCGTGTGGTCGTCGAGTTGCCGAGCAACCAGGTCGGGGTCGACATTCGCCAGCAGGGGCAGAACCTGGTGGTCGAGTTCCTCAAGACCAGCCTGCCGGAGAGCCTTCGTCGTCGTCTCGACGTGACCGACTTCGGCACGCCGGTTCGCACCGTCTCGACGTTCCAGAGCGGTGACAAGGTCCGCATGGTGGTGGAGCCGACCGGCGTTTGGGAGCACAGCGCCTACCAGACCGACAACCAGTTCGTGCTGGAAGTGCGTCCGCAGAAGGTCGATCCGAACAAGCTGACGCAGGGTCCGGGCTACGCCGGCGAGAAGCTGTCGCTGAACTTCCAGAGCATCGAGGTCCGCGCCCTGCTGCAGGTCATCGCCGACTTCACCAACTTCAACGTCGTCACCAGCGATACGGTGACCGGCAACGTGACCTTGCGATTGAAGGATGTGCCTTGGGATCAGGCCCTCGACATCATCCTGCAGGCCAAAGGGCTCGGCGTCCGCAAGTCGGGCAACGTGCTCTGGATCGCGCCGAAGGATGAGATCGCGACCAAGGAAAAGCTCGAGCTCGAGTCCAAGGCGCAGATCGCCTCGCTGGAGCCGGTGCGGACGCAGGCCTTCCAGCTCAACTATGTGAAGGCCGAGGAAGTGGCCAAGGGGCTGACCGGACAGCAGACCGGGCAAAGCGGCGGTGGCGGCGGTGCCGGCGGCGGCAGCCAGTCGACCAATAGTCGCATCCTGTCGCAGCGCGGCAGCCTCGTCTACGAAACCCGCACCAACCAGCTGTTCATCAGCGACATTCCGTCCAAACTGGAAGAGGTCGCGCAGATCATCGCTCGGATCGACATCCCGGTTCGGCAAGTGCTGATCGAGGCGCGGATCGTCGAGGCGACGGACACGTTCGGGCAGTCGCTGGGTGTCAAGCTCGGCGTGAACCAGACTATTCCGTCGCGCAACGTCGCTTATGGCGGCAACTATCTGGGTGTCGGCGAAACCACGGGCCAGACGCCGCCCAACCCGGGCGGATATGTGCCGAACACCTACCTCGTGAACCTGCCAGCCATTGGCCAGAACGGCTACAACGCGGGATCGTTTGCAGTTTCTCTGTTCAACAGCGCGATGACGCGCTTCTTGAACCTCGAGATCTCGGCGCTGGAAGCGGACGGCAGAGGCAAGATCGTCTCCAGCCCCCGCATCGTCACCGCCGACCAGGTCAAGGCCTTGATCGAGCAGGGCACCGAGATTCCCTACCAGACGGCCACCTCGAGCGGCGCCACGGCGATCCAGTTCCGCAAGGCGGTGCTCAAGCTCGAAGTCACGCCGCAGATCACGCCCGAAGGCAACATCATCCTCGATGTCGACGTCAACAAGGACAGCGCGGGTGCCACGACGGCAGCCGGCATCCTGATCAACACCAAGCACGTCAAGACGCAGGTTCTGGTCGACAACGGCGGCACGGTCGTGATCGGCGGCATCTTCGAGCAGACCGAGCAGACCGACACGACCAAGGTTCCGATCCTGGGCGATGTTCCCTATCTCGGCGCCCTGTTCCGCACGAAGACGCGCACGGCGAACAAGACGGAATTGCTGGTGTTCCTCACGCCGAAGGTGGTGATGGACCGCTCGTCGGCCGCCGCGCAGCGCTGAGCGGCGAGGCCCCGCGCCGAGTCGCCCCCCAGGCCCACCGACCAAGGCCGCCGATGCGCCTGGCGCTCGTCGGCCTGCCGGGTGCCGGCAAGTCGTCCGTCGGGCGACTGTTGGCACGCCGGCTCGACATCGGGTTCGCCGACTCCGACAGCGTGATCGAAAAGCGCCTCGGCGAGCCGATCCGCAGCTTCTTCGAGAGCGCCGGCGAGGAACGCTTCCGCGACATCGAAGCGGCTGTCGTCGCCGAACTGTGTGCCGAGCACGAGGGGGTACTGGCCACCGGTGGCGGGGCGGTGCTGCGCGAAGCGAATCGACGCCTCCTGCACGCCGCCGCAACGGTCATCTACCTGCGTTCGTCGCCCGACGAGTTGCTGCGCCGCTTGCGGCACGACACCCAGCGCCCGCTGCTGCAGGTCAAGGACCCGAGGGCCAAGCTGCAACAGCTCTATCGCGAGCGCGATCCGCTCTATCGCGAGGCGGCCCACTTCGTCATCGAGACCGGGCGCCCGACCGTGCACACCCTCGTCGGCATGATCCTGATGCAGCTCGAACTCGCCGGCGTCGTCGATCCGGCCCGCGTGCCTTCGCCGGTCGAGCCACCGCGGTGAGGCGGCGAGGCGGCCGCTTAAACTCGCGGCATGCAAGCGCTGGCCACGCCGGAGTCCCGGCCTTCCCACATCGAGTCGGTATCGATCGATCTCGGAGAACGCAGCTACCCGATTCACGTCGGGTCCGGCCTGCTGGGCGATCCGGCCAGCTACGACGCCGTGCCGCGCGGCTCGATGGCGGTGATCGTGAGCAACACGACCGTGGCGCCACTCTATGCGTCGTCCCTCGCGATCGCCCTGAAGCAACGTCATCGCCGGGTGGAACTGATCACGCTGCCTGACGGCGAGGACCACAAGGACTGGGCGACACTGAACCTGATCTTCGATCGCCTGCTGGCCGTCGGCGCCGATCGCAGGACGGTCCTCTACGCCCTGGGTGGCGGCGTCATCGGCGACATGACGGGGTTCGCGGCGGCCAGCTTCATGCGTGGCGTGCCCTTCGTCCAGGTCCCGACGACCCTGCTCGCGCAGGTCGACTCATCGGTGGGCGGCAAGAGCGGCATCAACCACCCGCGCGGCAAGAACATGATCGGCGCCTTCCATCAGCCGTTGTGCGTGGTGGCCGATCTCGACAGCCTGCGCACGCTGCCGCCACGGGAGTTGCGCGCCGGCCTGGCGGAGGTGATCAAGTACGGGCCGATCGCCGACGCGGCCTTCCTCGACTGGATCGAGGCGCACCTCGACGACCTGCTGGCCTCGGATCCGGCCGCGCTGCGGCAGGCCGTGCGGCGCTCGTGCGAGATCAAGGCCCTGGTGGTCGGCGCCGACGAACGCGAGTCCGGCCTGCGTGCGATCCTGAACTTCGGCCACACCTTCGGCCACGCGATCGAGGCCGGGCTCGGCTACGGTGTCTGGCTGCATGGCGAGGCGGTGGCGTGTGGCATGGCGATGGCCGCGGAGCTGTCGGCCCGGCTGGGCTTGCTGCCCGAGAGCGACGCGCACCGCCTCGTGCGCCTGATCGAGCGCGCCGGTCTGCCGGTGCGCGGCCCGGCACTCGGTGTCGAGCGCTACCTCGCGCTGATGCGTGCCGACAAGAAGGCCGAGGCCGGCGAGATCCGCTTCGTCGTGCTCGAGGGCCTGGGCCGCGCGAGCTTGCGTGGCGCGCCGGACGATGTCGTCCGGCAGGTGCTCGCGCAGCGCTGCGACTGAGCGCGGGCCGCCGCTGGCGCATGGAGCTCGCGCGCTACGCCAGCCACAGTCGAGCCAGTCGCGGTCGTCGCCACATCGAGGCGCCGGCGCCCACACGCGACGCCTACCAGCGCGATCGCGACCGCATCGTCCACTCGACCGCGTTCCGCCGCCTCGTCTACAAGACGCAGGTCTTCCTCAACCACGAAGGTGACCTGTTCCGCACGCGGATGACGCACTCGCTGGAGGTCGCGCAGCTGGCACGTTCGATCGCGCGTGCGCTGGCGCTCAACGAAGACCTGACCGAAGCGATCGCGCTGGCCCACGACCTGGGCCACACGCCCTTCGGCCACGCCGGCCAGGAGGCGCTCGACCGCTGCTTGCGCGCCGCCGTGCCGGACAGCACGGGGTTCGAGCACAACCTGCAGTCGCTGCGGGTGGTCGACCGCCTCGAGGAGCGCTACGCTGCCTTCGACGGCCTGAACCTCAGCTTCGAGACGCGCGAGGGGATCCTCAAGCATTGCTCGCGGCGCAACGCAGCGGCCCTCGAGGCCGAGGAGCCGGGCGGCGTCGGCCGGCGCTTCCTCGACGGCAACCAGCCCGGGCTGGAGGCCCAGTTGTGCAACCTGGCCGACGAGATCGCCTACAACGCGCACGATCTCGACGACGGCGTGCGCTCCGGTCTCGTCACCGTCGAGCAGCTGGAGGACGTGCCGTTGGTGGCCTGCCATCTGGCGGCCGCTCGCGCCGATCATCCGGGCCTGGTCGGGCGCCGCCTGCTCTACGAAATGTTGAGGCGCCTGCTGTCGGCCCAGGTGCTGGACGTGATCGCCGCGACGCGACTGGCATTGTCCGACCACGAGCCGCACAGCGCCGATGGCGCCCGGGCCCTGCCGCCGCTGCTGCGCTTCTCGGATGCGATGCGGGTCGAGAGCACCGAGCTCAAGCGGTTTCTGTTCGCGCGGCTGTATCGGCATCCCCAGGTCCACGAGACCAGCATGCAGGCCCAGGCGGTGATCGGCGACCTGTTCGCCGCCTACGCCGGCGGCCTCGCGCCGGTGGGTGCGCTGCGGGCCGATGTCGAACCGACGCGCGCTGTAGCCGACTACATCGCCGGCATGACCGATCGCTATGCATTGCGAGAGCACCACCGGCTGACAGGACATCGGGTGTTTCCCTCGATGGGCTGAGACAGGCCGCTCGGTCGCGTGTCAACAAATTGCAACATCGAGTGTTGCCCCGATATTGCCCCAGGAGGCCCGTCGATATATTGCGGCCAGACAGCTGCCAAGGGCACTGTGGCTGAGCCGCGCGGCCCGAAAAGGGTCGTTTAGACGATTCGAAGAAACTTAGGAGATAGCTCGATGAAAAAATCCCTGGTCGCTCTTGCCGCGTTGACGGCCATCGCTGGCGCCGCGCAGGCCCAGTCGAGCGTCACGCTGTACGGCATCGTCGACGCCGCAGTGCGCATCTCGGACAACGAGGGCGCTGGCAAAGACAACCTGACCCGGCTCGTGGGCGGCGGTTTGTCCCAGGGCCGCTGGGGCATGACCATCAACGAAGACCTCGGTGGTGGTCTGCGCGCGGTGGCCAACATGGAGCAGCGCGTGACCACCGATGACGGTGCGCAGGCCAACGGCGTGCAGTGGTCGCAAGTCTGGGTCGGTCTGCAGTCGTCGTCGCTCGGTCGCCTGACCCTGGGCCGGCAGTTCAACGTGCTGTTCGACGTGGTGACGACGACCTACCCGTCGTTCAAGTTCTCGCCCTACATCGAGACCTTCAAGCCCGAGACGGTGTGGATGGGTGGTTCGACGGCCGACGGGACCAATCTGCTGGCGCGCAACGCCAACAGCGCCAAGTACACCCTGGTCGCCGGCGGCCTGACACTGCAAGGTCAGGCGAGCGCGGGCGAAGGCAGCCTGACCATCCCGAAGACGCTGGGCTTCTCCGCCAAGTACGTGTTCGGGCCGGTGGCCGTCGGTGGCGGCTACATCCAGGAAGAACTCAACGGCGGTCCGAAGGTGGACGTGTACACGGTCGGCGTCGGCTTCACTTCGGGCCCCGTCTACCTGAACGCCAGCTATTACAAGACCGAGTACGACCCGGGGCTGCCGGCGACCTACATCACGCCGCTGATCACGGGGACGGGCCTCGCAGCCATCGTCGGCACCAACAGCGCGGCCCAGACCGGTGAGCGCGAGGCCTTCATGATCGGCGGCACCTACAACATCACGCCGGCGATCCTGATCGGTGCTCAGTACTGGGGCTTCGAGCAGACGACCATCACGGGCCAGAGCAACGGCAAGTACGACGCTTTCGCGATCCTGGCCGACTACGCCTTCTCGAAGCGGACCGACGCGTACGCCGTGGTCGACTTCACCAAGCTCAAGGACGGTGCCCGCTTCAACGGCACGGCCAGCCCGGGTGGCACGCTCGCCAACACTGGCGCCAACGACCGCACCTCGTTCATGGTCGGCGTCCGCCACCGCTTCTGATCGACGTCACCCGGGCGACCGGGTACAAACCGAGGGCACCGCACGGTGCCCTTTTTTTGTTTCAGCCTTTCCTTCAAGCTCCGTGGCCCGTTTGCCCCGTCTCGCGATCGCCGGCCTGCCGCACCTGGTGCGCCAGCGCGCCCAGCACCAGCAAGCGATGGTCCGCGACGACGAGGATCGGACGCGGTTCGTGCAGGGCCTGCAGCGTGCAGCGCGCGAGCACGACGTCGCTGTCCACGCCTACGGCGTGCGGGACGATCGATTCGACCTGGTCATCACGCCCGACGATGCGCCGGCGCTGAGCCGCTTCATGCAAACGCTGGCCCGCCGGTACGCCCACGACTTCAACCGGCGCCACGGGCGCTCGGGGAGTCTGTGGGAAGGCCGCTTCCGGGCAGCGCCGATCGAGCCCTCGGTCTGGCTCGTGCCTTGCATGCGCTACGCCGAGCAGCTGGGTGCGTCAGCGGGTGCCCTGGGTGAGATGTGGCCATCCCCGTGGTCGAGCCAGGCGCACCACACAGGCCAGGGGACCTTGCCCTGGATCGTCGATCCACCTGCCTATTGGGCCTTGGGGAACACACCCTTCGAGCGCGGTGCGAAATACAGATCCATGGAGGAGCATGCGCTCACATCTGAGGAGACGCTGCTGATCGAGGCCGCATTGCGCGGTGGCTGGATCCTCGGATCGGCGGACTTCGCCCAGGGCCTGGCGGCCGATGCGCCCCGATCGCTACTGCCGCGTCGCCGCGGGCGTCCGCGGCGTTCGGTCGAGACCTAACAATCTGTCCCTTATTTAGTTGAGTTGCAGTGGTCTGACTCATTAATAGTTCCAGACACCATTTAATTCTTGTTGTCATCATTGCTGCGCTGCAGTAGCCTTGGCCTTCGTCTGCCTGCCAGGAGAGCGCCATGTCGTTGCCCGCCACGAACCGTTCCGACATCGACGCTGCCAGGCTGCACGGCCTCTATGACCCGTCCAAGGAGCACGATGCCTGCGGCGTCGGCTTCGTCGCCCATATCAAGGGTCAGAAGGCGCACCACATCGTCAGCCAGGGTCTGAAGATCCTCGAGAACCTGGACCACCGGGGCGCGGTGGGAGCCGACAAGTTGATGGGCGACGGCGCCGGCATCCTGATCCAGATCCCCGACGAGTACTACCGCGC
>CAZTTC010000115.1:7499-9570 GCA_964616015.1 uncultured Methylibium sp. | reverse complement strand
CGCGAGGTCGAGCCGCGCCGCCACCTGGTCGACTTCCTGCGCGAGAGCTGCGGCCTGAAAGGCGCTCACCTCGGCTGCGAGCACGGCGTGTGCGGGGCCTGCACGGTGCGGCTGGATGGCCAGATCGTGCGTGGCTGCCTGGTGCTGGCGGTCCAGGCCGATGGCCGCCAGGTCGAGACGGTGGAGACACCGAATCCATCGCCGCGTCTGCGCGCGCTGCAGGACGCCTTCATCGCGCGCAACGCGCTGCAGTGCGGCTACTGCACCTCGGGCATGCTGATGGCGGCGCTCGATCTCGTCGAGCAGCGCCCCGACGCCGGCCGCGAGGACGTGCGCGCGTGGATGAGCGGCAACTACTGCCGCTGCACCGGCTACCACGCGATCGTCGATGCGGTCTGCGACGTGCTGGCCTTGCAGAGGGCGGGTCGCCTGCCGGCCGAGGAGACCGCATGAACAGCCCCCGGGAAACACCGCTCGTCCGCGAGCTCGACGACGTCACCGAGGATCAGCGTCACATCGGCGAGTCGGTGCCGCGCGACGGCGTGCGACGCCTGGTGCAGGGCCGCGGCCAGTACATCGACGACGTCGAGCTGCCGCGCATGGTGCACGTGGTCTATTGGCGCTCGCCGGTCGCGCACATGCGCATCGTCGGCATCGACGCCGCGATCACCCGCAAGATGCCGGGCGTGGTCGGCGTGTTCACCGGCCCGGATCTCGCGCGCCTCTGCAAGCCCTGGGTCGCCACGCTGGCGCACCTGGCCGGCATCAAGAGCGCGCCCGAGTACCCGCTGGCGATCGACCGCGCGGTCTGGCAGGGCGAGCCGGTGGTCGCGATCGCGGCCGAGACGCGCGTGCAGGCCGAGGACGCGCTGCAGCACCTGTCCGTCGAATGGGAGGAGCTGCCGGCCGTCGTGGACACCGAGACCGCGCTCGACGCGGCCACGCCGGTGATCCACCCGGAGCTGGGCGACAACCTGTGCTTCGAGCGCAAGCTGAACGTCGGCGACGTGGACGCAGCCTTTGCGAAGGCCGACGCGGTCTTCGAGGAGACCTATGTCTTCGGCCGCCACACCGGCGTGACGCTCGAGCCGCGCTGCCAGATCGCCGACTGGAACCCGGGTGACCGCAAGCTCACCGTGTGGCACAGCTTCCAGGCGCCGCACATGATGCAGGACCTGTACTGTCGCCAGTTCGGCCTGTCGGAAGAACAGGTCCGCGTGCTGTGCAAGGACGTGGGCGGCTCGTTCGGCATCAAGGTCCACGCCTACCCCGACGACTTCGCGACCGTGGCGATCAGCCTGCTGCTGGGCCGGCCGGTCAAGTTCGTCGCCGACCGGCTGGAGAGCTTCGTCTCCGACATCCATGCGCGCGAGCACCGCGTCAAGGCGCGCATCGCGGCCACGAAGGACGGCGAGATCCTCGGCTTCGAGATCGACGACCTGACCGGCATCGGCCCCTTCAGCATGTTCCCGCGCACCAGCGGCATCGAGGGCAACCAGGTCGTCAACCTGACCGGCGGGCCGTACAAGCACAAGGACTACCGTGCCCAGCTCAAGGTCGTGTTCCAGAACAAGACCCCGACCTGCCAGTACCGCGGCGTCGGCCACCCGATCGCCTGCGCGGTGACCGAGGCCTTGGTCGATGGCGTGGCGGCCATGATCGGCATGGACCCGCTGGCGATCCGCCTCAAGAACGTGATCCCCGACGACGCCTACCCGGCGACCGGCGCCTCCGGCATCAAGCTGGAGGTGCTGTCGCACGAGGCCTGTCTGGCCAAGGTGCGCGAGCTGTGCGACTACGAGGCCCTGCGCGCCGAGCAGGCGCTGCTGCGCGCCAAGGGCATCTACCGCGGCATCGGCATCGCGACGGTGATCGAGCTGACGAACCCGAGCGCGGCCTTCTACGGCGTCGGCGGCGCGCGCATCGCCTCGCAGGACGGCGCGACGATCCGGCTCGAGCCCAGCGGCGCGGTCACGGTGATGGCCAGCGTCGGCGAGCAGGGTCAGGGCACCGAGGCGATCTACCTGCAGATCGCCGCCGACGCAGTGGGCGTGGACATCGCCCGCGTGCG
>CAZTTC010000115.1:0-7399 GCA_964616015.1 uncultured Methylibium sp. | reverse complement strand
ATGTCGAGGTCGACGCCGACACCGGCTTCGTCAAGCTGCTGGGCCACTGGTGCGTCGAGGACTGCGGGCGCGTCATCAACCCGATGCTGGTCGACGAACAGATGCGCGGCGCGATCGTCCAGGGCATCGGCGGCGTGCTGTTCGAGGAGTGTCTGTACGACGAGCACGGCTCAATGAAGAACGGCAGCATGGCCGACTACCTGGTGCCGATGGCCGCCGAGATGCCCGACATCGTCGTCGCGCATGTGCAGACGCCGACGAAGAGCTCGCAGCTCGGTGCCAAGGGCGCCGGCGAGGCCGGCACTGCCGGCGCCCCGGCCGCGGTGATGAACGCGATCAACGACGCCCTGGCCCCGCTGGACGCGCGCGTGGCCTCGCAGCCGATCACGCCCGAGAAGATCCTGCGGGCGCTGGGGAAAGTGGCCTGACACTGGCTGGCGTTTGATCGCGGAGCGGGCCGAGGATGGCGGTGCTTGCAGCGAAGCCGGCGCCCGACACTGAGCTCGCGTCTTTGACCGCAAGACCGCGCGAGCGTCACAGCACCCGGTGCTGCAACGCCGGCAACTGCGCCCTGACCTGCGCGATCCGCGCCGCGTCGAGCGTCGCCACGACGACGCCTTCGCCATCGGCTTCGCGCACCACCAGCACCTCGCCCCAGGGGCCGATCGCCAGGCTGTGACCCCAGGTGCGGCGGCCGTTCTCGTGACGCCCACCCTGGGCCGGCGCGAGCACGACGCACTGGTTCTCGACGGCGCGGGCGCGCAGCAGCAACTCCCAGTGCGCCTGCCCGGTCGGGTAGGTGAAGGCAGCCGGCACCAGCAGCAGGTCGCAGGGCCCGGCGTCGGATCGCATCAACGCGCGGTAGAGCTCCGGAAAGCGCAGGTCGTAGCAGATGCTCAGGCCGACGCGCCAGCTGCGCCCGCTGCGATCGGTGAGCGCAAAGGCCACCGGCTCGCTGCCGGCCTGCAGCGTGGCCGCTTCGTCGTAGCGGCGCTCGCCGTCGTCGAAGCGGAACAGGTGGACCTTGTCGTAGCGCGCGACGCGGCCGCCGTGCGGACCGAACACGAGCGTCGTGTTCAGCACGCGGTCGCTGCGGCCGGCGATGCGCAGCGGCAGCGTGCCGCCGGCCAGCCAGACGCGGTGCTCGCGCGCCATCGCGGCCAGCGCCTGCTGGATGGGGCCTTCGCCCTCGGCTTCGGCATGGGCCAGCTTGTCGGTGTCGCGCAGGCCCATCAAACAGAAATACTCGGGCAGCGCCACCAGCTCGGCGCCGGCCGCGGCGGCCTCGCCGACCAGCGCGCGGGCGCGCGCCAGGTTCTGCGCCACGTCGGGCGTGGACACCATCTGCACGGCGGCGATCTTCATCGGTTCTCCTTCGTGGGGGCGGCGGGTGCCGCAGGCGCGGGGCCGGCAGCGTCCGTGTCGGGCACGGCGTCGCCGAGCTTGCGCGCGACCTTGTCGACCTTGGGGTGGGCCCAGGGACCGGTGACGCGGAACTCGCGCGTCCCGGCCTCGATCAGCGGCCGGCGCAGGAACAGCTGCGCGAGGAAGGAGCCGATGCCGACGGCCGGGTTGATCGCGGCCACGGCCAGCGAGACGGTGCCGGCATTGATCTCCGGCACCACCCAGACGCTCAGCGCCTGGGTCTCGCGTGCGATGTCGGCGCTGCCCTCCATCAACACGACCGCCTGCACGCCGCGCATGCGCAGATTGCGGGTGTGGGCCACGCCGTCGGCGATGGCGACGTCGCCGCCGATGCCGTCGAACACGAAACCCTGCTCGAACACGTCGCGGAAGTCCAGCAGCAGCCGGCGCGGCAGCGCCTGCAAGCTCAGCACCCCCAGCAGCTTGGCGATGCCCGGCTCGGCCTGCAGGAACTGCCCGCCCTCGAGCGCGACGTTGACCTGACCGCCCAGGCTGGGCAGGTCGATCGACAGCGGCGAGCCCAGCCAGCCGATCTGCCCCGACAGCCGCCCCTTGCCGCCGCGCACCACGCCGCCGTAGCCCAGCCGCGTCAGGAGCGCCCCGCTGTCGGCGATGTCGAGGCCGAAGTCCATCACCGCGCGGCGGCGCGCACCGCCTCCGGAGGTCGCGGGAGCCCACTGGCCGGTGGCGTTGAACTGGGCCTCGGGCGTGACGAGCCGGAACTTGCCGAGCCGCCATTCGCGCGCCGACTCGGCGCCCGGATCGGCCGCGCGGTTCTGGGCCTCGATCTCGACGCGGCCCAGGCGCTTGCCGTTGAGCTCGAGGTCCTCGACGACGATGTCGAGCGCCGGCACGCTGGCCGGCGAGGCCTGCTCGAGCAGGCTGCTGACCGCATCGGCCTCGCTCTTGGGCAGAGACAGGCGCGCCAGGCGTGCGTAGACGCGTCCGGCCGCTTCACCGCTGCGGCTGCCGGGCGGGCGGTACTCGGCGTAGCCGTTCAGCTCGGCGGCATCGAGGTTGGCGCGCCACAGGCCTTCGTCGCCGGCGCCGCCGCGCGACAGGCCGACCACGACGCGGTTGAGGCGCCGGCCGCCGCCGATGAACTCTTGCACGCGCAGGGCCAGCGTGGCGGGCGCGTAGCCGCTGTCACCGCCGGCTGCGCCCCAGCCCTCGGCGACGCGCTGCCAGGCATCGACGTCGAGCCGGGCGAGATTGACGTTCGCGGCCACGCCTTCGGCCGGCTGCGGCATGCTGTCCTGCACGCCGATGCCCCCGCGCAGCACGCGCGCCCCGTCGGTGGTCCACTCGCGGGTCCACGCGGCCTGCAGCAGGCGGGCCCCGTCGAGCCCGATCTCGACGCGCAACTGGTCCCGCGCCGGCCCAGCGGCGGCGCCGGCCAGCAGGTTGGCCTGCACGCGCAGCGGCAGCGGCTGCTCGGCGGTCTTGCGCAGCGGCGCCGGCAGCTCGAGTCCGAGCCCGACCAGGTTGCTGCTGAGCTGCCACTCGGCCTGGCCGCCCACGAACCCGAGCGCGAGCCGGTAGGTCGTCTGCCCGGTGAACTGGGCGGCCGCCCGCGACAGCGCGCCCAGCTCGCCCGCGCGGCGCAAGCCCTCGGCGCTGACGCCGCCCTGCACGTTGAAGCGCAGGTTGCCGTCGGCCTGGGTGCCGCCGTCGAAGGTGGCCTCGCCGCCGAGCGCCCGGGCGCTGCCGCCGGCCAGCGTGAAGCTGCGCTCCGTGAAGGCGATGCGCGCCTTCGCGCCCGCGAGCATCGGCACCTCCGGCCGCAGCTTGAGGTCGTTGCCGGCCAGTGCCAGGCTGCCGCGCACCGTGGTGTCGCGGGTGTGGTGCAGCGGGATGCCCAAGGCCAGCTGCAGGTCGACCGGCGCCTGCACCGGACCCGTGCCGGCCTGCGAGAGGGCACCGCCGATCCAGCCGCCGATCGGCGTGGCCTCGACGAAGCGCAGCGCATCGGCCAGGGGTCCGCGCCCCGCGCCCTCGATCGTCAGCACAGCGTCATGCCCGAGTTCGCGGATCCCGCCCTGGACGCGCATCAACTCGAAGCCGCCGCTGCCGACGCTGCCGAGCCGGCCGCTGAGTTTGTTCAGCGCCATCGAGCGCCGGTCGAACACCAGCTCGCCCTTGACGTCGGTGAAGGCCGGCCAGGGCCGCCCGCGCGCATCCGGCTCGCCGGTCCAGTCGGGGTCGCCCGGCGCGAAGGCGAAGCGCACGCCGTCGAGCTGCGCGGCGATGCGGAACTCGCCCGACGGCGGCGGTTTGACCCCGGGCTTGGCACCCGCCTTGTCGCCGGCTCTGTCGCCAAACGGGAAATCGCGCAGATGGCCCCGAACCTTGAAGTCGACCGCGCTCGCGTGACCGGCCTGCACCGCGCGCTCGACGTAGCGGCGCGCGTCGGCCGACACGCCCAGCGGCAGGTAGCGCGCGACACGGGTCGCCTCGGCACGGTCGAGCCGGCCGACCAGGTCCAGCGTGCCCGGCAGGCGGCCCCCGCCATCGGCACGCGGCGGCGCGGTCGACCAGGTGGCCTCGAACTCGCCGGCTGCGTCGGCGTTGGCGAAGCGCAGCTCGCGCGCGCGCAACTCGACGCGCGGCGGCGCACCGTCGCCGCCGGCGTCGATGCGCCAGGCCAGGGTGCCGCTCAGGCTGTCGAGCGCCACGCGCGAAAGCTCGAACACGCCGGGGAAGTCGAGCGCACCATCCTTGATCGCGACGCGGGCCTCGCCGCCCGCCTCGGTCGCGCTGAAGTCGATGTCGACGCCCTGCACGCCCGGCCGGCCGATCGGCGGCGTCGACGCCGCGGCCTCGGGCGCGCTGGCCGCCGCGGAACGCGGTGCGAGACTGAGGCTGCGCAGGCTCGCCTGCACGCGATAGCGCCGCGGCTGCGCCGGCGGCCCGTCCCAGCGCGCCTCGACCTGGCTGGCGATGCCGCCCGGCGCCAGGTCCACGACCTGCGTCCGGAACCCGGCGCCGATCCAGGCGGCCGGCAGTCGCTCGGTCACCTGGGCGAGCAGCGCGAGGTCGAGCCGCTCGGCCTTGAACTCGCCCCCCGCCGCCGCGCCTTGGGCGTCGACGCGCCAGCGCAGGTCGGCGTCGCCGGCCGGCCAGCTCAGGCCATCGGCGGTGGCGAAGCTGAAGCCCCGCGCCTGCAGCTCGCCGCCGTCGCGGGCATCGAAGCGGCCGCTGAGCCGACCGTCGATGCGCGCAAAGGCCAGCGGCTCGGTGTCCGCCGCCAGCTTGAGGACGACGTCGCGCAGGGCCACGTCGGCCGTCGCGGCGACCGCCTCGGCGTCGCGGACCTCGACCCAGGCGCGCAGCGCGCCGGCGCCGCGGCTCAGGTCGTAGGGCAGGTCGATCGCCTGGCGCAGCGGTGCGATGTCGGTGTCCGGCAGCTCGGCGTAGAGCGTGCCGCGCCAGCGTCGCCATTCGCCCGGCCGCGCCAGCAGGCCGCTGCTGCGCCCGCCGGCCGCGCCCAGCAGCGGCTGCGCGAAGCGCCCGCGCAGCGAGATGCGCTCGCCCCAGGCGGCCGGCGGGGTGGCGTCGAGCCGCAGCTCGTGCCGGCGCACGCCGTTGCGCACGACCAGGTCGACGGCGCTCAGCATCAGCGGCGGCGCGCCGCGCAACTCGTCGGTCCACACCAGCGTGCCGCCCCGGATCGCGAACTCGTGCTGGCTGAAGAACCAGTCGGCGGCGCTGCCGTCGCCAGGGCCGGCCGAGGTCTCCAGGCCCGCGACCCAGATGCGGCCGGTCGCATCGCGGCGCAGCTCGAGCCGCGCGCCCTCGATCAGCAGCTGCTGGAAGCGCAGGCGCCAGCGGCCGTCCCAGCCCGGCAGCAGGGACGCCGGGGACAGTGCCACCTGCACGGTCGGCAGTCGCAGGGCCTCGCGCACCGCGGCGTCGGCCGGCCCACCGGGCCGCGGCGCGTCCAGCAGCACCACGTCGTGCAGCGTCAGCCCTCGCGCCCAGTGCCAGGCGGCGGCGCCGTTCGTGACTTCGATCGCGCCGATGCGGACCGACACCCCCAATGCCTGAGTGGCACGCTTCTCCAAGGCAGGGCGCCAATGCTCGATCCGCGGCAGAATCGCGAGCACGAGAAGGAGCCAGGCCGCGACCACGATGCTCGCGACGAGCAGCAGACCCGCCAAGGACCACCGCCACACCCTGCCCCAGCCGCTGCGTCGGCGCGGCATGCCGGCGGCCAGGCCGGCGGGGGCCACGGTGACTGGAGGTGGGATGGACGGCATCGGTCAGTGGGAGTTCGGTAACGCGGCGCGGCCGCAGGCGCCGGGACAGCGCTGGCCCGGGCCGCCAGGTCGAGCGCCCGGCGCCGACACGCGGCAGCGGCGCGCGGCACCCTAGCACAGACTCGAACGTCGGCGATGCGTTCCCCCGTTGACATGGCCTACCCGAACGGCGCGCTGCACTCGCGCTTCGTGCAACGCGTGCGCCGCCGCCATGCCGACGCGCTGGCGCTGCTCGCGCCCGGCGTGCCGGCCCGCGAGGCCATCGGCGCGCTGATCGACGACCTGATGGCCCGCGGCCATGCGCTGCCGGCCGCGCTGCGCATCGCGCGCCATGTGGTGATCGAGCGGCTGGCGGTGCTGGACGTGGAGCAGCAGGCCCCGCTCGAGGCGGTGACGCGCACCATGAGCGAGCTGGCCGAAGTGACGCTCGATCGCGCGCTGGCCGTCGCCTTCGCCGAGCAGGACGCGCGCCACGGCGCACCGCTCAAGCCGGACGGCCGGCGCTCGGCCTTCTGGGTCGTCGGCATGGGCAAGCTCGGCGCGCACGAGCTCAACGTGTCGTCCGACATCGACCTGATCTACGTCTACGAGGACGACGTGCCGACGGCCGGTCGCGCCGGCGGCCAGGGCGTGATCAGCGCGCACGAGTACTTCAGCCAGGTCGCGCGCTCGCTGTACGCGCTGATCGGCGAGGTCACCGACGACGGCCAGGTGTTCCGCGTCGACCTGGCGCTGCGGCCCAACGGCAACTCCGGGCCGGCCGTCGTGAGCCTGGCAATGCTCGAGGAATACTTCCTCGTGCAGGGTCGGGAGTGGGAGCGCTTTGCCTGGCTCAAGAGCCGCGTGGTCGCGCCCGCGGCGGCAATGACCAGCGGCGAGGCGCTGCCGCTGCGCGAGCTCGTCGTTGCCTTCGTTTACCGCCGTTACCTCGACTACGGCGTGTTCGAGGGCCTGCGGCAGCTGCACCGCAAGATCCGCGACGAAGCCGCAAAGCGCGCGGCCGGCCGGCCCGAGCGTGCCAACGACGTGAAGCTCTCGCGCGGCGGCATCCGCGAGATCGAGTTCATCGTGCAGTTGCTGCAGGTCGTGCGGGGCGGCCAGTTCCCGGAGCTGCGCACGCGCTCGACGCTGAAGGCGCTGGACCGCCTCGTCGCCGTCGGCGTGATGAAGCCCGAGACCGCCAGCCGACTGGCTGCGGCCTACCGCTTCCTGCGGCAGGTCGAGCATCGCATCCAGTACCTCGACGACCGCCAGACGCACTTGCTGCCGACCGAGGACGCCGACCTGGCGTGGATCGGCCGCTCGATGCGCCTGGCGTGCAACGCCGACGCCTGCGAGCTGCTGGACCGTCTGTGCGGGCATCGCGAGTTCGTCGCCACCGAGTTCGACGCGCTGCTGCATGACGGCCGCAGCGGCGGCCATGCGCCCGAGGGTTGCCGCAACTGCGGCGGCCCACCGCCGGCGCTGGACAGCGAGGCCTTCCTCGATCGCCTGCCGCCCGCCGTCGCCGAGCGCGTGCGCGGCTTCGCGGCCGGGCCCAAGGTGGCGATGCTGCGCGACGAGACGCGCACGCGCCTGGCCAAGCTGATCGGCCGTGCGGCGATGCTGGCCGACGAGCTGCCGGCCGGAACGGGCGAGCCGCATCTGGCGGTGCTGCGCTTCATCGACTGGATCGAGCCGCTGCTGCGCCGCGAGAGCTACCTCGCGCTGCTGGC
>CAZTTC010000114.1:0-9593 GCA_964616015.1 uncultured Methylibium sp. | reverse complement strand
TGATGGCGACGATCGAGAAGCTCGCCGACCTCAAGGCCAAGGGCATCCTCACCGACGAGGAGTTCGCGGCCAAGAAGGCCGAGCTGCTGAAGAAGCTCGTGTAAGCGCGGTCACGCCCTAGCGTGGCCACCGAGCCCTCCCCCCATCGCGCCTACCGCGCCGCCTGCCCGAGCTGCGGCGCGCCGGTCGAGTTTCGCTCGGCCGCGTCGGCGCTCGCGGTCTGCAGCTTCTGCCGCAGCACGCTGGTGCGCGACGGCGAGGCGCTGCGCCGCATCGGGGTCAGCGCCGAGCTGTTCGACGACCACAGCCCGCTGCAGCTGGGGGCCGCCGGCCGCTGGCAGGGCGCGGCGTTCACGCTGGTCGGCCGGCTGCAGGTGCGCTATGCCGGCGGCTCGTGGAACGAGTGGCATGCCCTGTTCGACGGCGACGCCGAGGGACCGGGCAAGTCCGGCTGGCTGAGCGAGGACAACGGCGCCTACGTCTTCGGCTTCGAGGCCGATCCCCCCGGGCCGCTGCCGCCGCCCGAGGCGCTGCGTGTCGGCGCGCAGCAGCTGATCGGCCGCGACGCCTGGTCGGTGGCCAGCGTCACGACCGCGAAGCTCGGTGCGGCCGAAGGCGAACTGCCCTTCGTGCCGAACCTGCAGCGCGCCTACGTCGTCGCCGAACTGCGCAACGCGCAGGACGAAGTCGCGAGCATCGACTACGGCCCGGCAGCCGACGGCAAGCCGCCGCGCTGGTATGTCGGGCGCGGGCTGCAGCTGGCCTCGCTGGCGCTGACCGGCCTGCGCGAGGACGGCAGCAAGCAGCTCGCCGGCCGGAGCGTCGAATGCCCGAACTGCGGTGCCTCGCTCGAGGTCAAGCTGACCACCACGCAAAGCATCGCCTGCCACCAGTGCCACGCGGTCGTCGACGTCTCGCAGGGTGTCGGCGCCGACCTGCAGCACTACGCGCAGGAAACCCCCGGCGCCGCGGGCGGCGAGCCCCTGATCCCGCTCGGCCGCAGCGGCACGCTGGCGCTCGGTGCCGGCGGACCGCTGCCCTGGCAGGTGGTCGGCTACGTCGAGCGCTGCACGCTGCCCGAGCCGGGCGACGAGGACGAACAGAGCTTCTGGCGCGAGTACCTGCTCTACCACCGCACCGCCGGTTTCGCCTTCCTGGTCGATGCCGAGGACGGCTGGAGCTGGGTGCGCCCGCTGACCGGCGCCCCCACCGTGAGCGGCAGCAGTGCGCGCTGGCAGGGCGAGCACTACGAAGAGCTCTACCGCTACCGCGGCCGCATCACCTACGTGCTGGGCGAGTTCTACTGGAAGCTCGAACGCGGCCAGGTCACCACCAACACCGACTACCGCGGCCCGGGCGGCAAGCAGCTCAACCGCGAGCAGACCGGCGCGGGCGGCGCCGACGACAAGGACGCGGAGCTCACCTGGTCGGCCGGCGCGGCCCTGGATGCCGACGCGCTGATCAAGGCCTTCAGACTCTCGGACACACCGCAGGCGGCCATGAAGCGCGACGCGGCACCGGTCTCGGTCAAGAGCGGGTCGCTGGCGGGCCTGTTCGTCTTCCTGCTGGTCGTCGTGGTGGTCTTCTCGATGGTGCGTTGCAGCCGTGACGACTGCGACCAGTTGCGCCGCACCTACGGCGAGGCGAGCAACGAGTATCAGCAGTGCCAGCGCGGCGGAGGCGCGACCCGCACCGGCGGCGGCTCGTTCGGCGGCTTCAGCACCGGCGGCGGGCACAAGTAGCCGGCACACGGTCCACCACAGTGACACAGTAGCGAAGGAGCATCACATCATGATGGGCATCGAGTGGTTCAAGCCGGCGGTCTTCCTCGGGTCGATCCTGTTCGCGGGGGTCGGCGTTCTGGTGTTCTGGATCAGCTTCGTCATCATCGACAAGCTGACGCCCTACGACCTGTGGGCCGAGATCGTCGAGAAGAAGAACATGGCGCTGGCGCTGGTGGTCGCGGCGATGTGCCTGGCCATCGGCATCATCGTCGCGGCGGCCATCCATGGCGGTTGAGCGGCGCAGCGCGGCGGCGGCGTTGCTGGTGGCCGCGGCGCTGGCCCACGCGGCGCCGGCCCACCAGCATGGCGTGGCGCAACTCGATGGTGTGCTCGACGGGGCGGTGCTCACCGTGTCGCTGAGCCTGCCGCTGGACAGCTTGCTCGGCTTCGAGCGCGCGCCGCGCAGCGCGGCCGAGAAGCAGGCTGCCGCCGCGCTGGTCGAGCGGCTGCGCACGGATGCGCTGCTGGTGCAGCCGGACCCGGCCGCAGCGTGCGTGCGCGAAGCGGTCGAGATCGCCTCGCCGGTGCTCGGGCCGGGCCCGGGCGGCGTCGGCGAGCACGCCGACATCGATGCGAGCTGGCGCTTCCGCTGTGCAGACCCGACGCGACTGGGCCACGTCGAGCTCGGGCTGATGAAGGCCTGGCCGCGGCTGTCGCGCATCGATGCGCAGCTGGTGGGCGCGCGCGGCCAGACCCGGCAGGTCCTGCGGCGGCCCGCCACGCGCCTGGCCTGGCCACGATGAGCGAGCCGGCGGCCGCAGCCGTCGAGGTCGCTGGCCTGCGCTACACCTGGCCCGGCAACAACGAGGCGACCTTGGCGATCGCCGACTGGCGGGTCGGCGCCGGCGACACCGTGTTCCTGCAAGGTGCCAGCGGCAGTGGCAAGAGCAGCTTGCTCGCGCTGCTGGCCGGCGTGCTGCTGCCGCAGGCCGGCAGCGTGCGCCTGCTGGGCCAGGACTGGTCGGCGTTGCCCGCGTCGCAGCGCGACCGGCGGCGCGCCGACCACGTCGGCCTGATCTTCCAGCAGTTCAACCTGCTCGGCTACCTGCCGGTGATCGACAACGTGCTGCTGCCGTGTCGCTTCTCGTCGCGCCGCGCCGCGCGTGCTGCCGGCAGCGACGGCAGTGCGCGTGCCGCCGCCGAGCGCCTGCTCGCGCGGACCGGCCTCGCGCCGGCGCTGTGGGGCCGCCCGGCGGCCACCCTGTCGGTGGGACAGCAGCAGCGCGTCGCGGCGGCGCGCGCACTGATCGGCACGCCCGAGCTGGTGCTGGCCGACGAGCCGACCTCGGCGCTCGACGAACCGCGGCGCGACGACTTCATGGCCCTGCTGATCGAGGTCTGCCGCGAGGCCGGCAGCGCCCTGGTGTTCGTGAGCCACGATCCGCGCCTGGCGGCCGGCTTCGCGCGGCGCGTCGATCTGTCGATGCTCGACACGGCGGCAGGAGGCGTGCCGGCGTGAGTGCACCGCTGCTGGGCCTGGCCGCGCGCAGCGCCTGGAGCCGGCGCTTCGTGCTGGCGCTGACGGTGGCGTCGATCGCGCTGTCGGTGTTCCTGCTGCTGGGCCTGGAGCGATTGCGCGCCGACGTGCGCGAGAGCTTCGCCGCGTCGGTCTCGGGCACGGACCTCGTCGTCGGCGCGCGCACCGGCGGCGTGCAGCTGATGCTGTACGCGGTGTTCCGCATCGGCAATGCGACGGCCAACCTGCGCATGGACAGCGTGCAGGCGATCGAGCGCCACCCCGCCGTGGCCTGGGTCGTGCCGATCTCGCTGGGCGATACGCACCGCGGCTTCCCGGTCGTCGGCACCAGCGACGGCTACTTCACGCACTTCCGCTACGGCGACCGGCAGGCGCTGGCGCTGGGCGCGGGTCGCGTCTTCAGTGCGATGCCCGCGGGCCTCTACGACGCCGTGGTCGGTGCCGAGGTGGCCGGGCGCCTGGGCTACCGCGGCGGCGACCGCATCGTGCTGAGTCACGGCGACGGCGCGCTCGCGGCCAACGACCATGCCGACCAGCCCTTCACCGTCGTCGGCGTGCTGGCCCGCACCGGCACGCCGGTCGATCGATCGGTCCACATCCGCCTCGAGGCGATGGACGCGCTGCATGCCGGCGGTTACGCGGGTGCCTTGCAGGCGCTGCAGCCGCGCCAGGTGACGGCCGCGCTGGTCGGCTTGAAGCAGCGCAGCGCGGTGTTCTCGCTGCAGCGCTTCGTCAACGACTACCGCGAGGAGCCGCTGGTCGCCGTGCTGCCCGGCGTGGCGCTCGACGAGCTGTGGGCGCTGGTCGGTGTGGCCGAACGGGCCTTGCAGCTCGCGTCGGCCCTCGTGGCCGTGGTCAGCCTCGCCGGCCTGGTGGCCGTGATGGCGGCGGGCCTCAACGAGCGCCGCCGCGAGCTGGCGATCCTGCGCGCGGTCGGCGCCAGTCCGCGCCAGCTGCTGGGGCTGCTGCTGATCGAAGGCCTGTTGCTGACGCTGGGCGGTGTGCTGGTCGGCGCCGTCGCACACGCGCTGGCCTGCGCTTGGCTGGCGCCCTGGCTGCAGGGACGCTTCGGCATCACGCTCGGGCTGACAGCGGTCGGTGCGAACGAGGCGGCCCTGACGGGCGCGGTGCTGATCGCCGGACTGCTGGCCAGCCTGGTGCCGGCCTGGCGCGCCTACCGCCTGTCGCTGGCCGACGGCCTGGCGCCGCCGGTCTGATCGATGCCGCATCATGCGACCCTGAGCCCGACGACGACGCCATGCCTGACCACCCTTCGATGATGAACCGCCGTGCCCTGCTGGCGCTCGGCGCTGCCGTGCTGTGGGCTCCCTCCACGCCCGCGGCCGAGGCCCGCGACCTGTCCTGGGACGAACTGGTCCCCAAGGGATGGGACCCCATGGCCGGCTTCAAGCGGCCGCCCAACATGGGCCTGATGAGCGATGCCGACCCGCGCATGCAGGAGCTGATGCGCGAGCTGCGCGAGGCCTGGGACAAGGCCCCGACGCGGCCCGAGCTCGACGGCAGGGCCGTGCAGATCAGCGGCTACCTCGTGCCGCTGGAGCAGGCCAAGGGCGAGGTCAGGGAGTTCCTGCTGGTGCCGTACTTCGGGGCCTGCATCCATACGCCGCCACCACCGGCCAACCAGATCGTGCACGTGCTTCCGGCCCGGCCCGCCAAGGGCCTGCGCGCGATGGAGGTGGTCACGGTGCGCGGCAGCCTGCGCGTCGCGCGCTCGGACTCGGCCATGGGCGCCAGCGGCTACCGCATCGACGGCGCGGCGGTGGAGGTCTACACGCCGCCCGACCGGACTCGTTGAGTCACCGCGTGTGAGCGAGCCGACGGCCCTCGACCCCGCTGCGCGCAGCGATGCGCCCGGCGTGCGCCCGGCCGAGCTGGCGCTGCTGGTCTCGGTCTTCGTCGTCGCGGCCTGCGGCCTGGTCTACGAGCTGGCCGCAGGCAGCCTGGCGAGCTACCTGCTCGGCGACTCGGTGCTGCAGTTCAGCACGGTCATCGGCGCCTACCTGTTCGCGATGGGCATCGGCTCCTTCCTGTCGCGCTACATCGAGCGCCAGCTGATCGCCAACTTCCTGCGCATCGAGCTGCTGGTCGGGCTGATCGGCGGGCTGATGCCGGCGGGGCTCTTCATCGTGCACAGCCTGCTGCCGGCCTCGGCGACGGCGCCCTTCCGCACGCTGCTGTACGCGCTGGTGCTGGTGGTCGGCATCCTCGTCGGGCTGGAGATCCCGCTGGTGATGCGCATCCTCAAGCGCCACTTCAGCGAGCGCTACGCGCTCAAGGACCTGGTGTCGCAGGTGCTGACCTTCGACTACCTCGGTGCACTGGCGGTCTCGGTCGCCTTCCCGCTGCTGCTGGTGCCGCAACTGGGCCTGGTGCGCACGGGGGTGGCGTTCGGCCTGCTCAACGCCGCAGTGGCGGTGTGGGCGCTGTGGCTGTTCCGCGGCGAGCTGCGCGCATGGCGCGCGCACGCGATCGCCTGTGCCGGGGTCGTCGCTGCGCTGATCGCGGCCTTCGCCGGTGCCGACCGCCTGACCACCTGGGCCGAGGATCGCTTCTACGGCGATCGCATCGTCTTCAGCCAGGCCTCGGCCTACCAGCGCGTGGTCGTGACCGCCGGACCGGGCGGCGTGCGGCTCTACCTCAACGGCAACCTGCAGTTCCACTCGCGCGACGAGTACCGCTACCACGAGTCCCTGGTGCACCCGGTGATGGCGGCCCACGGCGCACCGAAGCGCGTGCTGGTGCTGGGCGGTGGCGACGGCATGGCGGTGCGCGAGGTGCTGAAGCACGCTGCGGTGGAGCAGGTCACGCTGGTCGAGCTGGACCCGGCCATGACGCGCCTGTTCTCGACCGAGCCGCTGCTGACGGCGCTGAACGGCGAGGCGCTGAAATCGCCGAAGCTGCGCATGGTCAACGACGACGCCTTCGGCTGGCTGGACCGCAACGACGAGTTCTTCGACGTGGTGATCGTGGACTTTCCCGATCCCAGCAACCATGCGATCGGCAAGCTGTACTCGACCAGCTTCTACGCGCTGCTGGCGCGTCATCTCGCGGCCTCGGGCCATGCGGTGATCCAGAGCACCTCGCCGCTGATCGCACGCAAGAGCTTCTGGACGGTGGTCAGTTCGGTGGAGGCGGTCGACCTCACCGCTACGCCCTATCACGCGCATGTGCCGAGCTTCGGCGAGTGGGGCTTCATCGTCGCCAGCCGGCGGCCGCTGGCGATGGAGGCGATGGCCGCGCGCCTGCCCGAAGGCCTGCGCTTCCTGAGCGCATCGGGGCTGCCGGCGCTGTTCGACTTTCCGCCCGACATGGCGCGCGTGCCGGCCGAGCCCAACCGCCTGAGCACCCAGGGCCTGGTCCACACCTTCGAAGAGGAATGGGGACGCCTGCACGAGTGAACGGTGGGCGTCGCGCGCTGCTGCTGGGCGGCGCCGCGCTGCCCTGGCTGACCGGCTGCGAGCGCCGCACCGCCGACATCCCCGGCGGCTGGGTCGGGGCCGACGCCGCGCGCGGGCACGCCTGGCGCGACGGCCGCCTGCCGCGCGCGCCCGCTGGCGAGACGCGGCGCTGCACCGTCGCGATCATCGGCGCCGGCGTGTCGGGCCTGGCCGCGGCGCGTGCGCTGGTGCAGGCCGGCGTCGACGACTTCCGCCTCTTCGAGATCGAGGACCGCGCCGGCGGCAACGCCCGTGCCCATGCGATGGGCGGCATGCGTTGCCCGCTGGGCGCGCATTACCTGCCGCTGCCGGGACCCGAGGCCCACGAGGTCGCCGAGCTCTTGCATGCACTGGGCATCGCCCGCAGCGACCCGCTGCGGCCGGGCCGCACGGTCTACGATGAGCGCCAGCTCTGCCACGCGCCGCAGGAGCGCATCTTCGTCCCGGCCGAGCAGGCGGGTGCGCCAGGGGCCGGCCGCTGGCACGAGGGGCTGCTGCCGCTGGCGGGGGCATCGCCGTCGACGCTGGCGCAACTGCGGCGCTTCGCCGCCGACCTGCGCGAGCTGCAGCGCACCTCAAGCTTTGCCGTGCCGACCCTGCGCAGCCGCTGGAGCGCGGGCCTGGCGGCGCTCGACGCGCAGAGCTTCGCGGCCTGGCTCGACGCGCGCGGCTACGACGACTTGCGGCTGCGCGCCTACCTCGACTACTGCTGCCGCGATGACTACGGCGCGGGTCTCGGCCTGGTGTCGGCCTGGGCCGGGGTCCACTACTTCGCGAGCCGCCACGGCTTTAGGGCGCCGGGCGAGGACGCCGACGCCGACGACTCCGACGGCGTGCTGACCTGGCCCGAAGGCAATGCCCATCTGACGCAGCGGCTGGCCGAGGGCCTGGGCGAGCGCCTGCGCAGCGGCGTCGTCGCGACGCGCGTCGAAACCGGCCGGCACGAGGTCGCGCTCGAGATCTGGGACGCGCGAACGGCCCGCGCCGAGCGCTGGGCCGCGCGGCAGCTGGTGGTGTGCGCTCCGCTCTTTGTCGCGCGGCGGCTCATCGATGCGCCGCCAGCGGCCCTGGTCGACCTCGCGCCGCGCCTGTCCTATGCGCCCTGGCTGGTCAGCAACCTGCAGCTGCGCGAGCCGCTGGTCGACCGGCCGGGTCCGGCGCCGGCCTGGGACAACGTCATTGCCGGCAGCGCCGCGCTGGGCTACGTCGATGCGATGCACCAGAGCCTGCGTCCGGTGCCGGGACCGACGGTGCTGACGCACTACTGGGCCCTGGGCGGGCAGTCGACGGCCGAACTGCGGGCACAGCGGACGCGGCTGCTCGACGGGCCATGGGAAGGCTGGCGCAACGCGGTCCTGGCCGACCTGCGGCGGGCTCACCCGGACCTGCCGGACAAGGTCGTGCGTGTCGACGCCATGCGCTACGGCCACGCCATGGTGATCCCGACGCCAGGACTGCGCGGCGATCCGGCGCTGGCGGCGCTGGGCCGGCCCCAGGGCCGCATGCACCTGGCCCATGCCGACCTGTCGGGCCATTCCGTGTTCGAGGAGGCCTACACGCGCGGGGCGTTGGCGGGCGCCGCAGCAGCGGCCTTGCTCTGAGGCGACCGAACGGGCCGCCTCGCGGCCATTGAGCTTGTCGATGGCCTGAATACCTTCTATCAATCCATAGAATGACGCGGCGCACAAATAATGCGGTCATGCGGGTTAACCCGCCTGTACTTTCAACCACCCTCAAGAGGACGCCATGTCGTTGATCAACACCCAAGTCCAGCCTTTCAAGGCGCAAGCCTTCCACAACGGCAAGTTCATCGAGCTGACCGAGCAGAGCCTGAAGGGCAAGTGGTCGGTGCTGGTGTTCATGCCGGCCGCCTTCACCTTCAACTGCCCGACCGAGGTCGAGGACGCCGCCGAGCACTACGACACCTTCAAGTCGCTCGGCGCCGAGGTCTACATCGTCACGACCGACACGCACTTCGCGCACAAGGTCTGGCACGAGACCAGCCCCGCCGTCGGCAAGGCCAAGTTCCCGCTGATCGGTGACCCGACCCACCAGCTGACCCGCGCCTTCGGTGTGCACATCGACGCCGAAGGCCTGGCGCTGCGCGGCACGTTCGTGATCAACCCCGAGGGCGTCATCAAGACCGCCGAGGTCCACGACAACGCCATCGCCCGCGATGTCAAGGAAACGCTGCGCAAGCTGCAGGCCGCGCAGTACGTCGCCAAGAACCCCGGCCAGGTCTGCCCGGCCAAGTGGCAGCAGGGCGCCAAGACGCTGACTCCGTCGCTGGACCTCGTCGGAAAAATCTGACCCACCTCCGTTGCGGCTGCGCCGCTCCCCCTCCGGGGGCGGGGCGCCGCTGGCGGACCGGCTGAGCCGGTCCGCGGCGGCTGCTTGGCTGGCCGAGAGACTTTGCACGCCTGACCCGAACCCACCGCCATGTTGGACGACAGCCTCAAGACCCAGCTCGCCGCCTACCTGCAGCGTGTCACGCAGCCGGTGGAGCTGATCGCCTCGCTCGACGATCGCCCGGCCTCGCAGGAGATGCGCGAGCTGCTGGTCGAGATCGCAGAACTTCACCCGCTGGTCACGGCGCGCTTCGACGGCGCCGACGCACGGCGTCCTTCCTTCCAGGTCACGCGTGCCGGCGTCGACATGGGCCTGCGCTTCGCGGCAATCCCGATGGGTCACGAGTTCACCTCGCTGGTGCTGGCGCTGCTGCAGGCCGGCGGGCACCCGCCCAAGGTCGAGGCCGACGTGATCGAGCAGGTGAAGTCCCTGGACGGTGACCTCGTCTTCGAGACCTACATGTCCCTGAGCTGCCACAACTGCCCCGACGTGGTCCAGGCGCTCAACCTGATGGCGGTGCTGAAC
>CAZTTC010000113.1:3823-9636 GCA_964616015.1 uncultured Methylibium sp. | reverse complement strand
TTGAGGCTGGGCGCGAAGGGCTTGACCTCGTCGGCCTCGCCGTCGGAGTTGCGGTCGGTCACCGCCCACACCGTGGTCTTGCGGGTGCCGACGAAGAGCATGTTGGTGCTGGGCGCGACCGCCATGTGGCGCGCATCGGGCACCACCGCGAACAGGTCGATGCGAAAGCCCGGCGGCAGCTTCACGCGCTCGAGGTTCTTGCGGATCGCGTCGGCGTTCTTGCCGGTCTGCGGCACGGGCGGGATGTTCAGGTCGACGCCGGATACCTTGAACTGCTTGAGCTTCTCGATGTTCTGCTGGGCCAGCGCGGGTCCGGCGGACAGCAGCGCGGCGGCGGCGGCCGTCAGCGTGAGGCGGGCAAAGGGATGCATGGGGGGTCTCCTGGAGTCGTTCTTGGCAGGACGGTGGCACGACGGGTGGCCGGCCACCGGGCGACTGCCTATTCCTGTGACGGATGGCAACCGGCCGCCGACTGTAGGCCTCGCGACCGGCTCCGGCGCGGGCCTCCGGGTTACCCCGGACACCGGCGTGGGCAGCGGCGGTCGGCAGGTCCCCGTCCGATCCACGCTTTCCGCCGTCCGTCGCACGGCCCGGCTGGCGCCGCGCGGTGGGGCCTTAGAGTAGCGGCCGGCGCTGACCGGCGCCCACCCCGCAACGCAAGCGGCCACCGCCGCGAGGAGTCTTGGTCGTGAGCATTTCCCACAAGCCCCGCCGGGCGCTGGCCCTCGGCGTCGTCGGCGCCGCCGTCGCCCTGGCCGCCCTCGGCCCTGCGCGCGCCCAGCCGACCGCGTCCGGCGTCGAGCCGCCCAACTTCGACCGCTCGGTGCGCGTCCAGGACGACTTCTACCGCCACGTCAACGGCGGCTGGCTGAAGAACACGCCGATCCCGCCCGACCGCGCCAGCACCGGCGCCTTCCTGCAGATCCACGAGACCATCCAGCCCCAGCTGCTGGGCCTGATCGAGGCGGCGGCGAAGAGCGGCCGCGACGCCGAAGCCCGGCAGATCGGCGACCTGTACGCCAGCTTCATGGACGAGGCCGCGCTCGAGAAGCTGGGCCTGAAGCCGATCGCCGCCGAGCTGGCCGCGATCGACGCGCTGACCGACCGCAGGCAGCTCGGTGCGTTGATGGCGCGCTCGGTGCGCGCGGGCATCGGCATGCCGGTGGCCTTCTACGTCGGCCAGGACGACAAGGACTCGACGCGCTACGCCACCTTCCTGTCGCAGAGCGGCCTGGGCCTGCCCGACCGCGACTACTACCTGAAGGCAGACGACGCGCGCTTCAAGGACATCCGCGCCAAGTACCTGGACCACCTGCAGAAGATGCTGACGCTGGCGGGCGACAAGGATGCCGCTGCCTCGGCCGCCGCCGTGCTGGCGCTCGAGACCGAGCTGGCGCGCGTGCAGTGGACCCGGGTCGAGAACCGCGATCCGGTGAAGACCTACAACAAGGTCGAGGTCGACGCGCTGCCCAAGCTCGCGCCGGCGATCGACTGGAGCGCCTTCCTCGGCGGCACCGGCGTGAAGGGCAAGGCCGGCTACGTGATCGTCGGCCAGCCGAGCTACTTCGAGGGCTTGTCGAAGCTGGCCGGGTCGGCGCCGCTGGCCTCGTGGAAGGCCTATGCCAAGGTGCGAATGCTCAACGCCTACGCGCCCTTCCTCAGCAAGGACTTCGTGGACACGCGCTTTGCCTTCGTCGGCGCCGTGCTGCGCGGCACGCCCGAGAACCTGCCGCGCTGGAAGCGCGGCGTCGCGCTGGTCGAGGACTCGATCGGCGAAGGCCTGGGCAAGCTCTATGTCGCGAAGTACTTCCCGCCGGCGCACAAGGCGCGGATGGAGAGCCTGGTCGCCAAGCTGATGCTGGCCTACAAGCAGAGCATCGACAAGCTCGACTGGATGACGCCGGCCACCCGGCAGCAGGCCCAGGCCAAGCTCGCGAAGTTCACCACCAAGATCGGCTACCCGAAGCAGTGGCTGGACTACCGCTCGCTGAGGATCCAGCGCGACGACCTGGCCGGCAACGTGCGGCGCGCGCGCGAGTTCGCGCACGAGCGCATGGTCGACAAGCTCGGCAAGCCGATCGACCGCGACGAGTGGCTGATGACGCCGCAGACCGTCAACGCCTACTACAACCCGGGCCTCAACGAGATCGTGTTCCCGGCCTCGATCCTGCAGCCGCCGTTCTTCAACGCGGCGGCCGACGAGGCGGTCAACTACGGCGGCATCGGGGCGGTGATCGGCCACGAGATCAGCCACGGCTTCGACGACCAGGGCAGCCAGTACGACGGCGACGGCAACCTGCGCGACTGGTGGACCGCCGAGGACCGCGCGCGCTTCGCGGCCAAGACCGAGGTGCTGATCGCGCAGTACGGCGCCTTCGAGCCGGTGCCCGGCTACAAGCTCAACGGCAAGCAGTCGCTGGGCGAGAACATCGCCGACAACTCCGGCCTCGAGATCGCCTACCGGGCCTACCGGCTGTCGCTCCAGGGCCAGCCCGCGCCGGTGATCGACGGCATGAGCGGAGACCAGCGCTTCTTCTACGGCTACGCGCAGATCTGGCGCGACAAGGAGCGCGAGGCCGCGCTGATCGAGCGCGTGAAGGCCGGCGTGCATGCGCCGTCGGAGTTCCGCGCCAACGGCGCGGTGCGCAACCACCCGGCCTTCTACACCACCTTCGACGTGAAGCCGGGCGACGCGATGTACCTGCCGCCGGCGCAGCGCGTGTCGATCTGGTAGCCGACCGGGGCGGCGCGCTGGCCGCGCTGCGCATGAGGCCGGGCGATGCGCCGAGAGGCCATGCTCGCGCTTCCTAGAATGCGTCCCGCGCACCGCTCCCGCCTGCCATGGATCCCGACGCCGCTTCTTCCCGTGCCCCGTTGCCGCTGCTGAACCGTCCGCCCGCCGACCTGCCGGCGTCCTGCGAGGTGTTGGTCGTCGGGGCCGGCCCGGCCGGCAGCGCAGCGGCCTGCACGCTGGCGCGCGCCGGCGTCGACGTGGTGCTGGTCGACCAGCAGGCCTTCCCGCGCGACAAGGTCTGCGGCGACGGCCTCATCCCCGACGCCCACCGCGCGATGGCCCGGCTGGGCGTGCTGGACGAGGTGATGGCGCTGGCGCAGCCGGTGAAGCACGTGCGCTGCATCGGCCCGCGCGGCGGCCACATCGACGTGCCCGGCACCCTGGCCGTGCTGCCGCGGCGCCAGCTCGACCTGCTGCTGTGCCGCGCCGCGGCCGAAGCTGGCGCGCGCATGCATGCGCCGCTGCGCTTCGTCGCACCGATCGAGGAGGGCGGCGCCGTCGTCGGCGCGCGCCTGCAGGCCGGCGAGGTGACGCACGAGGTCCGCACGCGCTGGGTCGTGATCGCCAGCGGCGCGGTGCCGCAGGCCGCCCTCGCCGCCGGCATGTGCGAGCGCCGCACGCCCAGCGCGGTGGCGCTGCGCGGCTACGTGAAGAACGACGCGATGGTCGGCCGCATCACCGAGCTGGAGGTGCTGTGGCATCGCCGGGTCAAGCCGGGCTACGGCTGGATCTTCCCGTGCCCGGGGGGCGTCTTCAACATCGGCGTGGGTGTCGCGCACAGCCACAGCCGCGGCCGCGACGGTCGAAACACCATGCAGGACGTGAACCTGCGCGCGGTCTTTGCGGCCTTCACCGAGGTGCACCCGCCGGCGCGCGAGCTGATGCGGGGCGGCCGGTTGCTGGGCGAGCTGAAAGGCGCGCCGCTGCGCTGCAGCCTGGACGGCGCGGCCTACTCGCGCCCCGGCCTGCTGGTGACCGGCGAGGCCGCCGGCACCACCTACGCGCTGACCGGGGAAGGCATCGGCAAGGCCCTGGAGACCGGCATCCTGGCCGCCGAGGCGGTGATCGAGGGCCGCGGCGCCAGCCATCACGACGATGCTGACGTGCGCGGCCGCTACGAAGCCGCGCTGCGCGCCCTGCGACCGCGCTTCGAGGTCTACGACAAGGCCAACAGCGTCAACGCGCGGCCCTGGCTGATCGACCTGCTGGTCTGGAGCGCCCGGCGCAGCCCGCGCCGCCTGCAGCGCATGAGCGGCGTGCTGGAGGAAACCCACGCGCCGGGCAACCTGGTCAGCTTGAAGAGCTTTGCGCGGTTGTTGTTCGAGCGCTGAGGGTGGGGTGCGGCCTGGCGCGAACGCGCCGGTTCGACCGGCAAGCGCTCGCTGACTATCATGCGCCAGCCGGTGCGACGGCCCCACGCCGCTCCGGCATCGATCAACCAAGCACCGCCTGCGATGACCCTTGCCGAAGCCTGCCTCCTCGTTGCCTGCCTGCTGCCCATCGGATGCGCTGGGATCGCCAAGTCCAGGGGCTTCGGCAAGCCGCGTCGCGAAGGCGGCTTCGACAACCACAACCCGCGTGCCTGGCTGGCCGCCCTGCAGGGCTGGCAGGCGCGCGCGCACGCCGCGCAGATGAACAGCTTCGAGGCGCTGCCGCTCTTCATCGCCGGCGTGCTGGTGGCCGAGCGCATGCAGGCTTCGCAGTCGCTGGTCGACGGCTTGGCGCTGGCCTTCGTGGCGGCGCGGGTCGGCTACGTCGGCGCGTATCTCGCCGACCGCGCGAACCTGCGGTCCATCCTGTGGGTGGTCGGGCTCGGGTGCTGCATCGCGATGTTCTTCGCGAAGTAGCCCCCAGCGGCCTGGCGGGCGCCCTTCCATGCTCGGGATTCGACGCGCGACAGCGGCCGTCGCGGTCGCGTCGACCCGAGCGGTCGCTGGAGCCGAGTTGATGATCCTCACCTCTGCCCGCAGGCCAGGCGGGCGGGCCGGCCGCAGGCGCTCCAGCGGCCTCGCGATCGCCTGCCTGGCGGCTGCACTGCTGGTTGTCGTCGTGCCGGGCGCCGCCGCGGCGAACCCGGCGCCCGGCCCCTGCGAGGCGCTGCGCGAGCAGATCGACGCCAGGATCCGCGCCGCGGGCGTCGCCAGCTTCATGCTCACCGTGGTCGATGCCGACGCACCGGCGGACGGCAAGGTGGTGGGCAGCTGCGACCGCGGCAGCCGCAAGATCGTCTACACGCGCGCGACCGGCGCGGCAGCCGTGGCCCCGGCGCAGGCGAGCGCGCCGATGCCATCGCCGACTGCGCCGCCGCCGGCGTCCGCGTCGGCGCGTCGCGACGCCCCCGTGCTGACCGAATGCAAGGACGGCACGGTCCGCTACGGTGGCGACTGCCCGCGCTGAGGCGCGCCGCGTTCGTTCACGCATCTTGCTAGTGCGGGGCGGCCGCGCCGCCGAGGCGCGTGCGGCCTGCGAACGCGCGCTCGGCCTGAGCGAGGACGCCGCCGTGCAGCGCCTCTCGCTGCAGCGCCTGCAGCCGCTGCCCTGAGCCGCGCGCTTGCGATACTGCCTGCATGTGCCAGCTGCTCGGAATGAACGGCAACACGCCGACCGACATCGTCTTCAGCTTCACCGGCTTTGCCACGCGCGCCGTGGAGCACAAGGACGGCTTCGGCATCGCCTTCTTCGAAGGCCCGGGCGTGCGCTGCTTCGTCGACCACCACAGCGCGGCCAGCTCGCCGGTGGCGGAGATGGTGCGCCGCTACCCGATCCGCAGCGAGCATGTCATCGCCCACATCCGCAAGGCCACGCAGGGCCGCGTGGCGCTGCAGAACACGCATCCCTTCGTGCGCGAGCTGTGGGGCCGCTATTGGGTGTTCGCGCACAACGGCGATCTGTCGGACTTCCATCCCAAGCTGCACGCCGCCTTCCGGCCGGTCGGCGACACCGACAGCGAGCGCGCCTTCTGCTGGCTGCTGCAGGAGCTGGCGAAGAACCACGCGTCGGTGCCGAGCGTGCGCGACCT
>CAZTTC010000113.1:0-3723 GCA_964616015.1 uncultured Methylibium sp. | reverse complement strand
GGCTGCTGCAGGAGCTGGCGAAGAACCACGCGTCGGTGCCGAGCGTGCGCGACCTCACCGAGACGCTGCGCGATCTGGCCGCGCCAGTGGCGAAGCACGGCAGCTTCAACTTCCTGCTCAGCAACGGCGATGCGCTGTGGGCGCATTGCTCGACCTCGCTGCACTGGCTGCAGCGCCGCCACCCGTTCCGCGAGGCGCGGCTGCAGGACCAGGACCTGACGGTCAACTTCGCCGAGCTGACGACCCCGCAGGACCGCGTGGCCGTCGTCGTGACCGAGCCGCTGACGGCCGACGAGGCCTGGGCGGCCTTCGCGCCGGGCGAGCTGAAGGCTTTTCAGGGTGGGGCGCCGCTGGCGGCCTGAGGCAGACGCGGGCGGTGCCCGCCGGTCGCCCCTGACCGCCTGCCGCTGAAGGAGCGGCTGAAGCAGCTGGACGCCGGGCGCTTCGGGCAGGCCCACCGCGCTGTCATCGTCAACCAGCGCTGCATCGCCAGCGCGCTGCGCGTCGACGAGGGGCAGAGGGTCGTCACGCTGCGCAGGCGCAGCGAGCGGCTGCCGGTGTCGAGGCCCTTGCAGGGGTTGTTCAAGGGGCTGTAGCGGCTGGCGGGCGTCGCGTCGCCGACACAAACGGCAACCCCTGGGCCACGGGGCGGGCGCCCGGCGGGCACAGAATGCGGCCTGCCCGCACTTCGCCCCCCACGATGGACCTGCTGATCAACGGCCAGCCCCGGCCGCTCCCCGACGAGGCCGTCGATCCGGCGATGCCGCTGCTGTGGGTGCTGCGCGACGTGCTCGACCTCACCGGCACCAAGTTCGGCTGCGGCGTGTCGGCCTGCGGTGCGTGCACGGTGCGGGTCGACGGCGAGCCCCTGCGCTCCTGCGTCACGCCGCTGTCGCAGGTGCAGGGCAAGGCCATCCAGACCATCGAGGGCCTGGGCACGCCCGCGACCCCGCATGCGCTGCAACGTGCCTGGGTCCAGCACCAGGTGCCGCAGTGCGGCTACTGCCAGAGCGGCATGCTGATGGCGGCAGCCGCGCTCCTCGAGAAGAACCCGAAGCCGACCGACGCCGACATCGACACGGCCATCACCAACCTGTGCCGCTGCGGCACCTACCCGCGCGTGCGCGCCGCCATCCACGAGGCGGCGCGGGCCTTGCTGAAGCAGAACGCGCCGCGCCCGGCCGCACCGGCCGCGCCGCCGGCGAGGAAGGCGACGTGAGGCGCCGCACCTGGCTGCTCGGCGCCACGGCCGCAGGCGGCGCGCTGCTGGTCGGCTGGGGCCTGCTGCCGCCGCGCTCGCGGCTCGGCGCCCGGACGCTGCTGGCCCTGCAGGCCGGCGAGGTGGCGCTCAACGGTTGGATCAAGGTCGCCACCGACGGCTCGGTCGTGCTGGCCATGCACCGCAGCGAGATGGGCCAGGGCGTGCACACCGCGCTGGCGATGCTGGTGGCCGAGGAGCTGGACATCGGCCTGGACCGCATCCGGCTCGAGCAGGCCGGCCACGACCGCATCTACGGCAACGTCGCGATGTTCGTCGCTGCGCTGCCCTTCCACCCGCGCGACAAGGAGCCCGGGCACGAGACCGACGGCGTGCGCCTCGGCGAACACCTGGTGGCCAAGATCGCGCGCGAGCTCGGCATCAACGCGACCGGCGGTTCGTCGTCGATCGCCGACGCCTGGGAGCCGTTGCGGCTGGCCGCGGCCACGGCGCGGGCGCAGCTGGTCGGCGCAGCCTCGCTGCGCTGGCGCCAGCCGCGCGAGGAGATCACGGTGCAGCGCGGCGTGATCGCGCACGCGGCCTCGGGGTCGAGCGGGCACTTCGGCGAGTTCGCGGCCGCGGCCGCGGCCACGCCGACCGGCGAGGTGCGGCTCAAGCCGCGCGAGACCTGGACGCTGATCGGGCGGCCGGTGCCACGCACCGATGCCGTCGCCAAGAGCGACGGCAGCGCCGTCTTCGGCATCGACGTGCGGCCCGAGGGCCTGCTGTACGCGGCGGTGCGCATGTGCCCGATGCTGGGCGGTGCGCCGCAGCGCATCACCAACGAGGACGAGGTGCTGAGGCGCCCCGGCGCGCTGCGGCTGGTGCGCCTGCCGGCGCTGGCGGGCCTGACCGCCGGGGTGGCGGTGGTGGGCCGCAGCAGCTGGCATGCACAGCAGGCCGTCGATGCACTGGTCATCGACTGGGCGCCGCCGCCGGCCGGTACCTTGGACAGCGCCGTGATCGCCGCGGCGCTGGAGACGCGCGCGCGCGAGGCCTTCGCCAACGATGGCGGCTTGCCTTTCCATTCGCGCGGCGACCTGGCCGCGGCCGAGCAGGCGGCGGCGGCCAGCGGTGCGCGCACCGTCGAGGCGAGCTACCGCGTGCCGTATCTCGCGCATGCCGCGCTGGAGCCGATCAACTGCACCGCGCGCGTGAAGGGCGGTCGCGTCGAGATCTGGGCCTCGACCCAGGTGCCGGGCATCGCGCGGGCGCTGGCGGCGCGCGCTGCCGGCGTGAAGGAAGAGGCCGTCACCGTGCACGTCACGCTGCTCGGCGGCGGCTTCGGGCGGCGGCTCGATGCCGACTTCGTGACCCAGGCGGTCGCGGTGGCGCAGGTGACCGGCGGGCGGCCGGTACAGATCCTCTGGTCGCGCAGCGAGGACATGACGCACGACTACTACCGCCCCGCTGCCGCGACCGTGATGAAGGCCTGGCTCGGCGCCGACGGCAAGCCGCAGACGCTGCGCATCGCCAGCGCCGGCGACGCGATCACGCCGCGCTGGATGGAGCGCGGCCTGCCGTGGTTGACCGGCCCGGTCGATGCGCCCGACAAGAGCACGGCCGAGGGCCTGTTCGACCTGCCCTACGACGTGCCGCACCAGCGCATCGCGCACGCAGCCACGCGCAGCGGCGTGCCGGTCGGCTACTGGCGCGCGGTCGGGCATTCGCACAACGCCTTCTTCAGCGAGGGCTTCGTCGACGAACTGGCGCAGGCCGCGGGCCAGGATCCGGTGGCCTACCGGCTGTCGCTGCTGGCCGGCATGCCGCGCCATGCGGCGGTGCTGCAACTGGCGGCCGACAAGGCCGGCTGGGGCAAGCCGCCGCCGGCCGGCCGCGCGCGCGGCGTGGCGCTGCACGAGAGCTTCGGCAGCATCGTCGCGCAGGTCGTCGAGGTGTCGGTGGCGCCGAAGCTGGCCGTGCACCGCGTGGTCTGCGCGGTCGACTGCGGCACCGTCGTCAACCCGGCGATCGTCGTGCGGCAGATGGAGAGCGGCATCGTCTTCGGCTTGACCGCGGCGCTGTACGGCCGCATCGACATCGTCGCGAGCGAGGTGCAGCAGAAGAACTATCCCGACCAGAAGCTGCTGACGCTGGCCGAGACGCCCGTGATCGAGACCCATCTCGTGCCCAGCCCCCACGCGCCGGCCGGCGTCGGCGAGCCGGGCCTGCCGCCGATCGCCCCGGCGCTGGCGAACGCGCTGTTCGCGCTGACGGGCGTGAGGCAGCGGGAGCTGCCGCTGAAGCTCTAGTGTCGCGACGGCCTCAATGGCCCCGCTGGTGCTCCGGCGACTCGAGCCGCTTGGCCAGCGTCGACAGCAGCAGCGTCAGCGCCAGGTAGACGACCGAGATCGCCAGGTAGGGCTCCCAGTAGCGCGAATAGGCCCCGGCGACCGTGCGCGCCGCGAGTGCCAGCTCGGCCAGGCCGATGGCCGACACCAGCGAGGAGTCCTTGATCAGCGTGA
>CAZTTC010000112.1:0-9641 GCA_964616015.1 uncultured Methylibium sp. | reverse complement strand
GTGCGGGTCGAGCAGGTGGCCGAGAAGGAGCGCAAGCGCATCGCCGCCGACCTGCACGACGATCTGGGCGCCAAGCTGCTGACCATCGTGCACACCAGCACCGACGAGCGCATCTCGACGCTGGCGCGCGACGCGCTCGAGGAGATGCGCCTGTCGGTGCGCGGCATCGCCGGCAAGCCGGTGCAGCTGGCCGACGCGCTGGCCGACTGGCGCGCCGAGACCGTGTCGCGACTCGGCGATGCGGGCATCGAGATCGAGTGGCAGAGCAGCGAGCCGGCGACGCCGCGCACGCTGGCCGCGCGCTCCTATGTGCAGACCACGCGCGTGCTGCGCGAGGCCACCAGCAACCTGATCAAGCACAGCGGCGCGTCGCGCGCGGTGGTGCAGGTCAAGGTCGACGAGGAGTTCCAGCTGGTGATCCGCGACAACGGCCGCGGCATCCCGCTCGAACTCGACGGCCGCCTGGACCGCGGCCACGGCATGGCGAGCATGAAGCAACGGGCCAAGCAGATGCAGGGCCAGTGCCTGGTGGAATCGGGTCCGGGCTATGGAACCGTGATCCGCCTCACGCTTCCGTTGTGAGTCCCGAGCCACGATCGCGCAATCCGGCATGGAAGTTTGCGCAGCGGCTGCTACGATGAAGGCGTGAGCGAGATGACCCATATCCTGTTGCTCGAAGACCTGCCGGAGATCCGCGTCTGGCTCAAGGCGCTGGCCCTGCAGGTGTTTCCTCAAGCCCAGATCACGGAAGCCGCGCGGGTCCACGATGCGCGCGAGCAGATCAGCGCCCAGCGCTTCGACCTCGCCCTGGTGGACCTGGGCCTGCCCGATGGCTCCGGCGTGGAGGTCGTCGCCGCGTTGCGCGAGGCGCAGCCCGAGGCGCAGTCGGTCGTGGTCACGATCCACGACGACGACGATCATCTCTTCCCGGCGCTGCAGGCGGGGGCCTTCGGTTACCTGCTGAAGGAACAGTCGCGCGAGCAGCTGGCCGAGCAGTTGAAGCGCATCAGCCAGGGCGAGCCGCCGCTGTCGCCGTCGATCGCGCGGCGCGTGATCCAGTACTTCGCGGCCCAGCAGCGCAGCCAGTTCCGCGAGAAGACGCCGCTGATGCCGGGCGTCACGCTGACCGAACGCGAGAACGAGGTCCTGCTGCGCGTGGCCAAGGGCTACACGCTGCCCGAGATCGGGGTGCAGCTGAACCTGTCGCGCCACACGATCGCCGACTACGTGAAGCAGATCTACCGCAAGCTCAACGTCAGCTCGCGGGCCGAGGTGGCGCTGGAAGCGCAGCGCCTGGGCCTGTTCCGCCGCTAGCCCCGCGAGCTTCGCGGATACTTCGCGGCCATGATCGGTCGCCTCACCGGCCTGCTGGCCGACAAGTCCCCACCGCAAGTCCTGCTCGACGTGAACGGCGTCGGCTACGAGCTCGACGTGCCGATGAGCAGCTTCTTCAACCTGCCCGCCGTCGGCGAGCGCGTCACGCTGCTCACCCACTTCGTCGTGCGCGAGGACGCGCAGGTCCTGTTCGGCTTCCTCACGCCGGGCGAGCGCGACACCTTCCGCCAGCTCATCAAGATCTCCGGCGTCGGGCCGCGCACGGCGCTGGCCATCCTGTCCGGCCTGAGCGTGGGCGATCTCGCGCAGGCGGTGACGGCGCAGGACGCCAGCCGGCTGGTCAAGCTGCCGGGCATCGGCAAGAAGACCGCCGAGCGGCTGCTGCTCGAGCTGAAGGGCAGGCTCGGCGCCGACCTCGGCCCGGCGGGCGGTGCGCCGGTGAGCGACGCACAGGCCGACATCCTGCAGGCGCTGGTGGCGCTGGGCTACAGCGAGCGCGAAGCGCAGGCGGCCGTCAAGGCCCTGCCGGCCGACACCGGCGTCAGCGAAGGCATCAAGCGCGCACTGAAGGCGCTGGCGAAGTAGCGCCCAGCAAGCGGGCCAGCGGCGCCGGGAGGCCCAGGCCGTGCAGCGCGTCGAGCGCCACCCAGCGGCCGGCGCCGAGCCGCGGTGCGAGGTCGAGCGGCTCGGCCAGCCGCGCACGCCGGGGATGCAGGGTCCAGTCGAAGTGCGTCAGCGCGTGCTCGATGCGCGGCTGCGGCTCCGGTGCGATGCCGAGCCCGCGTGACGCGGCGTCGAGCGCGGCCTCGTCGTCGAACATCGGCAGACTCCACAGGCCGGCCCAGACGCCGGTCGGCGGCCGTTGCTGCAGCCACACGGTGCCGCGCGCTTCCAGCCACAGCCACCAGTTCTCGCGCTGCGTCCGCCGGAGCTTGCGGGTCTTCACCGGGTAGGCCTCGGGCCGGCCCTGGCCTTGCGCGACGCAGCGGTCCTGGAGCGGGCACCGCAGGCAGTGCGGCTTGCGGGCCAGGCAGACGGTCGCGCCGAGGTCCATCAAGCCTTGCGTGTAGGCGGGCATGTCGGCGCCGTCGGCCGGCAGCAGCTCGCAGGCGCGGATCCACAGCGCGCGTTCGTGGCGGGCGCTGGCCAGGTCCTCGCCGAAGCCGAGGGAGCGCGCCAGCACGCGCTTGACGTTGCCGTCGAGGATGGCGGCGCGCTGGCCGAAGCAGAAGGCGGCGATCGCGGCCGCCGTCGAGCGGCCGATGCCGGGCAGGCCGGCCAGCGTCTGGGCGTCCTCGGGCCAGCGCCCACCGTGGCGGTCGACGACGGCCTGCGCGCAACGGTGCAGGTTGCGCGCGCGGCTGTAGTAGCCCAGGCCGCTCCAGGCGGCCAGCACCTCGTCGAGCGGCGCGGCCGCCAGGGCGGTGACGTCCGGGAAGCGCTGCAGGAAGCGCGCGTAGTACGCCAGGACGGTCTTGACCTGCGTCTGCTGCAGCATCACCTCGGACAACCAGACGCGGTAGGGGTCGCGCTGCCCCTGCCAGGGCAGGCCGTGGCGGCCGTGACGGCGCTGCCAGGCGAGGACGCGGGCCGCGAAGTCCCCGTCGGCGGCGTCGCCTGACGCCGGCCGATGCGGCACGGCGCTCACGCGCGCGCCGGGTCGGGCTCGAGGTCGAGCAGCAGGTCGATGCCCGCGGCCGCCGCGGGCGACTCCTTCGGATCGACGGGCTGCATCTGCGCGGGGTCGGCATGCTCGCGCGCGCCACGCGCCAGCTCGGCCAGGCGCTGCTGCAACTGCTGCAGGCGCTGGTCCTGGCTCTCGAGCTCGGCGAGGCGCGACTCCAGCTCGCCGGCCGCGGTCTGGATGCGCTCGAGCGCCTCGCGGCGCTTCTTGAAGCCGCGCCGGCGATCGCGCAACTGCGTGTCGATCTGGGCCGAGGCGGTCTTGTTCCACAGCTCCAGCTCGCCGCTGGCGCTCTCGAACACGACGCGCAGGCGCGACACCAGCATGCGGCGGAATTGCTCGAGGAAGCGCTCCTGCGTCAGCTTCAGCGCCTGGGTCAGGCCCAGGTACTGCACGTAGTTGCGCTCGATCAGGTCGAGGTCGGCGACGAAGCGGGCGAGGTCGGGCTTGGGCGCGGCCATCAGGCTGAAGCCGTATTCGGTGTTCAGCGTCTCGAACGAGGCCTGCAGCATCGCGTGGATCTCGTCGCCGCGCCCCTGAGCCCGCGTCATGCGCTCGCGCAGCTGGCCGCACAAGGTGAGGAAGGCCTTGCGCGCACCCAGCTGGAGCAGCGAGCTGCGGATGCTGTCCTGCATCTCATTGACGTGCTCGCGCAGGCGGTCGCTGGCCAGGTCGAGGAGGGCGTCCTTCAGCATCCGGGTGTGCACGACGCGCATCGCCTGGAGGCGGGCAATGCAGTGCTCGAACTCGGCCGCCTCGGTGTCGACGCGCTTGAGCATCAGCTTGACCTTGGCGCTGTTCTTGCCGCGCAGGCCGCGCAGCTCGAGCAGCTGTTCGGCGAGCTGCCGGCGCCGGTCGGTCAGCCGGCGGCCGACCTGGGTCTCGACGCGCGCGATGCCCTGCACGCCGACCTGGGCCAGCATCTGCTGGCGCTGCGGCAGCAGGCGTTCGTTCAGCGCGGCTTCCAGCGCCGGCAGGCGGCTCGCGTCGAGCGCGGCGTCGTCGCCCGCGACGCGCGCCGTCAGCGCCTGCTTGGCCGACAGCGGAAAGACGCGCTCGCGCGGCAGCTGCAGCGTGTTGGCGACGTCGATGCATTGGCGCTCGATCTGGGCCTCGGTTTCCTCGGGCGTGCTGAGCGCGTCGGCCAGGGTGTCGATCTTGTTCAGCACGACGTAGCGGCTGACGCCTGGCGCGTTGAGGTGGTCGCGCCAGATGGCCAGGTCCGACTTGGTGACGCCGGTGTCGGCGCCCAGCACGAAGACCGTCGCATGCGCGCCGGGCAGCAGGCCGACGGTGAGCTCGGGCTCGGCGCCGATGGCGTTGAGCCCCGGCGTGTCGAGCACGACCAGCCCGCGCTGCAGCAGCGGATGGGGCAGGTTGATCAGCGCGTGGCGCCAGGCCGGGATCTCGACCAGCCCTTGCGCGTCGGTCGGCGGGTTGTCGTCCGGTGCGTCGTCGTGCCAGAAGCCGAGGTCGCGTGCGGTGTCCCGGCTGACCTGGCGGGTCTGCGTGACCTGCAGCAGCGCCTGGGCCAGGCCTTCGGTGTCGCCCAGGTCCAGCGGCGTCAGCTTCCAGGCCTTGGGCTGGCGCCGAAGCTCGGCGAGCGAGTGGCCCTGCAGCCGTGTCTCGATCGGCAGCATCGCCATGCCGGGGGGTTCGTCGGCCTCGTAGCCCAGCTCGACCGGGCACATCGTCGTGCGGCCCGCGGTCGCGGGGAGGATGCGCCGGCCGGTGTCGGCGAAGAAAATCGCGTTGATCAGCTCGGACTTGCCGCGCGAGAACTCGGCGACGAAGGCCACGACGAGCTTCTCGCCGGCGAGGCGCTGGCGCAGCGACTCCAGCACGTCGGCCGCCGGATCGTCGAGCAGTTCGTGGTCGCGCAGGAAGCGCGTCAGCTCACGGACCCGCGACTCGAGCTCGTTGCGCCAATGGCCGAGGGCGTCGACGCTGTGGGCAAACGAGGCAGACATGCGAGGTACAAAAGCCTTACTGTCGAGAGAGTTTCATGGTATCCCAGGCGGCGCGCCGTGCCTGTGGATGGCGCGTCACTTGTCACGCCGCCGCCCGATCAAGACGTGTGCAGATGTGACAGTGGCGCGCGCCGGCTGCCGGAGTCAACGCCTTTGGCAGCGCGCGCAGAAGTAGGTCGAGCGCTGGCCCTGGACGACGCGCCGGATCGGTTGGCTGCAGTCGAAGCAGGCCAGTCCTTCGCGGTCGTAGACGCGCGCGGCAGCCTGGAATTCGCCGCTCATGCCATGCGCGTCGCGGAAGTCGCGCAGCGTCGATCCGCCCAGCGCCAGGGCCTGCGACAACACCCGGCGCACCGCGTGCACCAGGCGCTCGCAGCGCGGCCGGCTCAGCCGGTCGGCGCGCAGGCGCGGATCGATGCCGGCGAGGAACAGGGCCTCGGAGGCATAGATGTTGCCGACGCCGACGACGATGTCGCCGGCCAGCAGCGCCTGCTTCACCGCGACCCGCCGGCCGTGCAGGCCGCGGTGCAGCCGCTCGGCATCGAAGGCGGCATCGAAGGGCTCGACACCGAGGCCGGCGAGCAGGCGGCCGCTCAGGCCGTCGCCGGGCGCCGTGGACCACACCACCGCGCCGAAGCGACGCGGATCGGTCAGCCGCAGCAGTCCCCGGTCGGTGGCGAGGTCGAAGTGATCCCAGGGCCCGGGCGCGGCGGCAGCGGGCGACAGGCTCAGCGAGCCGGACATGCCCAGGTGGACCAGCAGGCCGCCCTCATCGAGGGCGAACCAGAGGTATTTGCCGCGTCGCGCGACGTCGGTCACGCGCCGGCCGATCAAGGTCGCCGGCGCGCAGCCCAGCGGCCAGCGCAGCGGCTTGCCGAGCCGGACGGCATCGATGCGCGCGCCGCGCAGTCGATCGACCAGGCTCAGGCGCGTGACTTCCACCTCGGGCAACTCGGGCATGGCTGCGCACTGTAGCGGTGGGTGCATAGAATCGTTTTCGACTCTGGAGTTGCCGATGTCCGCTATCCGTCTTGCTGCGCTGACCCTCGCGGTCGCGGGCCTCCTCGCTACCGCGGCATCGGCACAGTCCGTTCCGGGGGCCCGTCCTGGCGACGCGACCGGCAACTCCGCGCTCGATGCGCCGCTGTTCTACCAACTGCTGATCGGCGAGATCGAGCTGAACCGCGGCGACGCGGGCAGCAGCTACCAGGTGCTGCTCGACGCGGCGCGCAAGACGCGCGACGAACGGCTGTTCCGGCGCGCCACCGACATCGCCCTGCAAGCCCAGGCCGGGGACCAGGCCCTCGAGGCCACGCGCGCCTGGCGGCAGGTGGTGCCCGCCTCGCTCGAGGCGCATCGCTACGAGGTGCAGCTGCTGGTCGCGCTGAACCGCAGTGCCGAGACGGCCGCACCGCTGCGCTCGCTGCTGACCCTGGTGTCCGCGGAACAGCGCCCCGCGGCCATCGCGTCGCTGCCGTCCTACTTTGCGCGGGCGGCCGATCGCAAGGCGACGACGGCCGTGCTGGACCAGGTGCTGCTGCCCTACGCCGAAGGGCGCGTGACCGGCGAAGCGCCGCCCACGGCGGTGGCGGCCTGGGTGGCGCTCGGCCGTGGGCGTCTGGCGGCCGGCGAGGCCGCATCGGCCTACGAGGCCGCCCGGCGCGCCCAGGCCCTGAACGCCGGCGCCGAGGCGGCCGCTCTGCTGGCCGTCGAGCTGCTGCCGACCGAGCCGCGCGCCGAGGCCCTGGTGGTGGCCTTCCTGGACGCGCAAGCGCCCGCGCTGCCGACGACCCGCAGTGCCGTGCGCCTGGTCTTTGCGCGTGCGCTGGCGATCGGTCAGCGCTACGCCGACGCGGCGATGCAGCTCGAGGCGGTCACCCGCGACGCACCGCAGCTCAGCGACGCGTGGCTCACGCTCGGCGCGCTGCGCCTGGAGATGAAGCAGCCGGTCGAGGCCGAGGCCGCGTTGCGCCAGTTCCTCGCGCGCGCCGAATCGGCCGACGCCGCGCCCGGCCCGGCCGAAGGCGACGACGACGAAGCCTCGACGCCCAGCCAGCGCATGGCGCAGGCCTACTTGATGCTCGCCCAAGCCGCCGAGCAACGGCGTGACTTCAAGGGCGCCGAGGCCTGGCTGTCCAAGGTCGACGGCTCCCAGGCGTTGGCGGTGCAGTCGCGCCGCGCCTCGCTGCTGGCCCAGCAGGGCCGGCTGACCGAGGGCCGCAATCTGCTGCGCAAGCTGCCGGAGCGCACGCCCGACGAAGCCCGCGCCAAGCTGCTGGCCGAAGCGCAGCTGCTGCGCGACCAGAAGCAGTGGTCGTCGGCGCTCGGCGTGCTGGTCGAGGCCAACCAGCGCTTCCGCGACGACACCGACCTGCTGTACGAGCAGGCCATGATGGCCGAGAAGCTCGACCGCGTGGACGAGATGGAGCAACTGCTGCGCCGCGTGATCGCGCTCAAGCCGCAGCAACCCAACGCCTACAACGCGCTCGGCTACTCGCTGGCCGATCGGAACCGGCGCCTGCCCGAGGCCAAGCAGCTGATCGCCAAGGCGCTGGAGCTCGCGCCGAGCGATCCCTTCCTGATCGACAGCATGGGCTGGGTCGAGTACCGGCTCGGCAACCGCGAGGAAGCCCTGCAGTGGTTGACCCGCGCCTACCGCGCCCGGCCGGACACCGAGATCGCCGCCCACCTCGGGGAGGTGCTGTGGGTCAGCGGCCGGCGCGACGAGGCCCGGCGCGTCTGGGCCGAGGGCCGATCGCGCGATGCCGGCAACGACGTGCTGAAGGAAACGCTCGCGCGGCTCAAGGTCGACCTGTGAGGCGCGTGCGGCGCCTGGCGACGGCCCTGCTGTGCGCGCTGCTTTCGGCGTGTGCGAGCGTGGCGCCGACGCCGGGGGCGAGCGATCTCCTGGTCGGCCGGCTGTCGGTGCAGGTCGAGGGCGACGCCAGCCGGTCCTTCAGCGCGGCCTTCGAGCTCGAAGGCTCGCCGGCCGAGGGCCGGCTGACGCTGGCGTCGCCGTTCGGCACCCAGGTCGCCAGCGCCGATTGGTCGGCGGGGCAGGTGCGGCTGCGCTCCGGCGGCGCAGAGCGCATCTATCCCGACCTCGACAGCCTGGCCGCCGATGCGCTGGGCGAGGCGGTGCCGCTCGCCGCGCTCTTCGACTGGTTGCGCGGGCGCGCCTGGCCGGGGGCGCCGAGCACGCCGGCCGCCGGCGGCTTCTTGCAGCTCGGCTGGTCGGTCGACCTGTCGCGGCAGGCCGAAGGCCGGATCGAGGCGCGCCGTGCCTCGATCCCCGCGGTGCTCGTGCGCGCCAGGCTCGACGGCTCCTGAGGTGGCGCCGTGAAGACGCTCTACGACGTGCCGGCGCCGGCCAAGCTCAACCTCTTCCTGCACGTCGTCGGTCGGCGCGACGACGGCTACCACCTGCTGCAGTCGGTGTTCGCGCTGATCGACTGGTGCGACACGCTGCACTTCGAGCAGCGCGACGACGGCCTGGTCCGGCGCCACGATCTCGGCGCAGCCCTGCCGCTGGACGATCTCTGCGTGCGCGCGGCGCGCCGGCTGCAGCAGGAGAGCGGCTGCCGGCTCGGCGTCGACATCTCCATCAACAAGCAAGTGCCCTGGGGGGCCGGCCTGGGCGGCGGCAGTTCGGACGCGGCCTCGACACTTCTGGCGTTGAACCGCCTGTGGGCGATCGACTGGCCGCGCGAGCGCCTGCTGGCGCTCGCGGCCCGGCTGGGGGCGGACGTGCCGTTCTTCGTCGGGGGCGCCAACGCCTGGGTCGAGGGCATCGGCGAGCGCCTCACCCCCATCGACCTGGCGCCCCGCTGGTGGGCGGTGCTAAAGCCTGCCGTGGCGGTGCCGACCGCGGCGATCTTTGCCAGCCCGTCCTTGGTCAGAAACGGCGCCGCTGCTACAATCCCGAGCTTTCTTGCAGACCCCGAGGGGTTTGGCCGCAACGACCTGCAGGCGCCCGCGGTGGCGTTCAGCGACGAGGTGGCCCAGGCTCTGGCGCTGCTGCAGGCCCGCTTCGGCAGCAGCCGGATGACGGGCTCGGGCAGTGCGGTGTTTGCGGATGCCGGCGCCGGTGACGCACCCCGCATCGACATGATGGAAGCCCGTACGCTTCCGCCAGGTTGGGTGGGTCGCCTGTGTCGCGGTCTGGCTCGCCATCCGTTGGCGGACTGGGCCGCCTGAGGGCGGCAGGTTCGAGTGCGGCGACAGTGGTTTTCGGGGGTGGCGCGAGCCGCCTCCTGCGTAGGGGAGTCGCCAAGTTGGTTAAGGCATCGGATTTTGATTCCGACATGCGAGGGTTCGAGTCCTTCCTCCCCTGCCAGACGTTCGTGAGTGACCGCATGGCGCCCACCCGGGGCGCCATGCTTTTTGATCAACAGGTTCCGACGGTCGATCCTTAGCGGAGTCGTCATGCTCGCCAACACCGTGCTCTACACCGGCAATGCCAATCCCGCGCTGGCGCAGGAGATCGCCACGGCGCTCGGCATCGAGCTCGGCCGGTCCGCGGTGGGGCGCTTCACCGACGGCGAAGTCACCGTCGAGATCCAGCAGAACGTGCGGGCCCGCGACATCTTCGTCGTGCAGCCGACCTGTTCGCCGGTGAACGAGAGCCTGATGGAACTCTTCATCATGGTCGA
>CAZTTC010000111.1:0-9757 GCA_964616015.1 uncultured Methylibium sp. | reverse complement strand
TGGAGCTACCAGAACACGCCCAACGACGGCTGGGACTTCGACGGCGTCAACGAGTTCGTCACCTTCGACATGGACGGCCAGCGCGTCGGCGGCAAGGCCGACCGCAACGGCTTCTTCTACGTCAACGACGCCAAGACCGGCAAGCTGATCAGTGCCACCCCCTTCGTCAAGAAGCTGACCTGGGCCACCGGCGTCGACCTGAAGACCGGTCGCCCGAACTACGTCCCCGAGAACCGCCCGGGCGACCCGACGGCCGGCGCCGACGGCAAGAAGGGCGCGACCGTGTTCTCGGCGCCCAGCTTCCTGGGCGGCAAGAACCAGATGCCGATGGCCTATTCGCCCGACACCAAGCTGTTCTACGTGCCGGCCAACGAGTGGGGCATGGACATCTGGAACGAGCCGGTGACCTACAAGAAGGGCGCGGCCTACCTGGGCGCCGGCTTCACGATCAAGACCATCAACGACGAGTACATCGGCGCGCTGCGCGCGATCGACCCGAAGACCGGCAAGATCGTCTGGGAGGCCAAGAACAACGCCCCGCTGTGGGGTGGCGTGCTGACCACCGGCGGCAACCTCGTGTTCTGGGGCACCCCGGAGGGCTACCTGCAGGCGGCCGACGCCAAGACCGGCAAGATCGTCTGGAAGTTCCAGACCGGCTCGGGCGTCGTCGCGCCGCCGGTGACCTGGCAGGAAGGCGGCGAGCAGTACGTTGCCGTCGTGTCCGGCTGGGGCGGTGCGGTGCCGCTGTGGGGCGGTGACGTGGCCAAGAAGGTCAACTACCTCGAACAGGGCGGCAGCGTCTGGGTGTTCAAGCTGGCCAACTTCGGCAACAGCGCGGCGGCCGGCGCCGGCGACAAGAAGCTCGCCGCGACGGCAAAGTAGGCGGGGGCGTGAAGGAGAGCGTCCGGTCGGCACCGTCAGGGCCGGCCCGGACGGCAAGGACGGCGCCTGCGGGCGCCGTCTTCGCTTTGGGAGATCACCCGGTCAGGGCGTGTCCCAGCGGCTCAGTTCGAGCGTCAGCTTGCCGCCGGTGAGATAGGCCATGCGCGCGGCGGGTTCGTCGCGCTCGAGCTTCACCAGCCCGGGCCCGCGGCAGTACCACTCGGTGGTCGTCAGCGGCATGTCGCGCCAGCCCACCACCGGATCGGCATAGAGCCGCATCGTCGCCTGGCCGCGCAGGCGCAGGCAGCCTTCGTAGCGACCCGCCGGCACGCTGACGGTCTCGTTCAGCGCCTCGATCTCGTAGCGCATCATGACGGGCTTGCCCTCGTGGCGGATCTCGGGCGGGAAGCCCTGGCGGCGCTTGAGCAGGTAGGCCACCGTCGAGGACTGCCACTCGGTGCCGACCGCGAGCGGCTCCTTCAGCACGAAGCGCGGCGCCGCATCCCGGGTCGGATCGGCCTCGAGCTCGTGGCGCATCGCCACGCGGTAGACGCCACCGGCGTCGCGGCGCAGCCAGTAGTGCACGCCGTCGTCGCTGCGGCGGTGGAAGGCCGGCTTGCCCTCGAAGTCCTCGCTGCCCAGCGCGTGCATCACCAGCGATCCGACGTCGCGCGTGTTGTCCTCGAGCTCGACGACCTGGCGGTAGGTCCAGCGGTGACCGGCCTCGAGCGGGAACAGGTCGGCCGACGGTGGCTTGGGCGTGCAGCTGCAAGCGATCGCGGCGGCGATCGCGACCCCGAGCCGGCAACGCGCAGGACCACCCAGCAGCCGCCGCGGAGCCGGCTTCGTCGGTCCGCCAGCGGCGTCCCCTGGGGGGAGCGGCGCAGCCGCAATGGGGGGGGCGTTCATTTCTCGGGCAGCTGCGGGACCGGCAGGTCGCGGATCTTGATCGCCTGCTCGTCGCTGCCGGGCCGCAGCCACGAGAAGCCCTTGGGCCCCTGCTTGGGCTCGGCGGTGCCGACCTGGCTGATGCCCTGGCGGACCTTCTTCATGCCTTCGCTCAGCAGCGTGTGCAGGTCCTTGGTGTACGGCAGCCGGTAGGCGCGCGGCTGGGCCGCCGGGCGGCCGTTTTCGATGGCCGAGACCCAGAGGTACAGGCCGCCGGCCGACTTGGCCGTCGGCTCGTCGATCACCGCGGCCAGCAGCGAGAAGCGCTCCGGCAGCGGGTCCGGGCTGGGCCAGCCCCAGATGCCGTGCACGGCCTCGTCGGCGTAGAAATAGAAGACGGTCACGCCGACCACCAGCAGGCCCTTCAGCCACGCCGGCCAGCGCGACCACAGCAGCGCCAGCGCACACAGCAGCAGCAGCGCACAGAAGCTCAGGACGATGGGCAGGCTCATGGGCAGGGGCTCATTGCGGGATCACCAGCGACTTGGCCAGCGTGTTGACGTTGGTGACGCTGCCGTCGGGCAGCACCGTGAAGCGCGCGGCGGTCGCCTCGTCGCCCTTGCGGGCCAGCGCCACCTGGCCGTAGAACACGACCTCGGCGCGCGGGTTGACCTTGATGATCGAGACCGTGGCCTCGACCGGCTCGCCGTTCTTCGTCTCGTAGTACTGCAGGTTGACGGTGAACTCGCCCGGCTCGATGCCGCGGATCGTCACCACCTCCTGGTTCAGCGGATTGACCACCTCGCGCCCGTTGACGACGATCACGTCGCCCTGCAGGCCGCGGTCGTCGCGGTCCAGGTGCATCAGCCCGGCCTCGCGGGCGCGGAACCACACCAGGTTGCCGCCGGGGTCCTGGACCCAGGTGTCGATGTCGTTCGGGTTCAGGTCGGGCCAGGAGACGTTGACGATGAACTCCGCCTTCGACGGGATGTCGCCGGTCTTCATCGCCTTCGGGTTCATCGCCAGCAGCGCGACGATGAAGCAGAACACGAAGGCGATCAGCATGTTGAACAACATGTCGTAGAACGGATCGACCTCCGGCTCGCGGGTGGTGCGGCGTGCACGCATGCGTCAGCCCGGGGTGCGATCGGCGCGCGACTCCAGCCCGAGCCGCTGGGCCTCGGCGACCAGCTGGTCGGCGTAGCGGTCCAGCCGCGTCAGCTGCAGGCCCAGCAGGATGTTGCCGACCAGGCCCACCATCGTCGTCAGCAGCGCGACGCCCAGCCCGGTGGTCAGGTTCTTCAGCAGCTCCTGCGACTGCGAGGGGTCGAAGTTCTGCGTGTGGCCGATCTGCAGCGCCAGGATCGAGAAGCCGATCACCTTGCCCAGCAGGCCGAGCTTGAGCTGGATGCCGTTGACCCACCAGGCGGTGCCGTGCGGCCCGTGCGTCTGCTCGAGCAGCAGGTCCAGTGGCGCGCCGGCGTCGCGCGGCGCGGTGGCCAGCGCGCGGCGGTAGTCGGCGACCCAGGACCCGGGCGCGCCGGTCATGCCGCGTTGGCGCTGCAGCTCGCGCGCGCGCGCGCCGCACCACAGCGTCGAGCCCGAGAACACCACGATGATGACCAGCGTGATGCCGGTCGGGTCGGCGTTGAGCAGCAGCGCCCAGACGCCGCGCACGCCGAGCAGCCAGGTCGCGAACACCAGCAGGCCGCCGAGCGCGAGCCATTCGAACCAGATCGGCTCGAGCGGGGGCGTCGGGCTGGAGGCGCTGCCGTGCCGTGCGGCGGGGAGCGACCAGGACGGGCGGTTCATGCGCCGGCGCGATCCTTCATCGACCGGCGCCGGGCGGCCAGTACAGCTTGCGGTAGATGGTGTTGCGGCTGATGCCGAGCCGCCGCGCCGCCACCGAGATGTTGCCGCCGGCTTCGGCCAGCGCGCGGCGCACGGTGTCGTGCTCGAGCTGCTGCAGCGTGCTGCGGCCGGGCACCGCCGGCGTCTCGGGCAGCGCCTCGGCGACGTCGGCCGCAGGGGTGTCGCCGCTCGCGCGCCGCGCGTCCTGCAGGAAATCCTCGGACAGGTGGTCGGCCGTGATCACCGCCTCGTCGCCGGCCATCGCGACCGCGGTGCGCAGCACCGTGGCCAGCTGGCGGATGTTGCCCGGCCAGCGGAAGCCCTGCATCAGGCGCAGCACCTCGTCGTCCAGGCGCAGCATGCGGCCGCGGCACTCCTGCTTCAGCAGCTTCTCGGCCAGCGCCAGCAGGTCGCTGCGCTCGCGCAGCGGCGGCAGCTGCACCACCAGGCCGTTGAGGCGGTAGTACAGGTCCTCGCGGAACTGCTTCCTCTCGATCATCTCGCGCAGCGGCTGGTGGGTGGCGCTGATGACGCTCACGTCCACCGGCACGGCGCGGCTGCCGCCGAGCGGGATCACCTCGCGCTCCTGCAGCACGCGCAGCAGACGCGCCTGCAGCGCCAGCGGCATGTCGCCGATCTCGTCGAGGAAGAGCGTGCCGCCGTGGGCCTGCAGCACCTTGCCGGTCGCGCCCTTGCGGCGCGCCCCGGTGAAGGCGCCTTCCTCGTAGCCGAACAGCTCGGACTCGATCAGCGTCTCGGGGATCGAGGCGCAGTTGACTGCGACGAAGGGCTGCGACGCCCGCTTGCTCGCCTGGTGGATGGCGCGGGCCAGCACCTCCTTGCCGCTGCCGGTCTCGCCCTGGATCAGCACCGCGATCTCGCGGTCGATGACACGCTTCACGCGCGCCACGATGTCGTCCATGCGCGCGTCGCCGGTCTGCAGCTGGCGCAGGCTGGGCGAGGGCGGTGCGGCCGATGCCGCCGCGGCGTCGCGCGTCGGCTCGACCGGCGGATCGTTGGCCGACTCGCGGCTCGGCGCCGGCATGTCGACGCTGCCGAACTGCATCCAGCCGTGGCCGCTGAAGCGCGCGTGCAGGTGCACCGGCCGGCCGTCGGGCAGCGCCACCACCATCGGGGACGCCAGCGCCGACGAGAAGTGGTCGACCAGCGCGCCGACCGACACGCCGAACAGCCCCGTGACTGTGTTCATGCGCAGTGCCGCGCCCGACAGCCGCAGCAGGTCCAGCGCTGCGCGATTGGCACCCAGCAGCTTGCCGTCCTGCCCCACCGAGACGATGCCTTCCATCAGCGTGCCGAGGTACTCGTTGCGACCGTGGAAGTGCAGGCGCAGGGTCTGGCGGCTGTCGTCGATGAGCCAGTGGTTCTGGATCATGCGCGCCGACATCTTGACCAGCCCCATCGTGTGGGCGTGGAAGGAGTGGTGGTCGCCGGTGACATCGAGCACACCGACCAGGTTGCCGCGCGGGTCGAAGATCGGCGAGGCCGAGCAGGTCAGGAAGTGGTTCGCGTGGACGAAGTGTTCGTCGGCGTGGACGATGGTCGGCGTCTCGGTGACCAGCGCCGTGCCGATCGCGTTGGTGCCCTTGTTCGACTCGCTCCAGTTGACGCCGGGCGCCAGCGCCACCTTCGAGGCCTTGGCCAGGAAGTCGTCGTGGCCGATGGAGTGCAGCACCGTGCCCTGCACGTCGGTCAGCACCACCATGCTCTGCGTCGCGAGGATCTGCTCGAGCAGCATCTCCATCACCGGCACGGCGTGCTGCGACAGCCGGCTGTTGCGCTCGCGCGCGACGTTGAGGTCGGCGCGCACCAGCGGCGCGTGGTCGGGCGCGCGGATCGGGCTCAGGCGCAGCGAGGCGCAGCGCTCGTGCGACTGCATGATGGTGTCGACATGCCCGGGGTCGGGGGGCAGCCAGGCGCTGGTCGCCGTGTGGCCGAAGCTGAGCGCGCGTCGCGCATCGCGCGGCGCCGGCTTCGTGTGGGCTCCAGAACTCATGCGTGTCTCCTCGGGATGCCGGCGCCGCGGCGCACGCCCGGCGGCCCGCCGGGCGGTCAGGCGCTGGCCGGCCTTCTAGTCCCTGATGCGATGGTAAGGACGGCGATGACCGACGGGCCATGCCTCGCTTGCCCGGGGGCAACAGCCCGCCGGGAGCGCCAGTTTGCTCCCATATGGAGCAAACCGGGGGTGTGAACCCCCGCGCTGCAGGGGCGTTACGGGCCGGCGGGCCGGTGGCACATCGATTGCACCTGCGGGCCGGGTCACTCTTTCCCGGAACCGGAGCCATTCGATGAAGTCTCGCCTTTCCTGCTCGCGCCTGCTGCTGGCGCTGGGCCTGTCCGTCCTGGCCGCGGGCGTCCAGGCCCACGGTGACGTCACGCCGCAGGCGGTCGATACCAAGGGCCTGCCTACGCTAGGCGACAGCTGGCGGGCCGAGAACCCGTATCGCAAGAACGACGCGGCGATCAAGCTCGGCGGGTCGGCCTACAACCAGAACTGCGCGCGCTGCCACGGTCTGGAGGCGATCTCCGGCGGCATCGCGCCCGATCTGCGCAAGCTCGACAACGAGTGCGTCACGCTGAAGGACGACAAGAAGAAGGGCGCCTGCGTCAAGGAGATGGACGAGTACTACGCCGCCACGGTCCGCAAGGGCCGCGTGCGCAACGGCGCCGTCTACATGCCGCCCTTCGAGGGCACCCTCAACCAGGAGGCGGTGTGGGCGATCAAGGCCTATCTCGAGACCCGCCGCGAGAAGCCGCTGTGATCGATCGCCGCCGGCTGCTGGCCGCAGGCGCCCTCGCGGGGTTCGGTGCCGCGGTGCCTGCGCAGGACGCCGGCGCGCTCGAGCGCGTCAAGCGCGCCGGGCGCCTGGTCGTCGCGGTCTACCAGGACTTCCCGCCCTTCAACGTGCAGGGCCAGGGCATCGACGTCGACCTCGCCGCCCAGTTGGCCGACGCGGTCGGCGTGCCGCTGTCGCTGCTGCCGTTCACGGCCGGCGAGAACATCTCCGACGACCTGCGGGCCGCGGTGTGGCGGGGACACTTCCTCGGCTGGGGCCCGGCCGACGTGATGCTGCACGTGCCGATGGAGCGCCCGCTGATCGAGGCCCATCCGCAGGTCGAGGTCTTCGGGCCCTACTACCGCGAGCGCGTGATGCTGGCCTGGGACCGCGAGCGCGGCCCGGCCCCGCAGGACGCGGCCGGCCTGCGCGGCCTGACCCTCGCGGTGGCCGGCGCGACCCTGGCCGGCTGGTTGCTGGCCGGCGCCGAGGGCGGCGCGCTGCGCGAGGGCCTGCGCACCGGCCACGCCGACGGCGTGAAGGCCGCACGCAGCCTGCTGGCCGGCGAGGCCCAGGCCGCGGCCGGCCTGGCCTCGGAGCTCGAGTCGACCCTGGCCGGCCAGGCGCGCTACGAGGTCGTGGCGCTGCCGGTGGCACGCGCACCGCGCCACGGCTGGGTGGTCGGTTGCGCGGTCAAGCGCGGCGCCTCCGACCTGGCGCGCGTCATCGACCAGCGTCTCGGCGAGCTCGCGGCCGGCCCGGCGCTGCGCGAGCTGTTCCGGCGCCACAACGTGACCTGGCGCGGCTGAGCTTTCGAGATCGACCGGGTCGCGGCGCGATCCCGGCAGACGCTGCGGATCCGGCGCTGCCGGTCCTTCAGCGTCGCCCGCTCGGGAGGCCGAGCGGCGCAGCCGCCACGGGGGTGGGCGTCATCATCAGTAGCCGCGGCCCTTGCGGTACTGCGCGTGGGCCCGCCGCGCCAGCGGCGTGACCGCGGCGATCGCCGCCAGCGAGGCGCCGGCGTGCGCCTGGCAGACCGCGATGCCCAAGGCATCGGCCGCATCCCGGCCCGGCTCGCCGGGCAGCGCCAGCAGCCGCGCCACCATGGCCTGAACCTGCTCCTTGCGTGCCTGGCCGTGGCCGACCACGGCCTTCTTCATCTGCAGCGCGGTGTACTCCGACACCGGCAGGCCGCTGGACACCAGTGCGGCCAGCGCCGCGCCGCGCGCCTGGCCCAGCAGCAGCGTCGACTGCGGGTTGACGTTGACGAACACGATCTCGACCGCTGCGCACTCGGGCTGGTAGCGCGCCGCCACCTCGCGCACGCCCTCGAAGATGATCTTCAGTCGCCCCGGCAGGTCGCCGTTGGGCAGCGCGTCGGTGCGGATCGTGCCGCTGGCGATGTAGTGCAGCTTCGAGCCGACGGACTCGATGACGCCAAAGCCCGTGGTGCGCAGGCCGGGGTCGATGCCGAGGATCCTCATGCCGAGCCGCTCCCCGGCTCGCCGGTGCAACCAGGGCTTCGGTGCAGGCTCATGGCCGCACCGCGGCCGTGAAGCCGCGCAGCGGCGTGCCGAAGCCAAAGCCCGTGGTGCGCAGGCCGGGGTCGATGCCGAGGATCCTCACCCGCAGTATTCTAGGAGTCGCATCCGGCGATCTCCGTGGATCGTCGAGGAGGTAGAGCCATGACGCGAGCCCTGGGGATCCTGCTGTCGCTGTGCGCCCTGCTGAGCGCCTGCGCGTCCGCGCCGCCCCCGCCGCTGGCCCTGCCGGTCGACCTGTTCGACGATGCGCGCTTCGCGCCACCCACCGAGCGCATCGACCCCGATCAGGTGTTCGCGCTGAGCGAGGACATGCGGCGCTACCTGCGCGAGGACATGGCGCCGCTGCTGCGCCGCCACGGGCGCCAGTACGGCCTGCTCGAAGCGCTCGGCAACCGCGCCCAGCTGCGGCTCGAGTACGACGCGGTCTCCACGCGCAACGCCGCGCAGGCCTTCGAGGCACGCTCGGGCAACTGCCTGGCGCTGGTGGTGATGACCGCCGCGTTCGCCAAGGCACTCGATCTGCCGGTGACCTACCAGAGCGCCTACATCGACGAGACCTGGAGCCGCAGCGGCGACCTCTACGTGCGCAGCGGCCACGTCAATCTGAGCCTGGGACGCCGGCCCTTTGACGTCGGCACCCGCCACGACCGCAGCGAGGCCACGGTCGACTTCCTGCCGCCCGGCGACCTGAAAGGACTGCGCACGCGGCCCATCGACGAGGCCACGGTGCAGGCGATGTTCATGAACAACCGCGCCGTCGAGGCGCTGGTGCAAGGCCGCATCGACGACGCCTACTGGTGGACGCGCGAGGCGCTGCGCGTGCAGCCGGGCCACTGGGCGAGCTACAACACGCTGGGCGTGGTCTGGCTGCGGCGCGGCGAGCCCGAGCGCGCCGACCGCGTGCTGGCCCACCTGCTGCGGCAGCAGCCCGAGCATCTGCAGGCCCTGGCCAATCGCGCGCTGGCGCTCGAGCGCTCCGGCCAGGCCGAGGCGGCAGCGGCCGTGCGCGAACGCTTGGCGCTGCGGGAGCCGCACCCACCCTTCCGCGACTTCCACCTCGGCCAGGCGGCCATGGCACGCGGCGACTTCGGCCGGGCGCGCGAGCTGTTCGACCGCGAGGTGGCGCGCGACCCGCACTACCACGAGTTCCACTTCTGGCTGGCGCTGGCGCACTTCCGCCTGGGCGACGAGGCGCAGGCGCGCAAGCACCTCGCGCTGGCGGCCGACTACAGCACGACGCGCGGCGATCGCGCGCTCTACGACGCCAAGCTGGCGTGGCTGCGCTCGACGCACCACTGAGCCGTTCAGAAGCTCAGCTTGAAGTACCAGCGCACCGAGTGGAAGAACACCGGCGCCGCGAAGCACAGCGGCGCCACGCGGTCCAGCAACCCGACCGCGCCGGTCACCGAGGCCTGGTTGCCCCAATAGCGCACGCCGGCGTCGCGCTTGAGGGCCTTCATCACGAACTCGCCCATCGTTCCGCAAGCGCTGGCGATGAAGGCCATCACGAAGGCCTGGCCGGCCTTGAACGGCGTGATCCAGTAGAGCAGGGCGCCGACGAAGGCCGCGACCAGCGCGCCGATCAGCCAGGCGCGGACGCTGAAGCTGCGGCTGATCTGCCGCGCCACCGGCCGGCGGCGCAGGCGGCGGCTGGCCAGCTCCTGCACGATCTGCGCGATGGCGACCACGAAGACCAGGAAGAACACCAGGAAGGCGCCGCGGTCGGCGTAGTTCGGGAAGTTCAGCAGCAGCAGCGCCGGCGTGTGGCTCATGCCGTAGACGCAGACCATCACGCCC
>CAZTTC010000110.1:0-9764 GCA_964616015.1 uncultured Methylibium sp. | reverse complement strand
GCGATGGGCGACAAGATCGCCTCGAAGAAGCTCGCCAACCAGGCCAAGGTCAACACCATCCCCGGCTGGAACGAGGCGATCGAGTCGCCCGAGGCGGCGGTGAAGATCGCCCAGGGCATCGGCTACCCGGTGATGATCAAGGCCAGTGCCGGCGGCGGTGGCAAGGGCCTGCGAGTGGCCTTCAACGACAAGGAGGCGCACGAGGGCTTCGCGTCCTGCCGCAACGAGGCGCGCAACAGCTTCGGCGACGACCGCGTCTTCATCGAGAAGTTCGTCGAGGAGCCGCGCCACATCGAGATCCAGGTGCTGGGTGATGCGCACGGCAACACCGTCTACCTGCACGAGCGCGAATGCTCGATCCAGCGCCGCCACCAGAAGGTGATCGAGGAGGCGCCGTCGCCCTTCATCACCGAAGCCACGCGCAAGGCCATGGGTGAACAGGCCGTGGCGCTGGCCAAGGCGGTGAAGTACCAGTCGGCCGGCACGGTGGAGTTCGTCGTCGGCAAGGACCAGAGCTTCTACTTCCTGGAGATGAACACGCGGCTGCAGGTCGAGCACCCCGTCACCGAGTGCATCACCGGGCTGGACCTGGTGGAGCTGATGATCCGCGTGGCCGCCGGCGAGAAGCTGCCGTTCGCGCAGGCCGACATCCGGCGCGACGGCTGGGCGATCGAGTGCCGCATCAACGCCGAGGACCCCTTGCGCAACTTCCTGCCCTCGACCGGCCGGCTGGTGCGCTACCAGCCGCCGGCGACGTCGATGGAAGCGGCGAAGCCCCGGCCCGCTGAAGGCGGCGTGCGCGTCGACACCGGCGTCTACGAAGGCGGCGAGATCCCGATGCACTACGACTCGATGATCGCCAAGCTCATCGTGCACGGCAAGGACCGCGCCGAGGCGATCGCGCGCATGCGCGAGGCGCTCAATGCCTTCGTGATCCGCGGCATCCACAGCAACATCCCCTTCCAGTCGGCGCTGCTGGCGCACCCGAAGTTCGTGGCCGGCGACTTCAACACCGGCTTCATCGCCGAGCACTTCCCCAAGGGCTTCGACGCGGCCGACGTCGCGCACGAGGACCCGGACTTCCTGATCGCGCTGGCAGCCGCGGCCAACCGCCGCTACCTGGAGCGCGCCTCGGCGATCAGCGGCCAGCTGGCCGGCCACGGCGTGCGCATCGGCAGCGACTACGTGGTGGTGGTGAAGGGCGAGGCGGGCCGCCACACCCACCACCCGGCCACCGTCGAGGTGGCCGACGGCGCGATCCGCGTGCGGGTCGGCGAGCGGCGCTACGAGCTGTCGGGCAGCTGGCTCTTTCGCGGCATCCGCGCGCTGGGCCAGTGCAACGGCAAGGCCTTCGCGGCCCAGGTCGAGCGCGACGGCGTGTGGATCCGCGTGGCCCACAACGGCCGCTGCATCGACGCGCTGGTGCTGTCGCCGTCCGCGGCCGCGCTGAAGAAGCTGATGCCTTACAAGGCGCCGCCCGACACCAGCAAGCTGCTGCTGTCGCCGATGCCCGGCCTGCTGGCCAGCATCGCGGTCACGGCCGGCCAGCAGGTGCATGCCGGCGAGCGGCTGGCGGTCGTGGAGGCGATGAAGATGGAGAACATCCTCGTCGCCACGCGCGACGGCACGGTGTCCGAGATCGTCGCCAAGCCGGGTGAGAGCCTGGCGGTGGACCAGACCATCCTGCGTTTCGCGTGAGGTCACGATGAGCAAGCCCTTCCGCATCCTCGGCGTGCAGCAGATCGCCATCGGCGGCCCCGACAAGCAGCGCCTGCGCGCGCTGTGGGTCGACATGCTGGGCCTGGCCGTCAAGGGCCACTTCGTGTCCGAGCGCGAGAACGTCGACGAGGACATCTGCGCCCTCGGCCGCGGCGCGCACGAGATCGAGGTCGACCTGATGCAGCCGGTCGACCCCGGCAAGAAGCCGGCCGTGCACGCGACGCCGCTCAATCACGTGGGCCTGTGGGTGGACGACCTGCCGAAGGCGGTCGAGTGGATGACGGCGAACGGCGTGCGCTTCGCTCCCGGCGGCATCCGCCGTGGCGCGGCCGGCCACGACATCTGCTTCATCCACCCCAAGGGCAACGACGAGTTCCCGCTGTCGGGCGAGGGCGTGCTGATCGAGCTGGTGCAGGCGCCGCCCGAGGTCGTGGCGGCGCTCGCTTGAACGACGTTGCCGCGAACGCCTCGCCGCCCGGGGCCGTTAGCTTCGGCGAGGCGCTGCGCTTCTGGCTCAAGCTCGGCTTCATCAGCTTCGGCGGGCCGGCCGGGCAGATCGCGATCATGCACACCGAGCTGGTCGAGCGCCGCCGCTGGATCAGCGAGCAGCGTTTCCTGCACGCGCTGAACTACTGCATGCTGCTGCCCGGCCCCGAGGCCCAGCAGCTCGCGACCTACATCGGCTGGCTGATGCACCGCACCTGGGGCGGCATCGTCGCCGGCGCGCTGTTCGTGCTGCCCTCGCTGTTCATCCTGATCGCGCTGTCGTGGGTCTACCTGGTTCACGGCGACGTGCCGCTGGTGGCGGGCATCTTCTACGGACTCAAACCCGCCGTCACGGCGCTGGTGCTGCATGCGGCGCACCGCATCGGCACGCGGGCGCTGAAGAACAGCTGGATGTGGGGCATTGCCGCGCTGGCCTTCGCCGCGATCTTCGCCCTGGACGTGCCCTTCCCGGCGATCGTGGCGGCGGCGGCGCTGATCGGCTGGGTCGGCTCGCGCCGCGCGCCGCATCTCTTTGCGCCCGGTGGCGGGCATGCCGCCGCGCAGGCCAGCTACGGCCCGGCGCTGATCGACGACCACACGCCGACGCCGCCCCACGCGCGCTTCTCGCGCAGCCACCTGCTGCGGCTGGCGCTGGTCGGCGCAGCGCTGTGGGCCGGCGCGATGGCGGGGCTGGTGGCGTGGCATGGATGGGAGGGCACGCTCGCGCAGATGGGCGTCTTCTTCACCAAGGCCGCACTGCTGACCTTCGGCGGCGCCTACGCGGTGCTGCCCTATGTCTACCAGGGCGCGGTCGAGCACTACCAGTGGCTGACCGCCACGCAGATGATCGACGGCCTGGCGCTCGGCGAGACCACCCCCGGCCCGCTGATCATGGTGGTGGCCTTCGTCGGCTTCGTCGGCGGCTGGACACGCCAGGTGCTGGGGCCGGACGCGATCTTCCTCGGCGCGGCACTCGCCGCCAGCGTCGCGACCTTCTTCACCTTCCTGCCGTCCTTCCTGTTCATCCTGGGCGGCGGCCCGCTGGTCGAGTCGACCCACGGCAAGCTCGGCTTCACCGCGCCGCTGACCGCCATCACCGCCGCGGTGGTCGGCGTGGTGCTGAACCTCGCGCTGTTCTTCGCCTGGCACGTGCTGTGGCCGCAGGGCTGGAGCGGGCGCTTCGATGGGGTGTCGGCGGTGATCGCAGCGGCGGCCGCGGTCGCACTGTTTCGCTACAAGGTCGGTGTGATGCCGCTGCTGGGGGCGTGCGCGCTGGCGGGGCTGGCCGTGCGCGTCCTGGCCTAGCGGCCGACGCGGACGGCCGCCGACCGGCTTGCGCCGCGCCGGGTGTGTCGCCGTCGCTCGGACGGCGGCACGCCCCGGGGACTGCCGACCCCCAACCGTCAGAGGAAGCGTTCGAGCAGCCGCTTGGAGCGCTTGTCCAGCGTCTGCAGGTCGGGCACCAGGAACTGGATGCCGTGGGTGTCGGCGATCAGCAGCGCGCCACGGCCGAGGCGGCGGATGTCTTCCTCGCCCTTCAGCACGAAGCGCGTGTCGCCGCGGTCGGTCGCGACCTCCCAGGTGCTGGGGGTCGAGAAGGTCGAGACGCTGCGGAGCTGCCGGATCACCGGCGCGAACTCGCGGCTCGCCAACTCCTCTTCGATCAGCGCGCGCTGTGCCGGCGGCAGCGCCCCCAGCCGGGCGATCCACAGCAGCTCGCGGCCTTCGGGGCCGATCAGGGACAGTCCCTCGTCGGGAGCGGCCAGCGGGAAGGCGCGCACCGGCACCACGCCCTCGTGGCGTTCGCCGCCGCGCAGCAGCACGAGGCGGCCGTGGTCGTCGCGCTCGAGCCGGAAGTCGTCGGTCGTCGGCGTCATCGCGGGCTCGTCAGGCGAGGTCGGCCGTGTGGGCCGAGGGCGCGGCCTCGCGGCGCCTCGGCGACCCGGCATCGTCGGCGGTGTCGACGCGGCGCAGCTGCGCCTCGTAGAGCCGCCAGTAGGCGCCGCGCCGCGCCATCAGCTCGTCGTGCGGGCCGACCTCGACCACCTGGCCGCGGTCCATCACCACCAGCCGGTCGGCCTTGCGCAGGGTCGACAGGCGGTGCGCGATGGCGATCGTCGTGCGGCCCTGCACCAGGTTGTCGAGGGCCTTCTGGATCTCCTTCTCGGTCTCGGTGTCGACCGAGGAGGTGGCTTCGTCGAGGATCAGGATGCGCGGGTCGATCAGCAGCGCGCGCGCGATGCTGATGCGCTGGCGCTCGCCGCCGCTGAGTCCCTGGCCGCGCTCGCCGACCAGCGAGTCGTAGCCCAGCGGCAGGCGCAGGATGAACTCGTGCGCGTGCGCGGCGCGTGCGGCGGCCACGATCTCCTCGCGCGTTGCCTCGGGCTTGCCGTAGGCGATGTTCTCGGCGATGGTGCCGAAGAACAGGAAGGGCTCCTGCAGCACCAGGCCGATGTGGCGCCGGTAGTCGGCCACGCCGAAGCGCCGGATGTCGGTGCCGTCGACCTTGATGGCGCCGTCGGTCACGTCGTAGAAGCGGCAGATCAGGTTGACCAGCGTGCTCTTGCCCGAGCCGCTGTGGCCCACCAGGCCGATCATCTCGCCGGGCCGGATGTCGAGGTCCAGGCCGCGGATGACGGTGCGCGGCCCGTAGCGAAAGCCCAGGTCCTGCAGCTCGATGCGGCCCTGCAGGTTGGCGATCTTCACCGGCTGCGCCGGGTCGGGCACGTTGGAGACGTGATCCAGGATGTCGAAGATGCGCTTGGCGCCGGCGGCCGCCTTCTGCGTGACGCTGACGATGCGGCTCATCGAATCCAGCCGCGTGTAGAAGCGGCCGATGTAGGCGATGAAGGCGGTCAGCACCCCGACCGTGATCTTGCCGTCGGCCACCAGCCAGATGCCGAAGGCCCAGACGACCAGCAGGCCGATGTCGGTCAACAGCGACACGGTCGGCGAGAACAGGCTCCAGGTCTTGTTGAGCTTGTCGTTGACCGCGAGGTTGAGCTTGTTGGCCTCGCGAAAGCGCCCGGCCTCGCGCCGCTCCTGCGCGAAGGCCTTGACCACGCGGATGCCCGGGATCACGTCGGCCAGCACGTTGGTCACGTCGCCCCAGACGCGGTCGATCTTCTCGAAGCCCGTGCGCAGCTTGTCGCGCACGCGGTGGATCATCCAGGCGATGAAGGGCAGCGGCAGCAGCGTCGCCAGCGCCAGCCAGGGGTTGATCGAGAACAGGATCGCCGAGGTCATCGCGATCATCAGCACGTCGGTCGCGAAGTCCAGCGCGTGCAGCGACAGGAAGACGCTGATGCGGTCGGTCTCGGAGCCGATGCGCGCCATCAGGTCGCCGGTGCGCTTGCTGCCGAAGTAGTCCAGGCTCAGGTGCAGCAGGTGCTCGAAGGCGGCGGTGCGCAGATCGGCGGCGATGCGCTCGGACACCAGCGCCAGCAGCCAGGTGCGCGCCCAACCCAGGCTCCATGCCAGCAGTGCCGCGCCCAGCAGGCCCGACAGCAGCAGCATCACGTAGCTCGGCTCGATGCGCTGGCCGTTCTGGAACGGGATCAGCACCTCGTCCATCAGCGGGATGGTGAGGTAGGGCGGCACCAGGGTCGCCGCGGTCGAGGCCAGCGTCAGCAGAAACCCGGCCAGCAGCTGGCGCCGGTAGGGCCGGGCAAAGCGCCACAGCCGCAGCAGCACCCAGGTCGACGGCGGCTGGGCCTCGGTGTCGGTGCCGGCCCCGTGGGAGTCCTCGGCGTCGGCCGCGACTTCGTCTGCCACCGCCTCGGCCGCGCCGTTCAGGCGCTGGGCCTGCTGCTGGTCGAACTGCCGCAGCAGACGCAAGGCTTGCACGTTGTTACCCAGCGTGTAGCGCCACAGCGCGAGGCGGGCGCGATCATCGTGGAGCTCGAGGCTGCCGACCCCGGCATGGTCGGCGTGTCGCAGTGTCAGCCTGGCGTCAAGAGGCCAGTCCTGCCACTCCTCGCTGCTGGCCGTCCGTGCCATCAGCCGGCGGTCGGTGAGCGCCAGCAGTCCCTGCGCGAAGTGCAGCTTCGCGTCGAGGTCAACCTCCAACGTGGCCAGCACGTTCTCGTCCGGTGCAAGCCGGGCTTGCCAGGCCGCACGGGTCGCCCCGGAGGCGGCCGCCTCGTCGACAGGATGGTGATGATGCATTCAGACTTTTTTGCCAAGGCCCGCAAGGCTGGCCACTATCCCCCGGAAGGGCCCGAGATTCTGACCGATGCCGGACTGGCCTGCCGCATGGAGAGTGGCCCGGAGCACGGTGCCAAGGAGCCCGCCGGGCGCACAATCGTGCGTCGGTCCTGGGCCGCCCGGGGCCATCGCCCCCGCAAGAAATGAGCAAGAAGAGCGACGTTCAGCTGCTACGCATCAATTACCTGCGCGGTCCCAACATCTGGACCTATCGCCCGGTTCTGGAAACCTGGCTCGACCTCGGCGAACTCGAGGACTTTCCGTCCAACCGGCTGCCCGGCTTCAACGACCGGCTGTGCGCCCTGCTGCCGGCGCTGCAAGAGCACCACTGCGGTGTCGGCGAGCGCGGCGGCTTCCTGCAGCGCCTGCAGGCGGGCACCTGGTCGGGCCACGTGCTCGAGCACGTGGTGATCGAACTGCTCAACCTGTCGGGCATGCCGACCGGCTTCGGCCAGACCCGCAGCACCTCGCGGCGCGGCGTCTACCGCATGGTGTTCCGGGCCCGCGAGGAGCAGGTGGCGCGCGCCGCGCTGGCCCAGGGCCACCGGCTGCTGATGGCGGCGATCAACGACGAGTCCTTCGACGTGCCGGCCGCGGTGGCGCGGGTGCGCGAACAGGTCGACGCGTCGTACTTCGGGCCCAGCACGGCGGCCATCGTCGGCGCGGCGACCGACCGGCGCATCCCGCACATCCGGCTCAACAGCGGCAACCTCGTGCAGTTGGGCCACGGCAGGAAGCAGCGCCGCATCTGGACCGCCGAGACCGACCGCACCAGCGCCATCGCCGAGGGCATCGCCGGCGAGAAGGACCTGACCAAGTCGCTGCTCAAGGCCTGCGGCGTGCCCATCCCCGAGGGCGAGGTGGTCGACAGCGCCGAGGCCGCGTGGGCCGCGGCCGAAGACATCGGCCTGCCGGTGGCCGTCAAGCCGACCGACGGCAACCACGGGCGCGGCGTGACGCTGGACCTGAAGCGCCGCGAGGACGTCGAGGCCGCCTACGCCCTGGCGGCCGAGAACGGCAGCGAGGTGATGGTCGAGCGCTTCGTGCCGGGCAAGGAACACCGCCTGCTGGTGGTCGGCGGCCGGGTGGTGGCGGCGGCGCGCGGCGACACCGCCTGGGTCACCGGCGACGGCCGCTCCACGGTGCTGGAGCTGGTGGCCAGCCAGATCAACACCGACCCGCGCCGCGGCGAGACCGAGGACCACCCGCTCGGCCTCGTCGAGGCCGACAAGGACGGCGCCATCGTCTCCGACCTGCAGCGCCAGGGCCTGACGCCGGCCTCGGTGCCCGAGGCCGGGCGTCAGGTGCTGATCCAGCGCAACGGCAACGTCTCCATCGACTGCACCGACCAGGTCCACTCCGAGGTCGACCACATCGTCTCCCTGGCGGCGCGCGTGGTGGGCCTGGACATCGCCGGCGTGGACGTGGTGGCCGAGGACATCTCGCGCCCGCTGCAGGCGCAGGGTGGGGCGGTGGTCGAGGTCAACGCCGGCCCCGGCCTGCTGATGCACCTGCGGCCCGCCGAGGGCGTGCCGCGGCCGGTCGGCCTGGCGATCGTCGACCACCTGTTCGCCGAGGACGAGAGCGGGCGCATCCCCATCGTCGGTGTCGCCGGCTCGACCGGCACGCACACCATCGCCCGGCTGGTCGCCTGGCTGGTGCACCTGAGCGGGCGCCACGTGGGCCTGGCCTGCCGCGACGGGCTCTTCCTCGGCAGCCGCCAGGTCGAGCGCGGCGACTGCGCGCACTGGGACGCCGGCCACCGGCTGCTGATCAACCGCCAGGTCGAAGTGGCGGTGTTCGAGAACGGCGCCGAAGCCATCCTGCGCGACGGCCTGGCCTACGACCGCTGCCAGGTCGGCGTGGTCACCGACCTGGGCGGGGCCGAGGCCCTGGGCGAGTTCGACGTGCGCGAGTCCGATCAGCTGGTCAAGGTGCTGCGCACCCAGGTCGACGTGGTGCTGTCGGACGGCGTGGCGGTGCTGAACGCGGCCGACGAGCGCGTGGCCGGCCTGGCCGAGCTGTGCGACGGCGAGGTCATCCTCTATGCCTGCGACCCGGCCTGCGCACCGCTGGCCGCGCAGCGCGAATCCGGCGGGCGCGTCGTGTTCCTGCGCGAGGGCCGCGCGGTGCTGGCGACCGGCCCGATGGACACCGGCTCGGTGGCCATCGGCCGGGGCCGCATGGCCGTGGTGCCCGACGAAACGGTGCTGGCCGCCGTCGCCACCGCGTGGGCGCTGGGCATCGCACCGGAACTGATCGCCGCCGGCATCGAGACCTTCGAGCCCGCGCTGAAGTGGGCCCGCTGAGGGCGGCGCCGTCCCGACGACATCGAACCACGAACAACAACGAGCGATGCAAGTCTCCCGCATCCGCGCGCTGCGCGGCCCCAACCTGTGGAGCCGTCACACGGCCATCGAGGCGATCGTCGCCTGCACCACACCCGAGTGCGCGATCGCCGATCGCGCCAGCTTCGAGGCCCGGCTGCGCGCGCTGTTCCCGGCCGTCGGCGCGCTGCAGCCGCTGGGCCACACCGGCACGCTGGCGCTGGCGCATGTGCTGGAGTCGGTCGCGCTGGCCCTGCAGGCCCAGGCCGGCTGCCCGGTGACCTTCAGCCGCAGCTCGCAGACGGTCGAGCCCGGCATCTTCCAGGTGGTGGTCGAGTACAGCGAGGAGGAGGTCGGTCGCCTGGCCTTCGCCATCGCCCGCGACCTGATCGAAGCCGCGCAGACCGGGCAATCCTTCGACATCGACGCCGCGATCAGGCGGCTGCGCGAGACCGACGAGGACGTGCGCCTGGGGCCGAGCACCGGCTCCATCGTCGCGGCCGCGGTGGCACGCGGCATCCCCTACCGCCGGCTGACCCAGGGCAGTCTGGTGCAGTTCGGCTGGGGCTCGCGCCAGCGGCGCATCCAGGCGGCCGAGGTCGACACGACCAGCGCCGTCTCCGAGGCCATTGCCCAGGACAAGGACCTCAGCAAGAACCTGCTGCGTGCCGCCGGCGTGCCGGTGCCCATCGGTCGGCCCGTGGCCAGCGCCGACGAGGCCTGGGCCGTGGCGCAGGAGATCGGCCTGCCGGTGGTGCTCAAGCCCCTGGACGGCAATCAGGGCAAGGGCGTCACCGTCAACATCGTCGACCGTCCGCACCTGGACATCGCCTACCGCGCCGCCGCGGAGATCGGCACGGTGATGGTCGAGAAGTACCTGCCGGGCAATGACTTCCGGCTGCTGGTCGTCGGCGACAAGCTGGCGGCCGCCGCGCGGCGCGACCCGCCGCACGTCAGCGGCGACGGCGTGCACACGGTGCGCGAGCTGGTCGACCTGGTCAACGCCGACCCGCGGCGCGGCGAGGG
>CAZTTC010000109.1:0-9777 GCA_964616015.1 uncultured Methylibium sp. | reverse complement strand
CCAGGGGGCGCCGCTGGCGGCCCGGCGAAGCCGGTCCGCCGCGGCTGCCGGGCTCGCCGGGTCATGCCGCAGGGGTCGCGCGAAGCGCGCTGGAGCCACTGAGATGCAGATCCCCGCCGTCCACCTGGTCGTGATGCAGCCGGCCGGCTACGTCCACTCGCTCGGCTTCCTCGACCAGGCGCGCTACCTGCGCCACCAGTTCCGGCGCTTCGGCGCCGAGGTCACGATCGCGAAGAACCGCCTGCGCGAGGACGCGGTCAACATCGTCTTCGGCGCCCACCTCGGCTTCCCGGTTGAATGGAAGCAGCGTCACGCCTGCCTCTTCTTCAATCTCGAGCAGCTCGGTGCCGGCGGCGCCCAGGTCGGCGAGGACTACCTCAAGCTGCTGCGCAGCTCGGCGGTCGTGGACTACGACGCGGCCAACCTCGCCGCCTATGCGACCGATGCGTCCGAGGTGCCGATCGTGCCCTTCCTGCACGCGCCCTACCTGGCGCCACGCCAGGACACGCTGCCGCTGGAGCAACGCCCGATCGATCTGCTGTTCTTCGGCAGCATGAACCCGCGCCGCCAGGCCTTCCTGCGGCGCATCGAGGCCTGCGGCGTCAAGGTCACGGGCCTGACGCACGCGCTCTACGGGCCCGAGCGCGACCGCCTCGTGGGCCAGGCCAAGGCCGTCATCAACTGCCACTTCTACGCCACCAGCCGCTTCGAGCAGGCGCGGGCCTTTCACTGCCTGTCGCTGGGCACGCCCTTCGTGTCGGAGCGCGGACCCTCGACCGTCGTGCCCGACGGCTTCGAGGACGCGGTGCAGTGGCTGCGCGACGACGACGAACTGCGGCGCTACTTCACCCAGGACTTCCGCAGCCCGGCCGGCTTCGAGGCCGCGCGTGCACGGCTCGAGGCCTGGCGCCACCACGACCCGACCGAGGCCTATGCCGACCTGCTGGCCTTCGCGGCCGGCTACCTGCAGGGCCACCGCCGTCGTCACGATGCCGCGGCGCCGTGGCGCCCGCGTCAGATGCAGCTGGAGACGGGGTCCGGCTACCGGCCCGGCTGGCTCAACCTCGACCGCGAGCCGCGCCACGAGCCCGACGTCGCAGCCGACCTCGGGGCCGAGCCGCTGGAGCTGCCGCTCGATCTGGGCACGCGCTTCGGCAGCCCGCTGCGACTGGAGGCCGGCAGCCTGGAGCGGCTGCGCGTCGGCCGCGCGCTGGAGCGCAGCACCGACGCCGACACCCTGGTCGGCAACGCGCTCGCCTTGCTGCAGCCGGCCGGCGAGCTGGAGATCGACCTGCCGGTGCGCCCCGGCCTCGACGCCGCGGCCTGGCAGCCCTGGTGCGAGGGCTTTGCCGAACGCGGCTGGTTCGAGCACCGCTTCGAGCCGGTCCGCACCACCTGGCTGGATGCGGCCGGGCAGGCCTGCGAGCCCGAGGCCGCCGCGCTGCTGCGCGTCGTGCTGCGCAAGCGCGAGACCACGCTGGCCGAGCGCATGCACGCGCGCACCTGGCAGGCCGACTTCGGCGGCGTGCCCGACGATGCGGGCCCCGGGGACGCCGAGGCCGCCGCGCCGGCCGCGCCGCAGACGCCCGACGCGGTCCTGCTCGCCGGCTGAGCCCGCAACAGCGCCGGCTTTTCACTGCTGTTCGGCGCACGCCCCGGCGGCAGCAGCGGGATGATGCGCGGATGAGCCCCACCGCTGCCCTGGATCCGTCGCTGCCGCTCGCGGACCTGTCCTCGCTCGGCCGCGCGCGCTTCGACTTCGGCGCCGATGCGATGCAGACCCTGCTCGAGGTGGCGGCGCTGCCCGAGGACCTGGCCGGCATCGAGCTGCGCTGGGACCCGGCGCTCGCCGGACCGCCGGCCTCGCCGTCGGTGCTGTGCAAGCTGCTGATGGATGCCGGCTGGGTGCCGCGGCTGGCGCATGACGGCGAGGCGCTGCGGATCGACGCGGAGCGCCGCTTCGGCCCGAGCCCCGTCGCGCCCGGCCCGAGCCTTTTCAGCGTCGTCATCGCTGCGACCGACGAGGCGCGCCTGCAACGCAATGCCGATGCCTCGCCCGGCCTGCGCGAGGTCGACGCCCGCGTGATCGCCTGCACCGGCGCCGCCGGGCCGGCCGAGGCCCTGGAGGGCGCGTTGCCGCTCTGCGAGACCGACTGGGTCCTGGTGTGCGGCGAGGATGCGTACTTTCCGGCCAGCTTCGGCCATCGCCTCAACGCGGTGCTGGCAGCGATCCCGCCCGAGGCACGCGCGGGCACGGTGATCGGCCTGGCCGGCATCGCCGTCGATCACCAAGACCAGGGCTACGCGCCGGCCGGCTTCGTCGTCGGGGCTGCCGGGTGCATCGACCAGGCTGCCAGCGCGCGCGCCGTGTCGCTGGACGACCTGGGGGTGGTGATCGCGCGCGACAGCCGGCACCGCATCGATCCCGCGCTCGGCCGCACGCTGTGGGCCACCGGGCTGGCGCTGGCCGCGATCTGCGAGCACCAGCAGTTCGCGCGCATCGTGCGGCTGCCGGTGGTCCGCGACGACGCGCAGGACGCGCAGGACGCCGACGCACTGCTCGCCTCGGCCGAGCACCTGCTGGCCCGCTACCCGGCCTTCGGTCCGATCCCGACGCGGCACGGCCGCATCGACGCCGCGTTCGTGGCCCGGCTGGCGCAGGCCCGGCGCGAGTCGGCGCCGGCCTTCCGCCACCTCGACGACGTGAGCGGCGCCATCGAGCGGGCCATCGACGACGGGCGCTTCGAGGACGCGATGTCGGGCCTGGTCAACGGCGTGCACCGCGACTTCTGCCAGGCCGGGGTGGCCCACACCGCGCTGTACTACCCGGGGCTGGATCGCGCGATGCTGAAGCTCGCGCGGCGGCTGGTGGCCGGGCGCCCGCCGGTCGCGGCGCTGCCGGCCGGCGACACCACGCTGATCCTGGCCACGGAGCTGTACGCGCTGGGGGGCCACTCCAAGGTCGTCGAGGACGTGTCGCTCGAAGTGACGCAACCGGTCATCGTGCTGACCGATCTCTTCCTGACGATCCAGAAGGACCGGTCGCAGCTCGACGCGCTGCTCGAGCGCTACAGCCATGCGGCCGTGATCTCGCTGCCCGGCGCGTCGCTGTGGTCGAAGGCGCAGACCCTGCACGACCTGGTGCGCAGCCTGAGGCCGCGCAGCATCCTGTACTTCAATCACCACCAGGACCCGCTGCCTTTCGTGGCCGCGCTGGCCTCGCAGCCACTCGAACGCCAGGCGCTCTTCCATCACTGCGACCACAACCCCAGCCTCGGTTGCACGGTGCCCGGCCTGCGCCACGTGGACTTCATCGCGACGCTGCGCGAACTGTGCGAAGGCCACCTCGACCGACCGGTGCAGCGCCTGCCGCTGTACGTGCCCGACCAGGGTGAGCGCGAGCCCGTGCGCATCAAGGGCCAGCAGTTCTCGGTCGTCACCTCCGGGCGGCCGGGCAAGTTCGCGCGTCGCGGGCCGTTCGCGCTGCAGGCCATCGTGGCCACCGCGCTGAAGGCGATCCGCGGCCGGTTCTTCCACATCGGGCCGCTCGACGAGGCCTGGCTGGCGGAGATCCGCGCCCACCTCGCCGCGCAGGGCCTGGCGGCCTCGCGCTTCGTGCACCTGGGGCTGGTCCCTTCGGTGTGGGGACAGCTGGCCGGGCTGGAGGCGGCCTTCTACATCGGCTCGGCCCCGGTGTCCGGCGGCCGCGCGGGGATCGAGGCCCAGGGCTGCGGCTACCCGGTGCTGCCCTTCACGGGCTTCGAGACGGGCTCGCTGCTGGCGGACTATTCGTCCTACGCCGACGAGTCGCTCGGGTGGTCCAGCCTGGAGGAGCTGTCGCAGCGCTTGCGCACGCTGGGCCCGCGCCACGCCGAGCTGGCGACCGCGGCGCGTGCCTTCTACGAGCGTTGCTTCTCGCGCCGCGAGTTCCGCCGCGCGCTGGGCGAGATCATCGAGCTCTGAACCTGCCTTTGCGGCCGAGCCCATCACGGCCAGAATGCGCACCGAACCCCGTCGCCGATGCTGAGTGTCAAGTCCTACGCCCCCGAGGCCCAGCCCGACTGGGATGCCTTCGTGCGTCTCGCGCGCAACGGCGTGTTCCTGTTCGAGCGTGGCTACCTGGACTATCACGCGGACCGCTTCGAGGACGCGTCGCTGATGCTCTACGACGACACCGAGCTGGTCGCCTTGCTGCCGGCGCACCGCGTGGGCACGCAGTGGATCTCGCACGGCGGCCTGACCTTCGGCGGACTGCTGCTGCACCCGGCGTGCGGTGCGACCGACGTGCTGGCCCAGGTCGAGGCGCTGGTCGAGGCGCTGCGCGAGCGCGGCGCGACGCGCCTCGTCTACCGGCCGGTGCCCCACGTCTACCACCGGCAGCCGTCGGAGGACGACCTGTACGCCCTGCATCGCCGGGGCGCCCGGACCGTGCGGATGGACCTGTCGACGACCGTGGACCTGGCACGCCGGCCGCCGTTGGCGAAAGGGCGGCGCCATGCCCTGTCGAAGGCGCGGCGTGCCGGCATCGACGTCCGCGACAGCGAGGACTACGCGACCTACTGGGGCCTGCTCGGCGACGTGCTGGGCGAGCGTCACGGCGTGGCGCCGACGCACCGGCTGGACGAGATCGAATTGCTGGCCCGTCGCTTCGCGCAGATCCGCCTGCATGCGGCGCATGCGCCGGACGGTGGCCCGATGCTCGCCGGCGCGGTGACCTATCGCTACGACGGCGTCCTTCACACGCAGTACATGGCCTGCGCATCGGCCGGCCGCGAGGTCGGGGCGATGGACGCGGTGATCGCGCACCTGCTGGACGAGGTGGCCGAGGGCTGCCGCTGGCTGAACTTCGGTGTCTCGACGGTCGACCAGGGACGACAGATCAATGCCGGGCTGGCCGCGCAGAAGGAGATGTTCGGCGGTCGAGCCACCGTGCTGCAGACTCTCGAACTGGACCTCGCCGCCTGAACGGATCGCCCATGAGCCCTGCCCGCGACATCGACGACTACCAGCGCGCCTACGCGGCCAGCGACTTCGAGCCGACCCAGGCCCTGATGCGCAAGCGCATGCTGCTGGCCCTGCTGGACCGCTGGAAGCCGCGGCGCCTGCTCGAGGTCGGCTGCGGCAGCGACCCCCTGTTCGTCCACTACCGCGACTTCGAGCGCTTCTGCGTCGTCGAGCCGGGGGCCGGCTTCGCGCGCCAGGCCACCGCGGCGGCGGCCGGGGACGCCCGCGTCCGCGTGGTCCAGGCCTTCATGGAGGACGCCGCGGCGACGCTGGCCGGCGAGCGCTTCGATGCCATCCTGCTCAGCGGCCTGCTGCACGAGGTGCCGGACCCACGGCCGCTGCTGGCCGCGGTCGCCGGCTTGTGCGAGGCGGGGACGCGGGTGCACGTCAACGTGCCGAACGCCCGCTCGCTGCACCGCCTGCTGGCGCTGGAGATGGGCCTGATCACCGAGCTGCACGAGTTGTCGGCCAACCAGCGCAGCCTGCAGCAGCCACGCACCTTCGACCTCGACATCCTGAGCGCGCTGTGCGCCGACTGCGGCTTCGAGGTGACCGACAGCGGCTCCTATTTCGTCAAGCCCTTCACCCACCGGCAGATGGCGCAGCTGCAGGGCATCGGCCTGGTCGACGAGCGCATGCTGTCGGGGCTCTACGGGCTGGAGCGCCACCTGCCGGGCCTGGGCTCGGAGATCTTCGCGAACCTGCGCCGCGTCGGCGCCGCCCGGGCGTGAGCGTGACCGAGGTCCCGCTGGCGATCGTCGGCAACGCGTTGTCGGTCGTGGTCGCGGCGACCGAACGCGCCCGGCGCGGCCGGCGCACGGTGGTCATCAACCCCGGCGGGCCGTGGGGCGCCTACTTCGCCGGCGTGCAGGCGGACGGCCGGCGCTGGGATGCCGGCATGGTGGCCTACGAGTTCACGTCGTTCCGCCAGCCCGGCACGCCGCCGCCGCTGGCGAGCTACGACCCGATGGTGCGCAACGACATCGGGCGCTTCGTCGGCGTCGTGCAGGACTACATCCAGGGCCGCCAGCCGACGCGCGTCGTCGAGGCGCCGCAGATGTGGATCGATGGCCACTGGCAGCCCGACCTGCTGCTGGCCAACGGGCTCGCCGCCTTGCCCCGGCTTGCCTGCGCGGCCGCAGCACGCGCCGAGCTGGCCGCCAGCGTCGACGCGGCGCGGGCCTCGCCCTGGCACGCGCGGCGCAAGAACGACTGGGCGGCCGACGGCCGCGGGCCTGACGGCAGGCTGCTCGACTGCGAGACGGTCTCGCGCATCAACCATGGCCGCGTGCTCCACGAGGCCGTGTTCGCGCCGTTCGCCCGCCAGGTCCTGGGTCGCGATGCAAGCCATCTCGCGGCGCTCTATCACCGCATTCCCTGGCTGCCGCTGTACTGGCCCGAGACCCTGCTGGCCTGGCTGGAGGGTCGCCCGCAGGCCCTGCCGCCGACCGAGTTCAGCCACCCCGTCGGCGCCAGCGTCGCCGACCTCTGCGCCACGCTCGGCGCGGAACTGGCGGCCGCGCCCCAGGTCGACTGCCGGCTGCAGAAGCTGCAGTCCGTCGAGGCCGGGGCCAGGGGCTACACGCTGCGCCTGGCCGACGGCGCGACGGTGCACGCGCAGCGCCTGGCCTGGGCGCTGTCGCCGCACCAGGGGCTGGCGGCCTGCGGCCAGGACGTGCCGGCGCCGCCCGAGCAGCGGCTGCCGCTGCTGCTGGCCTTCCTGCGCCTGCCGCGCGCCGCGCTGTCGCGTTCGTTCAGCGTCGTGCACCTGGCCGCTGCCGACACGGGCCTGTACCGCGTCAACCACGCGAGCGACTGTGCGGGCGAGTTCGAGTCCTCCGACGTGCGCCTCGTCGTCGAGGCCCATCCCGAGGTGCTGCAGGCCCGTCATGGCGCGCTCGTCGACGACGCCACCACGCTGCGCGCGGTGCTCGACGACCTGGCGCGCCTGGGCATCGTCCGCCCGGAGGCGACCCCCGGTTTCGTCAAGCTCGTGCGCATGGCGGGCGCACTGCCCCTGCCCACGGCCGAAGGCCTGAGCGCCTACGCGGACCAGCGCGCGGCGCTGCTGCGCGGCCTGCCGGGCGTCCAGCCCATCGGCAACAGCGCCGGGCCGTTCGCGACCGCGCTGTCCGACCAGATCGTGCAAGGCCTGACGCTCGCCGACGATCGCATCGACCGCTGAACCCACGGAGACCTCGCCATGGCCCTTGCCGACTGCCGCATCATCGAGCTGCCCCGGATCCAGGACCCGCGCGGCAACCTGACCTTCGTCGAAGGCGGGCAGCAAGCACCGTTCGACATCAAGCGCGTCTACTACCTCTACGACGTGCCGGGCGGCTCCGAGCGCGGCGGCCACGCGCACCTGGCGCTGCACCAGTTCGTGATCGCGATGTCGGGCAGCTTCGACATCGTGCTGGACGACGGCTTCGAGAAGAAGCGCATCCACCTGAACCGCTCCTACCTGGGCCTGTACCTGCCGCCGATGACCTGGCGGGAGCTGGACAACTTCTCGTCGGGCAGCGTGTGCATGGTGCTGGCCTCCGAGCACTTCGACGAAGCGGACTACCTCCGCGACTACAGCGAATTCATGATCCAGGTGCACGGCAACCGCCGCAAGGCACTGCGCGATCCCGGGACGGCGTGATGACCGGGGCGGCGATTCCCTTCCTCGACCTCCAGCGCATCAACCTGCGCCACCAGGACGCCTACGCGGCGGCCCTGGCGCGCGTGCTGGCCAGCGGGCGCGTGCTGCTGGGCGAGGAAACCGAGGCCTTCGAGCGCGAGTTCGCCGCCTATTGCGGCGTGAAGCACTGCATCGGCGTCGGCAACGGCCTGGACGCGCTGCACCTGGTGCTGCGCGCCTGGGGCATCGGGGCCGGCGACGAGGTGATCGTGCCCTCGCACACCTTCATCGCGACCTGGCTCGCCGTCAGCCAGGCGGGGGCGACGCCGGTGCCGGTGGAGCCCGACGAGGCCAGCTTCAACCTCGATGCGGCGCGCGTCGAGGCGGCGATCACGTCGCGCACCCGGGCCATCGTGCCGGTGCACCTGTACGGCCGGCCGGCGGCGATGGACGAGCTGTGCGCGATCGCGCGGCGCCACGGGCTCAGGGTGCTGGAAGACGCCGCGCAGGCGCATGGCGCGCGCCTGAACGGCCGGCGCTGCGGCGGCCTCGGCGACGCAGCGGCCTTCAGCTTCTACCCGGGCAAGAACCTCGGGGCGCTGGGCGACGGCGGGGCCGTCACCACCGACGACGACGCGCTGGCCGAGCGCCTGCGCCTGCTGCGCAACTACGGCTCGCGCATCAAATACCAGCACGACCTGCCCGGCTACAACACGCGGCTCGACGAACTGCAGGCAGCCTTCCTGCGCGAGCGGCTGCGCCGGCTCGACGCCGACAACGCGCGCCGCCGCGAGATCGCGCAGGCCTACGCGCGGCAGCTGCGCCGCCTGCCCGGACTCGATCTGCCGGGGGTGGCGGCCGGCGTCGAACCGGTGTGGCACCTCTACGTGGTGCGCCACGCGCAGCGCGAGCGGCTCGCGGCCGAGCTGCAGGCGCGTGGCGTCGCGAGCCTGGTCCACTACCCGACGCCGCCGCACCGCCAGGCGGCCTATGCCGCCTACGCGACGGCCGCTTTGCCGATCGCCGATCGTCTGGCCGCCGAGGTGCTGAGCCTGCCGATGGATCCGACGCTGGACGCCGACGGCGTCGCTGCCGTCGTGGCGGCCGTGCGCACTGCCTGTAGCGCGGTCTCCCGGCCGTAAGTCACGCCGCCGCCGTCCCGGCGCGCGCGCTCCCTGTAGGAACTTGTCTGACAAGCCTGTCTGTTCGCGGTGACGCCGCAAACAGCCGTTGCCCTATTCAAGCTTCGCGGTCGGCTGCCTACAGTTCTTCACACGGTGAACGCGAAAGCAACACCTGAAACAGCCACCAGATACGAACCGCACACACGAGCCGAGGGAAAAGCGCCATGAATACCGAGCAAGTCCTGATGGAGATCCGCGAAGCCAACCTGTCGTACCTGATGCTGGCGCAGAGCCTGATCCGGGCCGACCGTGACCAGGCGCTGTTTCGCCTCGGGGTGTCGGAGGACACCGCCGACCTCATCGGCACGCTGAGCCCGGCGCAGATGATGAAGATCGCCTCCGGCAACACGCTGCTGTGCAAGATGCGCGTCGACGACGACCTGGTCTGGGGCCTGCTGACCAACCACGGCAAGACCGCCGCGAACGACGGCGTCAGCCGCCTGCACGCCAACATCCTGATGGCCGGCCGCCACCAGGAAGCGGCCTAGCCTTTCTTGGTGATCACCGATCACCGATCACGGAGAAACTCATGCGCAACAAGAGCATCCTCACCGAAGCCAAGCAGATCGAACGGGCCGTGACGCTGATCCAGCTCGGCGCGCGCCTGCAGGTGCTGGAGTCGGAGACCGACCTCAGCTACGAGCGCCTGCTGCGCCTGTACAAGGAAGTGGCCGGCAAGTCGCCCAGCAAGGGCCAGCTGCCGTTCTCGACCGACTGGTTCATGACCTGGCAGCCGAACATCCACGCCAGCCTCTTCCTGAACATCCACGAGTACCTGAACAAGGTCGCGGCGCTCGACGAGATCGACACCGTGATCAAGGCCTACCGCCTCTACCTCGAGCAGACCGAGTCGCAAGGCCTCGAAGCGCTGCTGTCCGTCACCCGCGCCTGGCGCCTGGTGAAGTTCATCGACAACGGCATGCTGACGATGACCGAATGCTCCAAGTGCGGCGGCCACTTCGT
>CAZTTC010000108.1:0-9827 GCA_964616015.1 uncultured Methylibium sp. | reverse complement strand
AGCTCCAGCGCCAGGTGCTGGGCCGAGCCGTTGCCGGCCGAGCCGAAGCTGACCTGCCCCGGCTTGGCCTTGCACAGCGCCACGATCTCCGGCACCGTCTTGGCCGCCTGTGCGGCGTTGCACACCAGCAGGTTGGGCGTGACGCCGACCAGCGCGATCGGCACGAAGTCGCGCTCGACGCTGTAGTTCAGCTTGGGCTGCAGGCTGGGCGCGAGCGCGTGGCTGTTGATGTGCGCCATCAGCAGCGTCGTGCCGTCGCTCGGCTGCTGCGACACGTACTCGGCCGCCAGCACGCCGGCCACTCCGGCCTTGTTCTCGACGACGATCTGCTGGCCCCACATCACGCTGAGCTTCTGACCGACCACGCGGGCCAGCGCGTCGGTGCCGCCGCCCGGCGGGAAGCCGACGATGATGCGGATCGGGCCGCTCGGCCACGGCTGGGCGAACAGGCGCGGCGCGCCCAGCGTGGCGGCCAGGCCGGTGGCAGCCTGGATCAGGGAACGTCGTTGCATGCGGGTCTCCGTGGGTGGTCTGGTCAGGCGGCGGCCTTCAGCGGCTGCTGCTGCGGATGGCTGGCGAAGTACTCCATCGCGGCCTGCACGCCGCTGCCGGCCAGCGCGACGCCGCCGAGCTCGAGGCCCATCTCGCAGCCGGCCAGCGCGGCCATCAGCGTGAGGTCGTTGCAGTCGCCGAGATGGCCGATGCGGAACATGCGGCCCTTGAGCTTGCCCAGGCCGGTGCCCAGCGACAGATCGAAGCGCTGGTGGATCAGCTGGCGCAGCGCATCCGCATCCACGCCCTGCGGCGTGACGACGCCGGTCAGCACCGGCGAGTACACCGCCGCGTCGGCGCACTGGATGGGCAGGCCCCAGGCGCGCACCGCGGCGCGCACGCCCTCGCCCCAGCGCCGGTGGCGCGCGAACACGGCCGGCAGGCCGCCGTGCCGGGGGTCGAGCAGCATGTCCAGCGCCTCGCTCAGGCCGTAGAGCAGGTTGGTGTTGGGCGTCGTCGGCCAGTAGCCGCCAGCGTTCATCTCGAAGATCTCGTCCCAGGCCCAGAAGGCCTTGGGCAGCGTCGCGGCCTTGCTGGCCTCGAGCGCCTTCTTCGAGACGGCGTTGAAGCTGATGCCGGGCGGCAGCATCAGGCCCTTCTGCGAGCCGCTGATCGAGACGTCGACGCCCCACTCGTCGTGGCGGTAGTCGGCGCTCGCGAGGCCGGAGATGGTGTCGACCAGCAGCAGCGCCGGGTGCCGGGCTGCATCGATCGCGCGGCGCACCGCGGCGATGTCGGACGTGACGCCGGTCGAGGTCTCGTTGTGGACCACGCAGACGGCCTTGATGGCATGGCCGGCGTCGGCGCGCAGCCGCTGCTCGATCAGGTCGGCCTGCACGCCTGCCCGCCAGCTGGCGGGCAGGCCGGTCTCGGCGTCGGTGCCGGGCAGCGCGATGAACTCGGGCTTCAGCCCCAGCCGCTCGGCCAGCTTCTTCCACAGGCTGGCGAACTGGCCGCCTTCGTACATCAGCACCGTGTCGCCGGCGCTCAGGGTGTTGGCGAGCGCGGCCTCCCACGCGCCGGTGCCCGACGCCGGATAGATCGCCACCGGCTGGCGGGTCTGGAAGATCTGGCGGATGCCGGCCAGGACCTTGAGGCCGAGCTGCGCGAACTCGGGCCCGCGGTGGTCGATGGTCGGCAGGCTCATGGCCCTCAGGATGCGGTCGGGCACCGGGCTGGGCCCGGGGATCTGCAGGAAGTGGCGGCCGCTGGGATGCAGGTCGAGGGCGATCATCGGGCTCTCCTTGAAGTTCCGATTTTTGAATACAAACTTTGAAAGTCAAGCGGGATACCCAACATGATCGGGTTTGATCGGGGGCATTTTTTGGATACAAAATTCAGCCGATGAGCATGAAGCTGCCCGACAACGTGGTCCCGCTCGCCGGCCAGGTGCTGCATCAGCAGGTGGCGCAGCGGCTGCGCCAGCGCATCGTCGAGGGCCAGCTCGCCCCCGGCGCCAAGCTCAACGAGCGCGCGCTGTGCGAGCAGCTGAAGGTGTCGCGCACACCGCTGCGCGAGGCCATCAAGATGCTGGCCGCGGAAGGGCTGGTCGAGCTGCTGCCCAACCGCGGCGCGGCCGTGCTGCAGCTGTCCGAGCAGGACGTCGCCGACACCTTCGAGGTGATCGCGGGGCTGGAGGGCCAGTCGGGCGAGCTGGCCGCCGGCCGCATCACCGAGGCCCAGCTGGCCGAGATCCGCGCGCTGCACTACGAGATGCTGGCCGCCCACCTGCGCCGTGACCTGTCGACCTACTACCGGCTCAATGCGCAGATCCACACCGCGATCAATGCCGCCGCCGGCAACGCGGTGCTGACGCAGACCTACCGGCAGGTCAACGCCCGGCTGCAGGCGCTGCGCTTTCGCTCCAACTTCGACGAGCGCAAGTGGGCCCGCGCGGTCGACGAGCACGAGCGCATGGTGGCGCTGCTGGCCGCGCGCGACGCCGCCGGCCTGCGGGCGCTGATGGTGCAGCACGTGCTGCACAAGCGCGACGCGGTGCTGGAGCTGATGCGCGCCGGCGAGGTGAGCGCATGACGGGCGAGCTGGCGCGGCGCCTGGGCCGCGAGACGCGCGGCGAGGTTCTGTTCGACATCGCCTCGCGCGGCCGCTACGCGACCGACGCCTCGATCTACCAGCAGATGCCGATCGGCGTCTTCGTGCCGACGACCCCCGAGGACGTGGCCGCCGCGATCGGCATCGCGCGCGAACTCGGCGCGCCGATCCTGCCGCGCGGCGGCGGCACCTCGCAGTGCGGGCAGACCACCGGCGCGGCGCTGGTCGTCGACTGCAGCAAGCACCTGCGGCGCGTGCTGGCCGTCGATGCCGATGCCAGGACGGCGACCGTCGAACCCGGCCTCGTGCTGGACCACCTGAACGCCCGGCTCAAGCCGCAGGGCCTGTGGTACCCCGTCGACGTGTCGACCGGCGCGCAGGCCACGCTGGGCGGCATGGCCGGCAACAACTCCTGCGGCAGCCGCTCGATCGCCTACGGCAACATGGTGCACAACGTGCGTGGCCTCGAGGCCTGGCTGGCCGACGGCAGCGAGCTCGCCCTGGGTCCGCTGGCCACGCTCGGTCCGCGCGAGCGCGCGATCGCCGACTTCGTGCGCGGGCTGGCCGACGCCCACGCCGCCGAGATCGACGCGCACTGGCCCAAGGTGATGCGCCGCGTCGCCGGCTACAACCTCGACATCTTCCGGCCGCAGAGCGAGCGGCCCTACACCGGCGACGGCAGCGTCAACCTGGCGCACCTGCTGGTCGGCGCCGAGGGCACGCTGGCGTTCACGAAGTCCCTGACGCTCCAGCTCGCGCCGCTGCCGCGCCACAAGGTCCTGGGCGTCGTCAACTTCCCGAGCTTCCGCGCGGCGATGGCGGCCGCCCAGCACCTCGTGACGCTGGGCCCGACGGCGGTGGAGCTGGTCGACCGCACGATGATCGAGCTGGCGCGCGCGAACCCTGCGTTCCGGCCGGTGATCGAGACGGCGCTGATCGCCATCGACGGGAAGAGCCCGGACGCCATCCTGCTGGTCGAGTTCAGCGGCGACGAGGCCACCGCACTGCGACTCCGACTCGTGCAGCTGGCCGAGCTGATGGGTGACCTCGGCCTGCCGGGCAGCGTCGTGCCCATGCCCGACGAGGCACCGCAGAAGGCGCTTTGGGAGGTCCGCAAGGCCGGCCTCAACATCATGATGAGCCTCAAGGGCGACGGCAAACCGGTCAGCTTCATCGAGGACTGCGCGGTGCCGCTCGAGCACCTGGCCGACTACACCGACGCACTGAGCGAGGTCTTCGCGCGCCACGGCACGCGCGGCACCTGGTACGCGCATGCCTCGGTCGGCACGCTGCACGTGCGGCCCATCCTCGACATGCGGCAGGGCGGGCCGAACGGGGGCGCGGCCAGGATGCGCGCCATCGCCGAGGAGGCCGCCGAGCTGGTGCGCAAGTACAAGGGCGCCTACAGCGGCGAGCATGGCGACGGCCTGTGCCGCGGCGAGTGGATCCGCTGGCAGTTCGGGCCGAGGATCGACGAGGCCTTTCGCGCCATCAAGCAGCGCCTCGATCCGCTGAACCTGATGAACCCCGGCAAGATCGTCGATCCGCCGAGGATGGACGAAGCCGGGCTGTTCCGCTTCCCGCCGTCGTATCGCACGATCGCGCTGAAGCCGGTGTTCGACTGGTCGGCCTGGGACGTGCAGAACGACCCGGTGACCGAAGCGACCACCGCGCCGGGGACTGGCGGCGATACCACCGGCGGCCTGGCCAAGGCGGTCGAGATGTGCAACAACAACGGCCACTGCCGCAAGTTCGACGCCGGCACGATGTGCCCGAGCTACCGCGTCACGCGCGACGAACAGCACCTGACGCGCGGCCGCGCCAACACGCTGCGGCTGGCGCTCTCGGGCCAGCTCGGCCCCGAGGGCTTCACCGGCGATGCGGTGAAGGAGGCGCTGGAACTCTGCGTCGGCTGCAAGGGCTGCAGGCGCGACTGCCCGACCGGCGTCGACATGGCGAAGATGAAGCTGGAGTTCACCGCCCAGCACCGCACGAAGCACGGGCTCACGCTGAAGGACCGGTTGATCGCCTGGCTGCCCGACTACGCACAACGGGCCGGCCGCCTGCCGTGGCTGGCGAACCTGCGCGACACGCTGCCCGGCGCGGCGAGCCTGAGCGAGCGCTGGCTGGGCCTGTCGGCGAGGCGGCGGCTGCCGCGCTTCCGGCGCGACAGCTTCTGGCGCGTCGCGCCCGGGCTGCCGCTGGCGACCAAGGACGAAGTCCTCGCGGCCGAAAAGCCGGTCGTGCTGTTCGTCGACACCTTCAACGGCGCCTTCGAGACCGAGAACGCGCTCGCCGCCGTGCGCGTGCTGCGCGCCGGCGGCTACGCGGTGCATGCGGCGCAAGCAACGGGCAACGCCAGCACCGCGCTGTGCTGCGGCCGCACCTACCTGGCGGCGGGCATGGTCGACGAAGCGAAGGCCAAGGCGCGCGCGCTGCTCGCCGCGCTGGCGCCGTTCGCCGAGCGCGGCATTGCCATCGTCGGCCTGGAACCGTCCTGCCTGCTGACGCTGCGCGACGAGTTCCTGGCGATGGGCCTGGGCGAGGTCGCGCAGCGCGTGGCCGACCACGCGCTGCTGTTCGAGGAGTTCCTCGCGCGCGAGGCCCGGGCCGGACGCTACGCGGCGCGCTTCCGTCCCGCGCAGCGCCCGATCAAGGTCCACGGCCACTGCCACCAGAAGGCCTTCGGCGCGATGCCACCCGTGATGGCGGCACTGCAGCTGATCCCCGGCGCCGCCCCCGAGCTGATCGAGAGCTCCTGCTGCGGCATGGCCGGCAGCTTCGGCTATGAGGCGGCGCACCATGCGGTGTCGATGCAGATGGCCGAACTGAGCCTGCTGCCCGCGGTGCGCGCGGCACCCGACGCGATCATCGTCGCCGACGGCACCAGTTGCCGGCACCAGATCGCCGACGGCGCGGCCCGCGAGGCCCTTCATGCCGCTCGCGTGCTCGAGGAGCACCTGATCGGCGGCGCGGCCAGCACCCCTTGACGCAAAGGAACTCGCCTGGGCGAGGCACACGACGCGGATCCGCGCGGATCGCAGCCGGCCTTACGTAGTTTCCGGCATGGCTGCGGCCCACCCTCGCTCCTAGCATCGCCGCATTCGCACATTCCGTTGCGGAAGGAGACTCCATGAAGCGCATCCTGCTGGCCACCGTCGCCGCCTTCGCCGTGACCGGCGCTTGGGCCGAGTACCCCGACAAGCCGATCACCATCGTCGTGCCCTTCTCGGCCGGTGGCCCGACCGACAAGGTGGCGCGCGATTTCGCCGAGGCCATCCGCAAACCGCTGGGCAACGCGACCATCGTGATCGAGAACGTCGGCGGCGCCGGCGGCACGCTGGGTGCCACGCGCGTCGCGAAGGCCTCGCCGGACGGCTACACGCTGCTGCTGCATCACATCGGCATGGCGACCTCGCCGGCGCTCTACCGCAACCTCCAGTACAAGACCGAGGAGTTCGAGTACCTCGGCCTGATCAACGAAGTGCCGATGACGCTGATCGGCAAGCCGACGCTGCCGGCCGCCAACTACGGCGAGCTGCTGAAGTGGATCGATGCCAACAAGGGCAAGGTCAACCTCGCCAACGCCGGCCTGGGCGCCGCCTCGCACCTGTGCGGCCTGCTGTTCCAGAGCACGCTCAAGGTCGACATGACCACCGTGCCGTACAAGGGCACCGGCCCGGCGATGACCGACCTGATCGGCGGTCAGGTCGACCTCATGTGCGACCAGACCACCAACACCACCGGCCAGATCGAAGGCGGCAAGGTCAAGGCCTACGCCGTCACGACCGCCAAGCGCCTGACGACACCGGCGCTGGCCAAGCTGCCGACGCTGGACGAGTCCGGCATGAAGGGCTTCAACGTCAGCATCTGGCATGGCCTGTACGCCCCCAAGGGCACGCCGAAGGCGATCGTCGACAAGGTGAACGCGGCGCTCAAGCTCGCGCTGAAGGATGCGGACTTCGACAAGCGCCAGGAAGCGCTGGGCGCTGTCGTCGTCACCGATGCGCGCACCAGCCCGGCCGAACACAAGAAGTGGGTCGCCGCCGAGATCGACAAGTGGGGCCCCGTCATCAAGGCTGCCGGCCAGTACGCCGACTGATGACGACTCCCCGTTGCGGCTTCGCCGCTCCCCCTCCAGGGGGCGCCGCTGACGGGCTGGCAGAGCCCGCCCGTGGCGGCTGCTGGGCAGGCTCGCTGCCAGGGACTCTCGGCGCTAGTTGAATCTGCAGTGGTAGGAGGTGTCGCCGAGCTGGACCAGCCACACCGGCTGGCCGCTCGGGCCGATGCCGTTGCGCAGGACGAAGCCGCCGGTCTTCAACGGCAGGCCCTGGGCCAGGAGGTCGGCCATCACCGCGTCGGAGTCGCGGAAGTTCATCGGCAGGTCCGGCGTGCGGCGGCGCTCCTCGCGCCACGCGACGGCGCGCTGCGCATACGGCAGCCGCCCTTCGGCGATGCCCTGGGCCAGCGGGCTGTCGGGCAGCGGGAAGGGCTTGAGGACGGCGTCGAAGCACTCGCGGCCGAAGCGGCCGAACTTCGCGTCGCCGTCCAGGTACCACTGGCTCATCATCTTGGCGCGGCGCTCGGGCAGGTCGAAGACGAACTCCCAGCGCCGCGCAGCGCCGTCGGCGGCGGCGCCCTGCGGCGCCAGCACGTGCTTGAGGCGTGCGTCGCCGTCGTGGCGGTGGGCCTCGCGCACCGCGCGCTCCAGCGCCACCGACACGACGCAGGGCACGCCGCCGCCGGGCGGCCGGTCGCTGACGGTCACGGCCTCGTGGAGGCTGCCGCGATCGAGCCAGCGGTCGATGTGATTGAGAAGCTTCCTCGGAGCGCTCATGCCTCGGTCCTCGGCCGATCGATCTTCGCGTCGGCACCGAGCGCGCTGCGCAGGCCCACGCTGGCCCGCAGCTCGCCGACCTCGATGCCGTTCCAGTTGCGCAGCGTCGCCGCGCTGAGCGAACGCACGAAACGCGCCTCGTCGTCGGACAGTCGCACGCAGGCCTCGATCACCGCGGCCATCACGACCTCGGCGGCACGCGCGGTGTTGCCGTCGTCGATCTTCAAGGCCACGCCCAGGCCGCGCTCGGGCAGCGCCGCGCAGTAGACGCCCTCGGCGCCGACCTTCACGAAGGCGCGCTCGCCCAGGCGTTCCATCACGCGGGTGTCGAAGCGGCCGGTGCCGCCCACCATGAAGGGCGCCGCCGCGACGGCCTGGCGCAGCCGCCGTGCCGCTGCCGCGCGCTGCGGTGCCAGGCCGACGCCGCTGCCGAAGCGCGCGAAGCCGCGCGCCAGGTCGCGCAGCGCGATGCCGAAGGTCGGGATCGAGCAGCCGTCGGTGCCACGCGGCGCGCGGTCCAGGTCGGCCCCGGTGACGCCGGCCAGCGCGCCGCTCACCTCGCGCATCAGCGGATGCTCGACCTTGACGTAGCCACGCAGCCAGTCTCGGGCGTCGCCGCTCGCGAGGCCGCATCCGAAGCAGACGAAGCCGGCGTGCTTGCCCGAGCAGTTGTTGTGCAAGGCGCTCGGCAGCTCGCCGCGGGCGGCGAGCTCGCGCTGCGCGGTGTCGAGTCCGGGCCAGTGCGTGCCGCACTCGAGCACGGCGGCGTCGAGCCCGGCGCGTGCCAGCATGGCACCCGCCACCTCGACGTGCCGCGCCTCGCCGTTGTGCGAGGCGCAAGCCAGCGCCAGCGCCTCGTCGCCAAGTTGCAGGCGCTCGGCCGCCCCGCTCTCCACCAGCGGCAGCGCCTGCAGAGCCTTCACGGCCGAGCGCGGGAAGACCGGGCGCCCGATGTCGCCCAGCGCGCACAGCAGCGCGCCGTCGGCGTCGATCACGGCCAGCGCGCCGCGATGTGCCGACTCGACCATGCCGCCGCGCAGCAGTTCCACCAGCACCGGGTTCGTCGTCATCGGAAGCAGTCTGTCATGGCGCCAGGAGCAAAGGGATCGTGACCGGTCCGTCGTTCACCAGGTGGATTTTCATGGCCGCGCCGAACACGCCCGCTTCGACTTGGGGATGGCGGGCCCGCGCCGTGGCGAGTACGCGCTCGTAGAGTGCGCGGCCCTGCGCGGCCGGCGCCGCCCCGCTGAAGCCGGGCCGGTTGCCGCCGGACACGTCGGCCGCCAGCGTGAACTGGCTGACGACGAGCAGGCCGCCGTGCACGTCGACGACGCTGCGGTTCATCCGGCCGGACTCGTCGGCGAAGATGCGCAGCTTCAGCAGCTTGTCGACCAGCCGGTCGGCCACCGCGTCGGTGTCGGTGGGCTGCGCGCAGACCAGCACCAGCAGGCCACTGCCGATCGCACCGACCGTACGGTCATTGAAGACGACGCGCGCCTCGCTCACGCGCTGGATCAGCGCGATCACGGCAGCCGTGCTTCGTGAGCCGTCATGGGCCGATTGTCGTCGGCGCCGCGGACGGACCCGAGGCCCGCGTGACGGTGCAGGTCGGCACGGCCTCGATCGCCGTGCGCGACGACGGGCCGGGCGTGCCGCCGGGCAGCCTGCGCCGGCTGGTGCGTCCCTTCGAGCGCGGCAGCTCGGCCGCCGAAGGCAGCGGCCTGGGGCTGGCGATGGTCGACACGATCGCCCGCCAATCGGGCGCGAAGCTGGTGCTGCGGTCGCCGCCGGCCGGCGCGCGCGGCTTCAAGGCGGCGTTGCACTTCGGCAGCGCCTGAGCCTCGAGGGCGCGGGCTCAGCTCAGCGTCACCCTGGCGAACTTGCGCTTGCCGACCTGGACCACGAAGGTCCCGGCGGCGAGCTTGAGAGCCTTGTCGCTGATCGTCGTGCCGTCGATGCGCACGCCGCCCTGGTCGACCATGCGCAGGCCCTCGCTGGTGGACGGCACCAGCTGGGCCTGCTTGAGCAGCGCGCCGATGCCCAGCGGGGCGCCGGACAACGAGACTTCGGCGATCTCCTCCGGGATGCCCCCGCGCGATCGGTTGGCGAAGTCCTGCTCGGCCGCGTCGGCCGCCGGCTTGCCGTGGAAGCGCGCGGTGATCTCCTTGGCGAGCATCACCTTCGCATCCTTCGGATTGCGGCCGCCCTCGACCTCGGACTTGAGCGCCGCGACCTCGGCCTCGGCGCGCCAGCTCAGCAGCGCGTAGTAGCGCCACATCAGCGTGTCGCTGATCGACAGCAGCTTGGCGAACATGTCGTTGGCCGGCTCGGTCAGCGCGATGTAGTTGCCCTTGCTCTTGGACATCTTCTCGACGCCGTCCAGGCC
>CAZTTC010000107.1:0-10092 GCA_964616015.1 uncultured Methylibium sp. | reverse complement strand
GGGTTCTTGCAGAGCTTCTCGCCGGCGTCGGCGCCCAGCGTGTCGAGGACGTTGACCGGATGCAGGATGCCGTCGACCGGTGCTTGCGAGATCACGCCCTGGCCGTCGGTCAGCAGCAGGGTCTGGCGCAGCTGCCCATCCCAGGGCCGAAAACTCATGTTCACGCCCTTCGAGCCGTCGAGCTGGACCTTCGCCAGCGCCTGCTGCCAAGCCACGGCCGGCCCCTTGGGCTGGGCCGCGGCGACGGTGATCAGCGCCTTGCCGGCCAGCCAGGCGGTCCAGTCGTGCGCCGTCATCGGGCGCTTGGCGGCCTTGGCGAAACGGCGCGATACCTGCGGCGCGCCGAAGCGCTCGAACTGCGCGTGCCAGGCGACCGCGACGAGGCCAGCGTCGCCGACCACCGGCCGCGGCAGCACCGTCTGGTAGGGCAGGCTGCGCGCGAACTCGCCGTCGCTGTCGACCACCCACACGGCGTCGTATGGCACGCCTGCCGTCAGCAGCAGCGGGTTGGCGAGGTTGCGCTCGCGCGGGTCGGCCGACAGCTTGTAGGGCTTGGTGGCGACGACCTGCAGGCCGTAGCGCTTGATCGAGGCCTGCGCGACCGCGGTGCGCTGCTGGTCGTCGGCGCTCGGGCCGGTCAGCAGCAGCAGCTTGCTCCACTTGCGCGACACCAGCGTCTGCGCCAGCGCGTCGGCGCGCTGGCGCTCGCTGGCGGCCAGGTGGAAGACGCGCGCCCGGCAATCGGCGGCGCGCAGCCGGTCGTCGGCCGCGCTGAGGTTGAGCACCGGGACCTTGACCGCATCGGCGACGGCCAGCAGCCAGTCGGCCGGCAGGTCGGTCAGCAGCACGGCAGCGCCGGCTTTCTCGGCAGCGAGCGCGGCGCTGCGCGCGGTGGCGGCGTCGCGGGCTGGCTGCGTGTCGAGCGCGACCCCGGCGCCAGCCGCGTCGAGCTCGAACTTGCCCTCCTCGAGCGCGACCTTCAGCGCATCCTCGGCCGGGCCGGCCGGGTGGCCGAGGTAGGCGCGCTCGGCGCGGCTGCGTTCGAGCCGCGGGTCGTCCTCGGGCACCAGCAGCGTGGCCTTCAGGGTCGCGGCCTGGGCGGCCAGCGCACCGGCGGCCAGCGCCGCGGCGATCAGCGCGTGCTTCATCGTCCGTGTCACTCGACGATGACGACGCCGTAGGGCACGCGGCCCACCGGGATGGACTTGATCGCCTTGACGCCGGCGACGTCGACCACGGTCACGTCGTCGCTCAGGCCGTTGACGACCCACAGCTGCGACTCGGCCTTGTTGAGCGCGACGTTCCAGGCCCGCTTGCCCACCAGCACCAGGCCGGTGACCTTGCGGGCGGCCACGTCGACGAAGGCCACGTGGTTGGCCTTGCCCAGGCCGACGAAGGCGCGCTTGCCGTCCTTCGTCATCGTGATGCCGACCGGCGTGATGTCTTCGGCGCGCGCGCCCTTGACCTCGAACTTGATCGTGGCGATGACATTGTGGTCGGCGGTCGAGATGATGGACACGCTGGTGTCGAGCTCGCTGGTGACCCACAGCTCCTTGCCGTCGGCGGTGATGGCCATGCGGCGCGGGCGCTTGCCGACCTTGACGTTCTTGACCACCTTGGCCGTCGCGGTGTCGATCACGTGCACCAGGCTCGCGACCTCGGAGGTGACGTACAGCGTCTTGCCGTCGGGGCTGACCTTCACGCCCTCGGGCTCCTCGCCGACCTTGACCTTCTTGAGGACCTTGCCGGTGGCGGCGTCGACGAAGCTCGCTTCGCCTTCGTCCTCGTTCGAGACGTAGAGCGTCTTGCCGTCGGGCGACAGGTCGAAGGCCTCGGGCTCGTCGCCGAGCGCGACGCGCCGCACCGACTTGCCGGTGGCGGGGTCGATCACGTCGGCGGCGTTGGAGTCGGTGCAGGCCACCATCAGCTTGCCGTCGGGCATGCGCTGGATGTGGCGCGCGCGCTTGCAGGTCTTGATCGTGCCCTTGACGGCCAGCGTGGTGGCGTCGATCAGCGTCAGGGCATCGTCCTTCTCGCTGCTGACATAGGCGGTGCCCTGGGCAGCGGCGACACCGGCCCACAGGCCGATGGACAGTCCGATCACGAGGGGGCCGAGGCGCATCGGGAATTTCTCCTGTGTGGTCGTTGTCAGGCCGCGGCGGCGGCGCGCGGCGGGCCGTTGGCGCTCGTGCGCGCGATGAAGCCCTGCTCGAGCGTCGGCCGCCCGAGCGCGGCGGTGACCTCGGCCGGCGTGCCGTCCGCCAGCAACCGGCCCTTGTGCAGCACCAGGACACGGTCGGCCTGCTCGGCCTCTTCCACGAGGTGGGTTGCCCACAGCACGGTGACGCCGCGCTCGCGGATGTCTTCGCGCAGCGCCGCGATCAGGTCGTGACGCGACTTGGGGTCGAGCCCGACGGTGGCTTCGTCCATCAGCAGCACGGCCGGTTGGTGCAGCATGGCGCGCACGAGTTCCACCTTGCGGCGATTGCCGCCCGACAGTTCGCGGACCTTGCGGTCGAGGTCGGCTTCGACACCCAGGCGCGCGCAGCCGGCCGCGATGCGCTGTTGCGCCAACTTGCGCGGCAGGCCTTGCAGGTCGGCCTGGAACAGCAGGTTGCGGCGGATGCTGAGGTCGAGGTCCAGCGAGATCTGCTGGAACACCACGCCGATGTGGCGCAGGGCGGCGGCGGTGCCGTGGCGCAGCGAGTGGCCCGCGACCTCGACGTCGCCCTCGTCGGCGGCGAACAGGCCGGTCAGTACCTGGAACAGCGTGGACTTGCCGGCGCCGTTGGGGCCGAGCAGGGCCGTGAACTGGCGCGGCTGCAGCTCGAGGTCCAGGCCCTGGAGGGCCACGCGATCGCCATAGCGCTTGGTGAGGCCGCGCACGCTCAGCATCGTCTTGTCGTCTCCATCGTGAAGCGGGGCCGCGGCGGCCCCGGTCGAAGTGCGCGCCTCAGCGGTCTTCGAGCGCCGCGGACTCTAACCCAGCAGCCTGTGATCCGCAGAGCGTTCGCGAGTTCGCATCGGTGCGGTACAGCATCTCGCCGCCGCGCGCCGCGCCCGCCACGAAGCGCAGCGGCTGGGCCGTCGCCGGCAGCGCGCTGCCCTGCGCGGTGGCGAGCGCCAGCGCCGTGTCGATCAGGTGCCGGTCGGGGCTCTTGGGGCAGACCGGGTCGGTCGCGGTGGCGTCGCCGGTGACCAGGAAGGCCTGGCAGCGGCAGCCACCGAAGTCCTTGGGATGCTCGTCGCAACTCAGGCAGGTCTCGCTCATCCACGCGCTGCCGCGGTAGCGGTTGAAGGCATCGCTGCGCTGCCAGATGCTCTGGATGCTGTGCTCGGTGACTTTGGGGAAGTCGAAGCCGGGCAACATGCGCGCGCTGTGGCAGGGCAGTGCCGTGCCGTCGGGCGCGATCACCATGAACACGGCACCCCAGCCGGCCATGCAGGGCTTGACCTTGGCGTCGTAGTAGTCGGGCGAGACCCAGAGGATCTTCATCCGGCCGTCCAGCCGCGCCCGGTGGCTGTCGACCACGGTCTCGGCGATCTTGAGCTCGTCGGGCGTGGGCATCAGCGCGGCGCGGTTGTGCCAGGCCCAGCCGTAGTACTGGGTGTTGGCGAGCTCCAGGAACTCGGCCCCCATGCTCTCGGCCATCTCGATGATGCGGCCGACGTGCGGCAGGTTGTAGCGGTGCATCACGCAGTTCAGCACCATTGGGTAGCCGAGCGACTTGATGATCGCGGCGACCTTGTTCTTGTGGTCGAAGGTGCGCGTCGACGACAGGAAGTCGTTCAGCTCCTTGGTCGAGTCCTGGAAGCTGAGCTGGATGTGGTCGAGCCCGGCTTCCTTCAGCGCGCGCGCGCGCTTCTCGGTCAGGCCGATGCCGGAGGTGATGAGGTTGCTGTAGTAGCCGAGCTGGCGCGCCTCGGCGACCAGCTCTTCGAGGTCGTCGCGCAGCAGCGGCTCGCCGCCGGAGAGGCCGAGCTGCACCGCGCCCATCTTGCGCGCCTCGCGGAACACGCGCTTCCAGTCCTCGGTCCCGATCTCGCTCATGTGCGCGGCGTAGTCGGTCGGGTTGGAGCAGAACACGCAGTGCAGCGGGCACTTGTAGGTAAGTTCGGCCAGCAGCCACATCGGTGCGCCGGGGGCCGGGCGTGAAGGGTCGGGGGCGCCAGGTGTCGGTTGATTCATCTCAGTTCTCCCAGCCCAGCAGACGCCGCGGATCCGGCTCTGCCGGGCCGCCAGCGTCGCCCCCGCAAGGGGGAGCGGCGAAGCCGCAACGGGGGCGGGCCATGTCAGACGATCCAGTGCTGTTCATCCGCATGTCTCAGGAAATCGTCGACGTCGCCGCGCAGGCCGGTGGCCGAGAAGGCGCGTTCGAGGTCGGCCGTGATGTCGGCGATCGTCGTCTTGCCGTCGCAGCGCTTGAGGATCTCGGTCGCGGGCTGGTTCAGCTTGACCAGGCCTTCCGGGTAGAGCAGCACCCAGCAGTCCTGGGCCGGCTCGAACTGCAGGCGGTACATCGGGGCCAGCTTCGGTTGGCGGTCGTCGCTCATGGGCGCTGCGCTTCGGGCAGGTCGTCGGGGTAGGCGCGCTCGACGGCGTCGAGCATGGCCCACAGCACGTCGATCTTGAACTGCAGGATCTCGATCGCGCGCTCCTGCTTCGCCCGGGTGTTGCCGTAGGTCATGGCGACCTCGAGGCCATGCTCGACGTCGCGCTGCGCCAGCGGGATGCGGGCGCGGAAGTAGCCCAGGCCTGTGGCGTCGATCCACGGGTAGTGGCTGGGCCAGCCGGCCAGGCGGTCGGCGTGGATCTTGGGCGCGAACATCTCGGTCAGCGAGGAGATCACGCCTTCCTGCCAGGGCGAGCGCCGCGCGAAGTTGACGTAGGCGTCGACCGCGAAGCGCACACCCGGCTGCACGTGCCGCTGCGACCACAGGTCCTCGCGCGTCAGCCCGACGGCCAGGCCGAGCTGGGTCCAGATCTCGATGCCGCCCGCGCTGGCACCCTGGAAGTCGTCGTGGCCGTCGTGGTCCAGCATGCGCAGCAGCCAGCGGCGGCGCGTCTCGCGGTCGTCGCAGTTGCTCATCACCGCGGCGTCCTTCATCGGGATCGCCAGCTGGTAGTAGAAGCGGTTCGCCACCCAGCCGCGCACCTGGAAGGGCGCCAGCGCGCCGCTGTTGAGCCGTCGGTTGAACGGATGGTGGATGTGATAGCCCGACTCCCTGGCGCGCAGGCGCGCCTCGAACTCCGCCGGCGACCACGGCGCCGTGTCCGCGGTGCCCTGCGCCAGGGCCGCGTTCATACCTCGATCTCCATGCCGTCGTGCGCCACCTCGATGCCGCGTGCGCTCAATGCCTCGCGCTCGGGGCCGTGCTCGTCGAGGATGGGGTTGCTGTTGTTGATGTGGATCAGCAGCTTGCGCCCGGCGCGCGTGCGGTCCAGCGCGTCCATCATCCCGCTGCGCCCGGCCGCGCCGGTCTGCGGCAGGTGGCCCATGTCGGAGGCGTGCTTGCTGCCGAGGCCGGCGCGCACCATCTCGTCCTCGGTCCAGAAGGTGCCGTCGACCATCACGCAGGCGGCGTCCTGCATCCACTCCAGCTCGGCGGGGCCGACATCGGCCAGGCCCGGCGCGTAGAAGAGGCGCCGGCCGCTCGCGCGGTCGGTGATCTCGAGCGCAATGTTGTCGCCGACCTTGGGGTCGTGGCGGTGCGGCGAGTAGGGCGGGGCCTTGCCGGGGATCGCGATGGCGCGAAAGCGCAGAGCCTCGAAGCCGTCGACCGCGAACTCGGCCAGCTTCTGCTCGCCGGCCACCGGCAGCATGTGCCAGCGCACGCCGCAGTAGTGCTCCAGCACGGTCAGGATGGGCAGGCCGGTCGTCAGGTCCTCAAACACGCAGGGCGTGACGTAGAGCTCCAGCGGCGGGCCCTCGCGCAGGCTCAGCAGGCCGGTCGCGTGGTCGATCTGCGCGTCCATCAGCACGACGGCCTTGATCGGCGAGTCGCGCAGACCCTGCTTCGGATGCAGGGCCGGCTGCGAGCGCAGCTGCGTGCCGATGTCGGGCGATGCGTTGAGCAGCACCCAGCGCTGGCCGTCGGGCGAGACCGCGATGGAGCTTTGCGTGCGCGTGCGGATCAGCCGCGAGCCGTCGCGGGCTGCGGCACACATCGCGCAGTTGCAGTTCCATTGCGGGCAGCCGCCCCCGGCCCCCGCGCCGAGCACCAGGACTTTCATCGCGGCAGGCAGCGCGCACGGCGCCGGGCAAGAATCGGACTCCTCATCCGCGAGAGAGTGGCCGACGCGAGCAGGTCGCCGCAACCCCGCACAGACCCTGTGAAGAAAACCATGAGCGACGCCTCGCGAACCTCGCCAGCGCCGGCCCCGGGGCTGCCTCGGGGCGACTGGCTGGATGCCTGCGACGGCCACCGCGTCTGGTGGGCCGAGGGCGGCGACCCGCGGGGCCTGCCGGTGCTGATCGTGCACGGCGGGCCGGGCGGGGCCAGCCGCATCGAGCCGACGCGCTGGTTCGCCGGCCTGGCGGTGCGCTGGTTTCTGCTGGACCAGCGCGGCTGCGGGCGCAGCGCGCCGTCGGGCGAGACCGCGTCCAACGATCTTGGCGCGCTGCTGTCCGACATGGAGCGCCTGCGTGAGCACCGGGGCCTGGCGCGCTGGGCGGTGGTCGGCGGGTCCTGGGGCGCCTGCGTGGCCCTGGCCTATGCGCGGCGCTGGCCGGCGCAGGTCGACGGGCTGTTCCTCAGGAGCCCCTTCACCGGCGCGGTGTCCGAGACGCGGCGTTACATCGCGCCCTGGCGGCGCTGGCTGGGAACGCCGGGCCGGGCCTGGCTGGGCGAGGCGGCTGCCGACGCGATCGAGGCGCTGTTCCAGGGAGGGACGGCGCCGCGCGGCCCCGACCCAGGGTCAACGCCGAGTGCGATCGCCGACGACGAGCGCGCCGCGCGGGTCTGGTCGGCCTACGACGAGCTGCAATCGCAGCCCGGCGGCGCCGCCGCGCAGGACGGGCTGCGCTTGGACGTCGCCCGCCTGCCGGCGGCCACGCCGGCGATGCGCGCCAGTTGGCGCGTCCACGTGCACTACGCGCTGGGCGGCTGGGGCGGGATCGACCCCGAGGAGCCGCCGCCGCTGGGCGCACGGCCGGTGCGGGTGGCGTGGGGCGAGGCCGATGCCACCTGCGATCCGGCCGCGGCCCGCTCGCTCGTGGCACGGCTTGCCGGCGCGCGCGCGACGGCCGTCCCGGGCGCCGGGCACCGGATGGGCGATCCCTTGCTGGCGCCTGCGCTGGCGGCTGCCGCGCGCGACTGGGTGGCCGAGGTGGCGACCTACTCTGCCGCGCGCCAGCGCAGCTTGCGGTAGATCGTGTTGCGGCTGATGCCCAGCCGCTTGGAGGCGACCGAGATGTTGCCGTCGGCGGCCTCGACCGCCTGGCGGATCATCTCGCGCTCCAGCTCCTCGAGCGTGGCGCCGTTGCCGGCGCCGATCGCGACGCGGCCGACCCCCGCCGCCTCGACCGCGGTTGAGGCGGCGACCTGCGCGCCGGCGCGCTGCAGGGCTTCATCGAGGAAGTCGTCCGACAGGTGCTCGCGCGTGATCAGGCTCTCGCCCGCGGCCATCACCGCAGCGGTGTGCAACACATTGGCCAGCTGCCGCAGGTTGCCGGGCCAGTCGTAGCGCTGCAGCAGCGTCTCGACCTCGGGCGCCAGGCCGAGGCTGCGCTGGGGCGATTCTTCGGACAGCAGCCGGCGCACCAGCGCCATCAGGTCCGAGCGCTCGCGCAGGGCCGGCAGCTTGACCGCCAATCCGTTGAGCCGGTAGTAGAGGTCCTCGCGGATGCAGTGGCTGTCGATCAGCTCGCGCGGGTTGCGGTCGGTGGCCGCGACCAGCGCGACGTCGATGTCCACCGGCTGCATCGCGCCCAGCGGCGTGACCTGGCGCTCCTGCAGCACGCGCAGCAGGCGGGCCTGCAGGCCCGACGGCAGGCCGCCGATCTCGTCGAGGAAGAGCGTGCCCCCGGAGGCCTGCACCAGCTTGCCGACGGCACCCGGGCGGCGCGCGCCGGGATAGGCGCCTTCCGCGTAGCCGAACAGCTCGGCCTCGAGCTGGGCCTCGGCGGTCGAGGCGCATTGCACCGCGACGAAGGCTCGCGCGGCGCGGCGTGACTCGGCGTGGATGGCGCGCGCCAGCATCTCCTTGCCGCTGCCGGCCTCGCCGAGGATCAGCACCGGGATGTCGCGGTTGAGGACGCGGCGCAGCTTGCCGATCACGGTCTCGACCTGGGGGTCGCCGCACAGCAGGCGCGCGAAGCCCGGGGCCGGGGCCTTGGGGGCGGGCTCGGGGGTGCCCGCCGGGGCCGGCGCCCCCGCGTCGGCCGCCGCGCCCGCCCGCTCGGGCGTGGCCGGCAGGCTGCTGTCGGCGACCTCGCTGACGGCCGTCCAGCCGCCCTGCCACAACGGCCAGTTGCAGCGCGCCTGCACGTGGATGGACTGTCCGCTGGGCAGCGCCATGCGCATCGGCGCCACCAGCAGGGAGCGGCCACGGTCGACGATGGCGCCCATCGGCGTCGACAACAGGCTGGTCACGGTGTGCATGCGCAGCGCCGCGCCCGACAGTCCCAGCAGGTCCAGCGCGCTGCGGTTGGCGCCGAGGATGCGGCCGTCGCGGTCGACCGCCAGGATGCCTTCCATCAGCGTGCCGATGAACTCCATGCGCGGGTGGAAATGCAAGCGCAGCGAGTCGCTGAAGTCGTCGTTCAGCCAGTGGTTCTCGATCATGCGCGCCGACATCTTGACCAGCCCCATCGTGTGCGGGTGGTAGCCGCGGCGGTCGCCGGAGACGTCGAGCACGCCCAGGATGTTGCCGCGCGGGTCGAGGATGGGCGCGGCCTGGCAGGTCAGGAAGTGGTTGGCGTGCATGAAGTGCTCGTCGGCGTGCACCAGCACGGCGGTCTCGTCGACCAGCGCGGTGCCCATGCCGTTGGTGCCCTTGTTGCACTCAGCCCAGTTGACGCCCGGCGCCAGCGCCACCTTGCCGGCTTTTTCGAGGAAGTCCTCGTCGCCGATCGAGTGCAGGATGGTGCCCTGCGCATCGGTCAGCACCACCATGCTCTGGGTGCGCACGACCTGGCCGTAGAGCAGTTCCATCACCGGCGCGGCGTGCGTGAAGAGGCGCCGGTTGCGCTCGCGGATCAGGCTGAAGTCCGCGCGTCCCATCGGCGTGTAGTCGGGCGCTCCGATGCGGCTCAGGCCCAGCGCGGCGCAGCGCTCGTGCGACTCGTTGATCGACAGCACGTGCTCGCCGTCCAGCGGCAGGGCGCTGGCGATCGGACGTTCCATCGATTCGTCGCGACGCCGGCGTCCGGCGGACGGGGCGGGTTGCACGCTCTGGCTGGACATCCTGGGTCCTTTCTTGCCGCCGCAGCGGCTTGTCCCGGTCTTCTCGGTCTTCTTGTGTGGCCTGACCGTGGTACGGCAGCCCGGCGAGGCCGGATGCGGCTCGCCGAGCATTGTCGAAGCGCGGATGCTAGAAGATATGGAAGTGCTGTTCAATTTCGAAGCAAGGTCGGCCCGCCTGAGCGACCTCGCCGTCAGCATCCTGCGCCGCGCTGGAACATGCTCCCGCCGGCGGGGTGGGAGCGACTGGACTGGCCGGTGCGGCGCCTTGTACCGTGTCAGATCAGGGTTATCCCCGGATATGAAGCGGGCTGCCTAGTCCAGAACATAGGCATCAGGGTTCCTAGAGCGGGCTGGTGGTGGCCGCTCGGGCTCCCGAGACTCTTCACAACGCCAGCGGAGACAGCGAGCCATGCAGAAGACCCTCCACCTCGACCCGGAGAAGTGCACCGGGTGCCTGCAGTGCGAGATGGCCTGTTCCTTCGAGAACTACGCCACCTACGCACCGAGCAAGTCGCGCATCAAGGTGTTCGACTTCCATCACACCGGCCGCAAGGTCCCCTACACCTGCACGCAGTGCGACGAGGCCTGGTGCCTGCACGCCTGCCCGGTCGAGGCGATCACCATCGATCACCTGACCGGCGCCAAGGTCGTCAACGAGACCACCTGCGTCGGCTGCAAGGTCTG
>CAZTTC010000106.1:0-10432 GCA_964616015.1 uncultured Methylibium sp. | reverse complement strand
TCCAGTTCGCGAAGCCGACGAAGGCCGGCATGATCGCGCCGAACACCATGATCAGCCCGTGCATCGTGGTGAGCTGGTTGAACAGCTCCGGGTTCACGACCTGCAGCCCCGGCTGGAACAGCTCGGCGCGGATGCCGAGGGCCAGCACGCCCCCGATCATGAACATCGTCAGCGAGAACAGCAGGTACAGCGTCCCGATGTCCTTGTGATTGGTCGCGAAGACCCAGCGCCGCCAGCCGTGCGGGTGGTGGTCGTCGTGCGCGTGGTCGTCGGCGTGACCGTGGGGGAGAACTGCGCTCATGTCTATCCTTCCAGTCTGGGCGACGGCTTACTTGCGCGCGGCGACGATGTCGGCCGGCTGCACGATCTGACCGGTCTGGTTCGACCAGTTGTTCTTGGTGTACGTGATGACGGCCGCGAGCTCGGTGTCGGACAGCTGCTTCCACGCCGGCATCGCACCGTTGTTGGCACCGTTCAGCAGGATGGCGATCTGCTTGGCCTTGTCGGCATCCAGCACGACCGCCGAACCGTCGACCGCCTTGATCGGGCCGAGGCCCTTGCCGTTGGCCTGGTGGCAGGCCTGGCAGTTGGCGGCATAGACCGTCGCGCCGCGCGCCACCAGGTCGGCCAGCGCCCACACCTTGGCCGGGTCGTCGGCCTTGGCGGCCCGCTTCTTCTTCTCGCCCTCGACCCAGGCGGCGTAGTCGGCCTGCGACAACACCTTCACGTGGATCGGCATGTAGGCGTGCTCCTTGCCGCAGAGCTCGGCGCACTGCCCGTAGAAGTCACCGGTCTTCTCGGCGCGGAACCAGGTGTCGCGCACGAAGCCGGGGATCGCGTCCTGCTTGACGCCCAGCGAGGGCACCATCCAGGCGTGGATCACGTCGTTGGCGGTGGTGATGATGCGCACCTTCTTGTCGACCGGCACGACCAGCGGGTTGTCGACCTTCAGCAGGTAGTCGTCGGTGGGCGGCGGCTTGCCGCTGTCGGACATCATGCGGTGGGTGATGTCCAGCGTGGACAGGAAGCTGATGCCCTCGCCCTCGCCCTTGAGGTAGTCGTAGCCCCACTTCCACTGGTAGCCGGTGGCCTTGATGGTCAGGTCGGCGTTGGTCGTGTCCTTCATCGCGACCACGACCTTGGTGGCCGGCAGCGCCATCGCAATGACGATCAGGAAGGGCACCGTGGTCCAGACGATCTCGACCGTCGTCGACTCGTGGAAGTTGGCCGCCTTGGCGCCCTTGGAGCGGCGGTGCTTGAAGATCGAATAGAACATCACGCCGAACACGCCGATGAAGATCACCGTGCAGATGATCAGCACGAAGTAATGCAGCCACTGCTGCTCGACCGCGATGCGCGTCATCGGCGGGTGCAGGTCGAGCTGGTTGACGGCGGGGCCGCCGGGCAGGCTGTTGACCGCCAGCGCGGAACCGGTGGCCAGCAAGGCCGACAGGCCCAGCGCGGCTTGGCCGGCACGGCCGAGGAGGGCGTTGATCGTTGTCTTCATCGTGCTCGCTTCCAAACAGATCCCACTCAGGCGGCATCGCCGGTGGCGACTCCTGCCCTCCACCCCGTTGCCGGCCCCTGCCGCAACGCGATGCGAAATTCCTCCGCCAGGGCCCGCCGCAGTTCGGGCCGCACGTAGCGGCCCACCGCGATCATCCGGCCCTGCCCCGACAACTCGATCAGGGATCGATCGTCGTCACGCGGTTCGACCCGGACCCAGTCCGGCGCGAACTCGGCGCGCTCGACGCGGCCCCCGTTGAGGTGCTCCACCGTCAAGCGACCGGCTTGCAGCGTGATCAACTCCCGATCGGCGGCGTGCCGCGCATACACCAGCAACGCCGCACCGACCATCACCAACTCCGCCCAGGCAAACGGCATCACCAGCGTGGCGCCGTGCACCCAGAAGTATGTGGCGATCCCCAAGGAAATCACGCACAGCGATGCATATACCGCCAGCAGCTGCGAGGGCTTGAGCGAACAGTTCCGCTTCAAGGTCCACTCGACCGACAGCGCCCCCTCGCCACGTGCCTGCGCGTCCGCGAGCACCCGCCCGAATCGCAGGTGCGTCGAAGGCCGACCCGTTGCAAGTGATACTGCCATGCTGCTACCGCCGTTGATCGCCTGCGGTGCGTTGCCGAGGAGGATCGCCCACCGGCGGCGCACGGCGCGCAGTGTATCGCAGCGCCATCGGCCCCAAGGCCTCACTCAGGCGGCCGGCGGCCGCTGGGCCGCCCGCGCGAGGCTGCGCAGCGTCTCGACAGAAACCCGCGTTTCGGCCGCGACGCGCAGGCGGGGCGGCGGCTGGAAGGCATGGCCCTGGATGATCTCGAAGCTCAGGCCGAGCCGCCCGTCGGGGCCGGCCAGCGCCGCCTGCAAGGCATCCAGCAGCCGCGCCCGCCAGCGCGGCGTGCGCCAGCCGGCGAAGCGCGCCGCCGCGGCGTTGCCGCCGAGGCCGCGCAGCTCGGCCAGCGCGGTCTCGGCGTCGGCCCAGGTCAGCGTCAGCCTTTCCATGTCCATCACCGGATCGGCAAAGCCGGCCTGCACGAGCGCATCGCCCAGATCGTGCATGTCGATGAAGGCGTGGCCGGGTGTGCCCCAGCCCAGCCGCCGGTAGAGCGCATGCAGCTCGCGCAGCGTGTCGGGGCCGAAGCACGAGAACATCACGAAGCCGCCGACCGCGACGGCCGCGCGCCAGCGCTCGAGGACCGGCGCCGGATCGGCGGCCCAGTGCAGCATCATGTTCGACCAGAGCAGGCCGGCACGGCCATCGCGCGGGGCCTGCGCCTCGAGCCATGCCGCCGGCGCGGGCCGCCGCCAGCGGCGCGGCGTCCACCACGGCGCGCGCGCGGCCAGCCGCGACCGCTCGGCGAGCGCCAGCGTCGGCTCGACCATCTCGATGCGCGCTTCGGGGTACTGCGCCTGCAGCGCCGTCCGCCCGCCCCCCTGCGCCGACCACCAGTCGACCACGCAGTCGGGGCGGGCCTTGACGATCGCCAGGCGCTCGGCCATGCGGCGCGCGACCTCGCGATGCAGCCACGGGGCCTCGCCCGGGCGCGCCGCGCGCCGCAGTTGCGCCTGCACCGCGGCCGGCTGGGCACCGTGCAGGGCGGCGGTCGAGGCAGGATCGCTCATGAGCGGCGGCAGTATATTGACCCGACCATGTTCGATCCGCCGATGCGGGCCGGCGCGCGACGCCCTTCGTGGCTCGGTCGCATGGCCGGCGCGCTGCCCAATCGTTGCGCGGTCTGCCACGCCCGCGGGTCCGGCCCCGCGGCACGCCTGTGCGGCGACTGCCTCGGCCGCTTCGCCGCGCCCGTGCCTCGATGCGAACGCTGCGCGCTGCAGCTGCCGGGGGCCGCCGCGGTCTGCGGCCGCTGCCTGCGCGAACCGCCGCCCTGGACTCGCGCCGTCGCGGCCTGCGACTACGGCTATCCCTGGGACGGCCTGCTCGGTGCGCTGAAGTTCGAGGCCGCGATCGACCTGGCGCCGCTGCTGGCCCTGCAGCTCGCACGCGCCCTCGAGGCGGGCACCGCGCCGACGGTCGACGTGTTGCTGCCGGTACCGCTGGCGCCGCTGCGGCTGCGCGAGCGCGGCTACAACCAGGCGCAGCTGCTCGCCCAGGCGCTGGCATGCCGGCTCGGCCTGCGCGTCGCGATCGACGCGCTGCAGCGCCCGGTCGACACGCCGCACCAGGTCGCGCTGCCGCGCGAGCAGCGCGCCGCCAACGTGCGGGGCGCCTTCCTCGTCGATCGCGTCGCGGCCGCCCCGCTGCGCGGCCGCCATGTCGCCGTGGTCGACGACGTGATGACGACCGGCGCCACGGTCGGCGAAGTCACGCGCGTGCTGCGCGACGCCGGCGTGGCCTCGGTGCAGGCTTGGGTCGTCGCGCGCACGCCGCCCTGAGCGTGACTTGATCGTCGCCCCGGGGGGTGCAACGCTCGTCAGCGCGGCGTCTGCGGCGCCTTCGAGCTCGAGCCGCGCACCTCGCAGCGCACGCCGGGACCCAGGGCCTCGCGAAAGTCGTAGAGCCAGACCCGGTCGCTCGACCACCGCCCGGCCCCGGCCGGCGCGGCGCCCTCGCACTGCAGCGCCACGGGATCCGGCAGCCGCGGATCGCCGAAGGCGACCACCGCCTCGGAAAACTTGACGGTGACCTGCCGGACCTGCGCGACCTCGCCCTGCGGCGAGACGCTGGCAATGGTGACGGCCTGCGCGGGCACGGCCGCGAGCAGCAGCGACGACAACCGGAGCAGCGACCAGGCTGCGCGGATCGGCGGGCGATGCATGCGGCTCCTCGCGATGGGGGTGGCGCGGAGTCTAGAGCGCGGGTGGGGCGGGGAAACGACGGGCGTGTTGCGGGGGGCGGGCTCGGCTCTAATCGACGGAGGCTACGAGGCTTTCGAACCGGACCGGTCAGCCACAGGCGCGGGAAACGAGTGCGCAGTTTGTGATCCAGTCGCGACGGTTGCCTCGCCATACGGTGGCTGGTCCGCTCGATGCACCCGAGCGCCGTGGTAACCCGAAGCCAGTCCAGCCGCGATGCTAGGCGCCACTGCGCGACCATGGGGCATATTGCAAAGCTACCAGCATCGCATGTTCATCTCGTATGACTACTGGTCCGAGCCGGTGGTGGCCGCCGATGCCGCGCCCTTCCTTTCGACTCTCCGCGCTCGGTCATCGCGAACAGCCGCACAACCACGCTGTGCATACTTCGTTCGCCGCAGCCCGCTATAACCTGCCCCCATGGACTCCCTCATCGCCGCAGCCGCGCGCGCCCTGGTCGCTGGCGACGCGATCGGGGCGCTCAAGCGCGTGGCCTTGCGTGACGATCCGCCAGCCCTCGCGCTGCGCGGCATCGCGATGGCGCAACTGGGCGATCATCTACGCGCCCGCGACCTGCTGCGTCGCGCGGCACGCGGCTTCGGGCCGCACGAGGCGCTGTCCCGGGCGCGTTGCGTCGTCGCCGAGGCCGAGGTGGCGCTGGCCATGCGCGACCTGCGCGGGTCGCCGCGCACGCTGGCCGCCGCGGCCGACACGCTGGCCGCGCGCGACGACCCGGCCAATGCACTGCAGGCCCGACTGATCGCGCTGCGCCGCCTGCTGCTGCTGGGCCGGCTGGCCGACGCCGCCGAGGCGCTGGCCGCCATCGACGCGCCCGCGCTGACGCCGTCGCTGCGTGCCGTGGCCGAGCTGGCCGCGGCCGAGCTGGCGCTGCGTTCGCTGCGCACCGCCGAGGCCCAGGCCGCGCTGCGGCGCGCGCACGACGCAGCCCGACGCGCCGGTGTGCCCGCGCTGGCGGCCGAGGTGACCGAGGCGCGCGCCGCGCTCCACCGGCCGGCCGCGCGGCGGCTGAGCGTGGGCGCCGAGCAGCCGCTGCGCCTGGCCGAGGTGGAGGCCTTGCTCGCCTCGGGTGCGCTGGTGGTCGACGCCTGCCGTCACCGCGTGCAGGCCGGCGACGCCGGGCTGTCGCTGGCACGCCGTCCGGTGCTGTTCGGTCTGGCGCGTGCGCTGGCCGAGGCCTGGCCGGGCGATGCCGATCGCGATGCGCTGATCGCGCGCGCCTTCCGCACCCGCCGCCCCGACGAGACGCACCGCGCGCGGCTGCGCGTCGAGATCGGGCGCCTGCGCGCGCTGGTCGCGCCGCTGGCGCGCGTCGACGCCACGCCGCGCGGCTATGCGCTGCTGCCGCAGGGCGGGCGCGAGGTCGCGGTGCTGCTGCCGCCGGTGGATGGGGAGGCGGGCGCGCTGCTGGCGCTGCTGGCGGACGGCGCGACCTGGTCCACGTCGGCACTGGCCCTGGCGCTGGGCGACAGTCAGCGCACGGTGCAGCGCGCGCTGGTCGACCTGGAGTCCGCGGGCCGTGCGCGGTCGATCGGCCGCGCACGCGCGCAGCGCTGGCTGGCGCCGCCGCTGGCGGGATTCACGACGATCTTGTTACTCCCCGCTGCGCTGCCGCTCACGTAGATTGGCTTCCGTGGCGCCGCACCGAGGCGCCGAACGAAAGCCCCGCATGAGCAAGACCTCATCCTCATCCGCCAGCAGCAGCAACAAGGACAACCCGCCCGCCACCCGCCCCGCCGAGATCGTGCGCGAGTACGGACCCTTCCCCGGCATCGACCGCATCGGCGGCGTCAGCCACGACGGCCGGCACATCTGGGCCGCCGGCGGCGCCCAACTGATCGCGATCGACCCGGCCAGCGGCGAGGTCGCGCAGACGCTGGCCCGCGCCGCCGACGCCGGCACCGCCTTCGACGGCACGCACCTGTACCAGATCGCCGAGTCGCGCATCGACAAGATCGACCCTGCCACCGGCGAGGTGCTGGCGTCGATCCCCTCGCCCGGCCAGGGCCGCGACTCGGGCCTGGCCTGGGCCGAAGGCAGCCTGTGGGTGGGCCAGTACCGCGACCGCAAGATCTACCAGATCGACCCGCAGACCGGTGCCATCCTTCGCAGCATCGAGTCCAACCGCTACGTCACCGGCGTGAGCTGGGTCGACAGCGAGCTGTGGCACGCCACCTGGGACGACGACGAGAGCGAGCTGCGCCGCATCGACCCGGGCGACGGCAGCGTGCTGGAACGGCTGGCGATGCCGCCCGGCACCGGCATCAGCGGGCTCGAGTCCGACGGCGCCGGGCACTTCTATTGCGGCGGCGGCGCCAGCGGCAAGGTCCGCGCCGTGCGCCGCCCGAAGTCCCGGGTTCCCTGAAGCGCGCGCGGCAGGGTCCTGCCGCGCCGTCGTTCCCCTCGTGTCCCTGCCCACCGGTCCGTGGCGACCGGCGGCAGCAGCATGCCCACGTCCCGTTCTTCCCCTCCCCAAGGAGCACCCAATGAACACCACTGTCATCGAAACCAAGCCCTCGACGAAAGCACCCATCGTTTCCCGCGACCACTGGCTGGCCAAGCGCCTGGCCCTGCTGGAACGCGAGAAGGAGCTGACGCGCCTGGGCGACCAGATCGCCGCCGAGCGCCGCGCCCTGCCCTGGGTGCGCGTCGACAAGCGCTACGTCTTCGACACCCCCGAGGGCCTGCGCTCGCTGGACCAGCTGTTCGACGGCCGCAGCCAGCTGCTGGTGCAGCACTTCATGTTCGCGCCGGGCTGGGAGCAGGGCTGCGCGAGCTGCTCGTACATGGCCGACCACCACGACGGCGCGATGGCGCACCTGGCGCATCGCGACGTGACGCTGCTGGTCGTGTCGCGCGCGCCGCTGGCCGACATCGAGCGCTTTCGGCGGCGCATGGGCTGGCAGTTCCGCTGGGTGTCATCGCACGGCAGCGACTTCAACCGCGACTTCGGCGTGAGCTTCTCGCCGGAGGCGATGGCCGAGGGCAAGGTCCACTACAACTACGCGCTGCGGCCCTTTCCGGTGGAGGAGGCGCCGGGCATCAGCGTGTTTCGCCGCGGCGAGTCGGGCGAGGTCTTTCACACCTACTCGCGCTACGGGCGCGGCGTCGAGGTGATGATGGGCACCTACCCGCTGCTGGACCTGGTGCCCCAGGGCCGCGACGAGGCCGGCCTGTCGCACCCGATGGCCTGGGTGCGGCATCACGACCGCTACGAGCAGCAACCCGCGACGACGCCCGTCGCGAGCTGCTGCGGGGCGAAGGCCTGAAGAGCGCGGCCATGGGCGATCCCTGGCCGTGGCTCGCGGTCGCCGGGCTCGGGGCGCTGCATGGCCTGAGCCCGGCCAGCGGCTGGGTCTTCGTCGCCGCCTGCGGCCCGCGCGGTGGCGATCGCGGCCCGGCATGGCGTGCGCTGCTGCCCGTGGCGGCCGCCCACGTGGCGGCGATCGCGGCGGTCGCTGCCGTCGTCGCGCAGGGCATCGCGGTCGACCGCGTGTTGTGCCAGTGGCTGGCCGGCGCGCCGCTGCTGGGCGCGGCGGCGTGCCTGCTGCCGCGCTGCGGTGCGGACGGTGATCACGTCGGCAGCAAGCTCGGCCTGGCGCTGGGCACCGTGCCGGCCGCCTGCGCGCACGGCGCCGGGATGATGCTGGTGCCGGCGCTCGTGCCGCTGTGCCTGGCCGACGGCCCGGCGCGCGCGATCACCGCGTCGGGCTCGATGGTGCTGGCGCTGGCGGCGGTCGGCGTCCACCTGGCGGCGATGCTGCTGGCGGCCGGCGGCGTCGCTGCCCTCGTGTGCAGCGGCCTCGCGCTGCACCCGGGCCTGCGGCGCGCCGCCGCGTCGCGGCAGGCGGGGGCCGCGGTGCTGACGCTGGTGAGCGTGATGCTGATCGTGCCGGGGTAGCGGCGGGTTGATGACGGCCGACAATGCGCACTGCTGCAGCGCCATGTTCCACATCGTCCTCGTCCACCCCGAGATTCCGCCCAACACCGGCAATGTGATCCGGCTGGCGGCCAACACCGGCTGCACGCTGCACCTGGTGGAGCCGCTGGGCTTCTCGATGGAGGACAAGCTGCTGCAGCGCGCCGGGCTGGACTATCGCGAGTACACGGCCGTGCGCCGGCATGCGTCCTGGGAGGCGCTGCGGGCGACGGAGCGGCCCGATCCTTCGCGGATGTTCGCGTTCACCACGCGCGCCAGCACGCCGCTGGCGCAGGCGCGCTTCGCGCCGGAGGACTGGCTCGTGTTCGGGTGCGAGACGAGCGGTCTCGCGCCGGCGCTGCTGGAGGCGGCCTTCGCGTCGCCGGCGCAGCGCCTGCGGCTGCCGATGCGCGCGGGGCAGCGCAGTCTGAACCTGTCGAACGCGGTGGCGGTGGCGGTGTTCGAGGCCTGGCGCCAGCAGGATTACGCGGGCGCGGCGCGCTGAAGTTCAGCCCGCCGCGCCGGCCGTCGGTCAGACCGCGGCCTGCTCCATCGCGCAGTAGCGGCCGATCAGCGCCAGCAGCTCTTCTTCGCTGTAGGGCTTGCCGAGGTAGTGGTTCACGCCCAGCTCGGCGGCGTAATCGCGGTGCTTCTGCGCGATGCGCGAGGTGATCATGATGACCGGCAGCGAGGCCAGCTTCACGTCGCCGCGGATGTTGCGCACGAGGTCGAAGCCGTCCATGCGCGGCATCTCGATGTCGCTGAGCACGATCGCCGGGCGTTCCTCGGCCAGGCGCTCCAGCGCGTCGAGGCCGTCCTTGGCCAGCGCGACGCGATAGCCTTCGCGGGCCAGCAGGCGCTGGGTCACGCGGCGCACCGTGAGCGAGTCGTCGACCACCAGCACCAGCGGCGCCATCGGTGCCGCCGGCAGCACCGGCTGCATGACGACGGGCTGCTGCGGCGCGCGCAGCGCGGCGGCCATGGCCTGGCGCGCGGCATCGCCGTAGACCGTGGCCAGCGCCACCGGGTTGTAGATCAGCGCGACGGCGCCCGAGGCGAGCAGCGTCATGCCGGCCAAGCCGGGCAGGCGCGACAGTTGCGGCCCGAGGTTCTTGACCACCACTTCCTGGTTGCCCAGCACTTCGTCGACGTGCAGCACGATGCGCTGTGCGGCCGAGCGCACCACGATCACCGGCTGCGACCGCGCGCCGGCATCGCCACCGCGCGGGCTCATCTGCAGCAACGCGCCCAGCCAGAAGAAGGGCAGCGAGTGTTCGCCGTAGACGTAGGCGCCGGTGGCGTAGGCCTGGTCGACCTCGGCCGGGCTGGCGCGACGCACGATCTCGATCAGCGTGGCCGGCACTGACACGACGGCATCGCCGGCGCGCAGCATCACGACCTGCGTGACCGCGGTGGTCAGCGGCAACACCAGCTTGAAGCTCGTGCCTTGGCCCTGGGCGCTGGCGGTCTCGATGCGGCCGCCGAGGGCGTTGACCTCGGAGCGCACGACGTCCATGCCGACGCCGCGGCCGGCCAGTTCGGTCACCTTGTCGGCGGTGCTGAAGCCGGGCATGAAGATCAGGTTCGCCAGCTCGGCGTCGGCGTGCTGGACCCTGCCGTCGATCAGCCCCATCGCGACCGCCTTGTCGCGGATGCGCGCCAGGTGGAGGCCGGCGCCGTCGTCGCGGAACTCGACGCTGACTTCGTTGCCTTCCTGGTGCAGCGAGACGACGATGCTGCCGACGGCGTCCTTGCCGGCGGCACCGCGCACCTCGGGCGCCTCGATGCCGTGGGTGATGCAGTTGCGCAGCAGGTGTTCGAAGGCGCCGGTCATGCGGTCGAGCACGCCGCGGTCGACTTCGATCGAGCCGCCGACGATGTCCAGGCGGACCTGCTTGCCGGTCTCCTTGGCGGCCTGGCGCACGACGCGGTACAGGCGCTCGGACAGGCCCTCGAACTCGACCATGCGGGTGCGCAGCAGGTCGTCCTGCAGGTCGCGCGTGAGCCGCGCCTGCGAGGCCAGTTCGTCCTCTGCCGTCTCCAGCGTGCGCTGCAGCGTGCGTTGCACCGTGGCCACGTCGTTGACCGACTCGGCCATCATCCGCGTCAGTTCCTGGAAGCGCGTGAAGCGGTCGAACTCCAGCGGGTCGAAGGCCTGCGCGGCGG
>CAZTTC010000105.1:0-10668 GCA_964616015.1 uncultured Methylibium sp. | reverse complement strand
CCGCGAACACCGGCGCGTCGGACCAGGCCAGCAGCTCGCGCTGCTTCCACACCGAGTACGCCCCCGCGCCCATCAGCGTCGGGATGCCGAGGTAGAAGCTGAACTCGGTGGCCGCCTTGCGCGAGAAGCCGAACAGCATCGCGCCGATGATGGTGGCGCCCGAGCGGCTGGTGCCGGGGATCAACGCCAGGCATTGCACCAGCCCGACCTTCAGCGCGTCGAGCGCGCTCATGTCGTCGACCGTCTCGACGCGCGCAGTGCGCTGGCCTTCCAGGTCGCGCTCGCCGAACAGGCGGCGGTGGCGTCGCTCGACCCACAGGATGATCAGCCCGCCGACGACGAAGGCCAGCGCCACCGGCACCGGGTGGAAGAGATGCGCCTTGATCACGCTGCCGAGCGCCAGGCCGAACACCACCGCCGGCAGGAAGGCGATCGCGACGTTGCGCGCAAAGCGCTGCGCGACGGGCTCGCTGGCGATGCCGCGCACGGTGGACATCAGGCGCACCCGGTACTCCCACACCACGGCGAGCATGGCGCCGGTCTGGATCGCGATCTCGAAGACCTTGACCACATCGCCGGTGAAGTCGAGCAGCGAGGCCGTGAGGATCAGGTGCCCGGTGCTGGAGATCGGCAGGAACTCGGTGAGTCCCTCGACGATGCCCATGACGGCGGCCTTGACCAGCAGCAGGATGTCCAAGAAAGCGCGCTCCGTGTTGTGCTTCGCCGTGCGAAGCCGCGGATCTTATCGGCTCGGCCTGCGGCGCCCCGTTCGGGCCGGCCCGGTCGAGCCGCCCCGCGCGACGCCTCGACGGGCTCAGCGCGGACGGTCGGGGGCGGGCGTCGCGGGGGGGCGCTGTTCGCGCGTCAGCACCATCAGGATATCGGCGTACCAGGCGCAGTTCAGGCCCAGGGCCTCGTCGAGGCCGAGGTCGCGGCCGTCGACGTCGAGCCGCGCGGAGTGCACGCCCAGCAACAACCAGGGCAGCTGGCGCAGTTCGTCGCGAGCCGCCTCGGGCAGCGGTGCCGCCAGCCGCGCGACCACCGGCGCGCCGCTGGTGCCGCGGTGCGTGCGCGCGTCGGTGAGGAAGTAGCCCTCGCCCTTGAAGCGCATGCCGTAGGACGAGGCGATCACCGCCTGCCGCACCACCGGCAGGTGGTGCAGCGTGTCGTGGAAACCGAGCGGAAAGCCCACGATCAGCAGCGAGGTCCCGACCTCGACCGCGGCCACCTCCGCCGCCTCGAGGTGATGCGGCGTGAAGGCGCGGATGATCGCCGTGGCCGGCAGCGCGTCGCGCTCGAGCTCGACCACCGCGACGTCGATTTCGCCAGAGCCGTCCAGCCCCTCGATCCAGACGCCCTGGCCGTTGCGGTAGAGCGGGATCGAGAAGCCGATCGAGTCGGTCATGTTGCCGGCATCGGTGTGCAGTTCGATCTCCAGGCGGTCCGGGTGGTGGCCGCTGGGTTCGTCGAAGCAGACATGGCGGCTGGTGACGAGGTAGAGCCGCTGGTCGCGCTGGAAGAAGAAGCCGCTGGCCTGGGTCAGCAGGCGCTGCTCGAGGAAGGTGGAGACGCGGGTCGCGGCCAGCAGCAGCGGCTCGATCGATGTCGGCGAAACCGGCGCCTCGGCGGCCTGCAGCGGCGCTTGGGTCGGCGGCGGCGCGGGCATCGCGGTCCCCGGGGCGCCGGTCGCCACTAGCGCAGCGCCACCTGGCGGCAGACGTTGCCGCCGACCACCGTCAGGCGCAGGCTGCCGCCGTGCCACTCCAGCCAGTCGAGCGCCACGTAGTCGGCGATGAAGCCGTCGCCGATCAGGTCGGCGCGGTGGGCCTTGAGGTGCTCGACGGCGCGTTGCAGCCCTTCGCGCAAAACCTCGCGGCGCAGCAGGGGCAAGGCGATCGACACGGCAGCGGCCTGAGGCCGCTTCGAACGGCGCGCGCGCGGCGAGGAGACGGGGCGGCTGGTCGGCGAGGGATCGATGGCGATGGCGGACTCCGTGACGACACCGACCATAACAGGCCGCGGTCGCTTGCCGCGGGCAGAGACAGCGCGCCGTCAGCGCGCGGTCGTCAGCACCAGCGCCGCGGCGGTGGCGGACGGCGGCGTGCGCGGCACGCCGTCGGCCAGCGTCGGCGTCGCGTCGCGGCGCGGCCGCGGCGGCTGCTGCAGCAGCGCGACATGCGGGCTCTTCAGCGCGATCGCCTGCGTCGTCACCGACTGCTGCCGGCTGTGCGGCAGCTTCTGGCGCGGGTTGGCGCCGTAGGCCAGCAGGAACTCGATGCTGTCGCGCTGGCGCTCGGGATCGTCCAGGAAGCTCGGCACCAGCACGCGCGCCAGCGGCAGCCAGGGCAACCGGTCGCCCTGCAGCGGCGGCACGCTGTTAGCGAGCGTCGGCACGCGGGTCAGCCACCAGTCCAGCGCGACCCAGTGGCTGCCGCGCAAGGCGTCCTCGAAGCCGGGGCGCTGCTTGCCTTCATACGGCGCCAGCGCGGCCTGCGCGGTGTGGCCGGCGGCCTCCAGGCGGCGCGCGAACGGCGAGTCCAGGTAGTCGGGATGCAGCGCGCCCAGCACGCCGAAGCCGACCGCGTCGGGCTGCAGCGCGCCGGCGGCCTGCCAGCGCTCCAGCACGCGGTCCAGGCCGGCCCTGCGTGCGCCGGGGCAGCTGAAGGCGCGCACGACGTCGTGGCGGATCGCACGGGCATCGGCCTCGGCCATCCACGCGAACGCGCGCAGCACCTCGGGCGAGGCCGCGGAGACGTCCGGGCAGCCCGGCTGCTGCGCCAGCTTGACCAGCGGCGACTGCAGGCAGCTCTCGGGCTGGGCGCCCTTGTCCAGCAGTTCGGGCAACACCGGCCACAGGCGCGCGTCGGCCGTCGCGATGGCGAGCGGGCAGGCTTGCAGGTGGACCTGCGCGACAGCCAGGTCCTCGCGCTTCAGGCTGCCGGGCCGGTACGCGCCGCAGCGCGGGCTGAGCGCGCGGCTGACGCTGTCCAGCCGCAGGCAGGAGACCGGATCGCCGTCGGTGAGCTTGTCGTGCACATGCTTGACGATGGCCCACGACATGCTGGTGTCGGTGGCCACGCTCACTGCGCCGACCACCAGCGCGGTGGTGGTGCAGCCGCCGGCCAGCAGCGTCGCAGCCAGTCCGGCCAGCAGGGCCACACGACGTTGCAGGGTCTTCATGGTCGGGGCTTGCAGGAGGGCGGTGGGGGGGGTGAGGTCTCGGCGGTCGCCGTCGGACGCGCTTGGACACAGTTGCTCGATGACCCGCAACTCGCGCGCCAGCCCGGCGGCCGATGGCGGCGAAGTGCCAAGCAGTTCACGTTCGGCGGGCCGGTCAGCCGCTGGCCTCCCGCCGGCGACCCGTCAGCCGTCCGCCGGGCCGCGCCGCGGCGTGCGTCGCACGGTCGCAGCGTGGCGCGCCCGCTCCCCGGGCGTGACCAGAAAGGGCGGTGGGTCGTCGCGCTCACCGGCATCGCCGGCCGGCCGCTGCCGCAAAACGGCAGTGCAGGCTTTGCAATCGTGACCTGCGGTATCGGCGCGCCGACCGGCCGGCGCGACCCGGCACGGCACGGCACTGCACAATCGGCCCACCCTGCCCCCTCACGGAGCCCCATCGCGATGTCGCAGATCCCCACGCTCGAAGCCGGCAACACGTCCAAGGTGCACCTGATCGGCGGCGAGAAAGGCGGCGTCGGCAAGTCGCTGGTCGCGCGCCTGCTGGCCCAGTACTTCATCGACCACCAGCTGCCCTTCGTCGGCTACGACACCGACCGCTCGCACGGCTCGCTGATGCGCTTCTACGCCGGCTACGCCTCGCCGGTGCTGGTCGACCGCTACGAGGCGCTCGACGCCATCGTCGAATCGGCGATCGAGCAGCCGGGCCGCCGCGTGCTGGTCGACCTGGCGGCGCAGACCCACGACCCGCTGGTCAAGTGGATGGACGAGTCCGGCGTGCTCGACCTGGCGGACCTGTCGGGGGTCGCGATCCACTACTGGCACGTGATGGACGCCGGCAAGGATTCGGTCGACCTGCTCAAGCGCCTGCTCGACCGCTTCGGCCAGCGCCTGCGCTACGTGCTGGTGCGCAACCAGCTGCGCGGCGACGACTTCAGCCAGCTCGAGAAGTCGGGCGAGCAGGCGCGCGCGGTGGCGCTGGGCGCCCGCGTCGTCGACATCCGCCGTCTGCACGACGCGCTGGTGCAGAAGATCGACGCCAGCAACAGCAGCTTCTGGGCCGCCAAGAACGTCAGCGGCAAGGAAGGCCCGACGCTCGGCCTGATGGAGCGGCAGCGGCTCAAGCTGTGGCTGAACCACGCCTTCGCAGAGATCGGCGCGGCCGGCGTGTGAGCCGGCGCGCCGGCGCGTGACGGCGCGGCCGGCTCAGTCGTCGTCCGACGCCTCGCCATCGCGGTCCTTCGGGCCCTTCGCCTTGACGGGCTCGAGCCCGATCACCGTGCCCTCGCGCCGCAGGTCCGCGCCGCCGTACTGGCGCCCGCTGCGCAGGTCCATCACCACGCCCTGCACCGAGCCGATGGTCGCGAGGCAGCCGTTGCCGCCGGTCGCGCCCAGCCCCAGGTGACCCAGCGCGCGCAGCGCGTCCTGCGTGGCGACGTCGAACCTGGGCTGCATGAAGGGCTCGACGCCCTCGCAGGAGATCGTGCCGGCCGCGCTGGTGACCGACAGGCGCGGCGCGTTGATCGCCTGCTGGATGCTCATGCCATGGTCGATGAGGTTGAGCGTCACGTTGAACACCGAGTTGATGATGGTCGCGCCGCCCGGCGAGCCGTAGGCCAGCACCGGCTCGCGGCCCTTGAAGACGATCGCCGGCGCCATCGAGCTGCGCGGCCGCTTGCCGGGCGCCACGTCGTTGGCGCCGGGATTGCCGGTCGCGGCGTTGAAGGCCGGGTCGAAGTTGAAGTCGGTCAGCTCGTTGTTGAGCAGGAAGCCGTAGCCCGGCACGGTGATGCCGGTGCCCCAGGTGGCCTCGATCGTGGTCGTGAAGCTGACCACGTTGCCCCACCGGTCGACCACCGAGTAGTGCGTGGTGTGCGAGGGCCGGTGGTCGTCGTCGTCCTGCCTGGGCGTGAAGCGCCGGTCCTTCTTGCCGTCGCCCGCGCTGTCGTAGGGCAGCGGGTTGCCGGCCGCCGGCGTGGTCATGCGCGACGTGGTGCTGATCATCGCCGAGCGGCCGGCGACGTAGTCCTGGTTCAGCAGTCCGGTCTTGGGCACCGGCACGAAGTCCTCGTCGCCCATCCACACCGCGCGGTCGGCGAAGGCCAGGCGCATCGCCTCGGTCATCACGTGCAGCGTCGTCGCACTGCCGAAGCCGAAGCCCTGCGCGGCATCACCGATCGGGAAGCGCTCGACCATCTCGAGCATCTGGCCCACGGTCAGCCCGCCCGACGAGGGCGGCGCCATGTCGGCCACGGTCCAGCCGCGGTAGTCGACGCGGATGGGCTCGCGGATCACGCTGCGGTAGTCGGCCAGGTCCTTGAGCGTCATGCGGCCCACGCCTTCGGTCGCCACCGGCGTGCGCGTGCGCCGCTGCGCCGCGACGATGGCCTCGGCGATCTCGCCGCGGTAGAAGACGCGCGGGCCGTGCTTCGCGATCAGGCGAAAGGTCCTGGCCAGGTCGGGCTGCACCAGCAGCGCGCCCTCGGCCAGCGGCACGCCGCCGGGGCGGAAGATCGCCGCGGTCTCGGGCTGGAAGCCGGTGCGTCCCCCGTCGCCGGCGATGTTGGCGGCGAGGAAGCGGTTGATCGCGAAGCCCTTCTCGGCCACCTCGATGGCCGGCGCCAGCGCCTCGGACAGGCGGATCGTGCCCCAGTGGCGCAGCGCGTGGTCCACCGTCGCCAGCGTGCCCGGCACGCCGACCGCCAGTCCGCTGGTCGAGGCGATGGTGAAGCGCTGGGCCGCGGGCACGTCGGTCAGCACGAACTGCGTCGGCGTCGCCGCCGCGGGCGCCTTCTCGCGGCCGTCGATCGCGAAGGTCTTGTTCGGCCGCGCGAGGTGGATCATCATGAAACCGCCGCCGCCGATGCCCGAGAACTGCGGCTCGACGACGTTGAGCATGAACTGGATCGCCGCGGCCGCGTCGATGGCGTTGCCGCCGCGCGCCAGCACGTCGGCGCCGGCCTTCGCTGCGAGCGGATGCGACACCGACACCACGCCGCCCTTGTAGGCCACGCCGTCCCAGGCCGGCGGCGGCACGGTGTCGCTGGTCGGCGGCAGCGTGATGCCGGGGGGCGTGCCGGGGGTCCTGACGGGATCCGGTTGACGCGCGGTGGCGGGCAGGCCGGTCGAGGCCAGCAGCGCGGCGATCGCGGCACCGGATGCGAAGCGCTGGAACAGGGTCGCTGACTTCATGCGGGGCTCCTCGATCGGTGGCGGCACAGGGACGTGACGCGAACGATGATCGGACTGCACCCGGGATGCGTCAATGCACGGGGCCGATCCCCACACCACGAGTCTGTAGGAAAGAGTAAGCCCGTCGCGGCGGGCAAAGAGTAAGCCCGTCGCGGCGGGCAAAGAGTAAGCCAGTAAGCCCGTCGCGGCGGGCAAAGAGCAAGCCCGCAGGAGCCCCTACTCGTAGCGCAGCGCCTGGATCGGCAACAGCCCCGCTGCGCGCCGCGCCGGGTAGAAGCCGAAGAACACGCCGACCGCGGCCGAGAAGCTGACCGCGAGCGCGATCGCGCTCGGGTCCATCGCCACCTGCCAGCCGGCGAAGGTGGCGACGGCCCAGGTGGCCAGCGCGCCGATGACGATGCCGATCGCGCCGCCGACGAGGCTGAGCGTCACAGCCTCGATCAGGAACTGCGCCAGGATGTCCTTGCTGCGCGCGCCGACCGCCATGCGCAGGCCGATCTCGCGGGTGCGCTCGGTCACGCTGACCAGCATGATGTTCATGATGCCGATGCCGCCGACCACCAGGCTCACGCCGGCCACCGCGGCCAGCAGCAGCGCCAGCACGCGGCTCGACGCCTCCTGCGCCTGCAGCACTTCGGTCAGGTTGCGGATGCTGAAGTCGTCATCCTGGCCCGGCTGCAGGCGGTGGCGCTGGCGCAGCAGCTCGCGGATGTTGGCTTCCGCCAGCTTCATGTCGGCGCCGTCCACCACCTTGACACTGATCGCGCCGACGCGCTTGAGCCGCCCGCCGGCCTGTCCCTGGATGCGGTTGCGGAAGGTCGAGATCGGCACCATCACGACGTCGTCCTGATCCTGGCCGAAGCTGTTCTGCCCCTTGCGCGACAGCACGCCCACCACGGTGAGCGGCACCTTCTTCACGCGGATCACCTGGTCGATCGGGTCGGCATCGCCGAACAGCTGCTGCGCGACCGTGAGGCCGACGATGGCCACCTTGCCCGACCCGGCCAGCTCGCTGGACTCGAAGTTGCGGCCGCTGGCCAGCGGCCAGTCGCGCGCCTGCATGTAGTCGTTGGTGGTGCCGAAGGCCGACGAGGCCCAGTTGGCGCCGCCGGCAACGATCTGGGTGCCGGTGCGCAGGCTGGGTGCGGCCACCTCGACCTCGGCGACCTCGCGCGCGATCGCGTAGGCGTCCTCCTCCACCAGCGCCTGGCCGGTCTGCGCGCCCAGCCGCACGCCGCCGCTGGTCTGCGCGCCCGGCAGCACCAGGATGGCGTTCGAGCCCAGGCTCTTGATCTGCTCGGCCACGCGCTGCTGCGCGCCGCTGCCGATGGCGATGGTGGTGATCACCGCGGCCACGCCGATGATGATGCCCAGCATCGTGAGGATGCTGCGCAGCAGGTTGGTGGCGAGCGCGCGCCACGCGGAGCGGAGGGCTGCGAGCGCGTTCATCCGGCGCGAAGGGCTGCGAGGACGTTCACGCCGGCACCCGCTGCGCCTGCCGTACGTCCTCGACGATGTGGCCGTCGCGGAACACGATGCGGCGCCGCGCCCAGGCGGCGATGTCGGACTCGTGCGTGACCAGGATGATGGTGATGCCGCCGGCGTTCAGCTCGGTCAGCAGGCGCATCACCTCTTCGGACGTGGCGCTGTCGAGCGCGCCGGTCGGCTCGTCGGCCAAGATCATCTGCGGGCGGTTGACCAGAGCGCGCGCGATGGCCACGCGCTGCTGCTGGCCGCCCGACAGCTCGGCCGGCGTGTGGTCGGCGCGCGCGGCGATGCCGACCTGTTCCAGGCAGGCCATGGCGCGCGGATGGCGCTCCCTCGGCGGCACGCCGGCGTAGACCAGCGGCAGCTCGACGTTCTCGCGCGCCGAAGTGCGCGCCAGCAGGTTGAACTGCTGGAACACGAAGCCGATGCGGCGGTTGCGGATCGCCGCGAGCGCATCGCCGGACAGGTGCTCGACGTTCTCGTCGGCCAGGCGGTAGCTGCCGCTGGTGGGCTGGTCCAGGCAGCCAAGGATGTTCATCAGCGTGCTCTTGCCCGAACCCGAGGCGCCCATGATCGCGACGAAATCGCCGGCCTCGATGTCCAGCGACACGCCGCGCAGCGCATGCACCTCGTTGGCCGCACCGTCGTGGGCCTGGCCCATGCGGTAGGTCTTGACGAGGTCGCGCGCCTCGATCAGCGCCATGGCGGCCCCTAGAACAGCGGCCTCGGGCCGCTCGGCCTGCCGCCGCCACCGACCGTCGCGGCCCCGCTCGCGCTGCCCGTGATCACCTCCTGGCCCGGCTTGAGGCTGCCGCCCAGCAGCTCGGTCATGCTGCCGTCGCTGATGCCCAGGCGCACGGCGACGGCCTGCGGCTGGCCCTGGTCGTCCAGCACATAGACGCGGCCGCGCGTGCTGCCGCCGCCGGCCGCGCCGGCGCGGCGTTCGGTGGTCTCGGCGATGAACTGCTCGTACTTCGGCTTCTGCTCGGTCGTCAACAGGCCCGCGACCTGGGCACGCAGTTCGGCGCGCACGCGCTCGGCCGCCTTGCCGCGCTCGTCTTCCGGCAGCTCGCGCAGTGCCGCGAAGCGCGGGCGCAGGCCGGCGGTGATGGCATCGACCTTCTCCAGCTGCTCGGCACTCAGGCCCACCTGCGTGGCCAGGCCGTCGCGAAAGGCCTGCAGCGGCCCGCCGGGGCGCGCCGGCGCGTTGCCGTCGGGGGGTGCCGACGGCGTGGCTGCGGCGGCGGGGGCCGACACACCACCGGCCCGCGATGCAGCCGGCGCGGCCGGCTCGGCCACGCCGGGCAGCCGCACGCGCAGCGCGGCATTGGGCAGCTTGAGCACCTGCTCGCGCGTGTCGGTCACGATGCGCGCGTTCGCCGTCATGCCGGGCAGCAGCTGCGTGCCGCCGCCGCTGGCGTTGCTGAACGCCACCACCACGGTGTAGGTGACGACGTTGTTGGTGTTGAGCGCGGCCTTGCGCACCGCGGTGACCTTGCCCTCGAAGGTGCGCGTCGGGAAGGCATCGACGGTGAAGCTCGCCGGCTGGCCGGCGCGCACGCGGCCGATGTCGGCCTCGTCGATCGCCACCTCGACCTGCATGTCGCTCAGGTTGCGCGCGATGATGAAGAGCTCGGGCGCCTGCAGGCTGGCCGCCACGGTCTGGCCGACATCGACGCTGCGCTTGACGACCACGCCGCTCACCGGCGAGCGGATCTCGGTGCGCGCCAGGTCCACGTTGGCCTGGGCCAGCACCGCGCTGCGCTGCGACACCGTGGCCTGGGCGCTGATCGCCTGCGCCTTGCTGACCTCGGCCTGCGCCTGCGTCACCTTGAGCTGCTCGGCCAGCGTGCCGGCGAGGTTGCGCGTGGTCTCGAAGTCGGCCTGCGAGATGAACTGCTGGTCCAGCAGGTCCTGCTTGCGCAGCAGGTCGCGCTGTGCGTTGTCGGCGTCGAGCCGGGCGCGCGACACCGCCGCCTGCGCCGCCGCGACGTTGGCCTGGGCCTGCAGCGCCTGGGCGCGCGCTGCGTCGACATCGGCCTGGGCCTGACGGACGCGGTACTGGATGCTCTCGGGGTCGATGCGCGCGATCAGCTGGCCTTCCTTGACCTCGGTGTTGAAGTCGGCGAACAGCTCCTTGATCTGGCCCGAGACCTGGCTGCCGACGCTGACCTGGCGCACCGGGTTGACCGTGCCGCCGGCGGCGACCACCGCCTGCAGCGCGCCCTGCTCGATCTTGGCGGTGCGGTACTTGGGTGCGCCGTCGTCGCCGCGCGCGAACCACCACGCTGCACCCGCCGCCCCCAGGGCGAGCAGCACCACGACGAGCATCCAGGCCTTGCGTTTCATGCGGCGCGATTCTAGGCAGGGCCTCGTGGCAGGCCGCTGTGCGGGGACAACTTCAACGATCTTTACCGCTGCGCCACGCAGACCACGGGCGGGCCATGCGGCCTGCGGGCATGCTCGCGGCCTGACGCGGGTCAAGGCCCGCGGTTTGACCCTGCCTCCCTCAGAAGCTACATTACTGACTGATCAGTCAGTAAGCCCATGCCCCGCATCGCCCCGCCCATTGCGCCTGCCCCGACGGCCCGCCAGCGTCGCAAGGAAGCCCGTCCGCAGGAGCTGCTGGATGCCGCGCTCGACCTGTTCGTCGAGAAGGGCTTCGCGGCGACGCGCTCGGAAGAGGTGGCCGCGCGCGCCGGGGTCTCCAAGGGCACGCTCTATCTCTACTACCCCAGCAAGGAAGAGCTGCTCAAGGCGGTGATCCGCGAGAACATCTCGCAGGAGATCGCCGAGGGCGAGGACATCGTGCGC
>CAZTTC010000104.1:0-10698 GCA_964616015.1 uncultured Methylibium sp. | reverse complement strand
GTGTCGACCACCGGCACGCGCTGGAAGTTGATGTCGGTCTCGCCGAACTGCGGCACGATGTAGTGGATGTAGTCGTGCATGCGACGCAGGATCGTGTCCTGCACCGCTTCCTTGGAGTAGCCGCGGTCGCGCGTGTCGCGGTGGATCTTCTGGATCCACTCGAGGTTGATGATGGGCACCACACCGAGCTTCAGGTCGGCCAGCTTCGGCAGGTCGACGGCGCCGTGCCTGACGCAACCGTGCAGGCCCTCGTAGAACAGCAGGTCGGTGTCGGCGGCGGTATCGGTCCACGCCGTGAAGCTGCCAGGTGGCTGCCGAAAGGACCCCGCCTCCTCGGCGCCGTGGAGGTAGAGCCGCGTCTTGCAGCGGCCGTGCTGGCCGTAGGCGAGGAACTGCGCGTGAAGCTGGTCCCACTCGTTGGTGTCGGGCCCGAAGTGGCTGACGGCGCGGCCCTCGCGGTCGCCTTCGGCGATGAGCTCCTTCATCTCCGTGCGCGGATAGCGGTGGAAGGCGTCGCCCTCGATCACGGCGGCGCGGATGCCTTCGCGCCGGAAGATGTTCTCGAAGACGCGCTTGACCGTCGTGGTGCCGGCGCCGCTGGAGCCGGTGACCGCGATGATGGGATGCTTTCTCGACATCGCACACCGTCAGGCGTTGGGCTGAACGAACAGCGAGCGTGTCTTGAACAGCTGCCACGACACGTTCTCGCTCGGGTCGGCGTGGTAGCCCATGACGCGCTCGACTTCCTCGCGCGAACCCAGGATCAAGGGCACTCGCTGGTGCAAGGCGTCGGGCACCAGGTCGACGATGGCGCTGGTGCCGTTCGACGCTGTGCCGCCGGCACGCTCCACCAGCCAGGCCAGCGGCGCGGCCTGGTGCAGCAAACACAGGTGGCCCGGCCGGTAGGGCTGCCGGGTGTCGCGCGGTTGCAGGTAGATGCCACCGCGCATCAGCAGGCGGTGCACCTCGCCGACCAGGCTGCCGAGCCAGTGCATGCCGAAGTCGCGGCCGCGCGGACCGCCCTGGCCGGCCACGCACTCGGCCACGTAGCGCTGGACGGGCTTCTCCCAATAACGCTGGTTCGCCGCATCGATCGCGAACTCGGCGCCGACCGTCGGCACCTGAACCGCATCGCGGGTCAGCAGCCAGCAGCCCGCCTCGAAGCGCCGGTCGGGGTCGAGCGTGAAGACCTGGACGCCGTCGCCGAGGCTGAGCACGAGTTGCGTCGCCGGGCCATAGATCGCGTACCCGGCCGCCACCTGGCGCCGCCCGGGCTGCATGAAGGCCGCTGCGCTGGCCGGCGTGCCGCGGAACAGGTGCGGCAGCACCGAGAACACGCTGCCGGCAGCGATGTTGGCGTCGTCGTTGGCGATCGGGTCGAGCGCTTCGTAGGCCACCAGGTAGGCACCCTGGCTGCCGAACTCCGAAGAGACGTGAACCTCGTCCTGAACCTCGCTGACCCAGCCGGCGACCTGCGGGCAGCCGGACAAGGCGCGCGCGAAGCAGCGGTCGGCCAGGCCGACTCGCGACGCCGCAGCCGGTTGCTCTGCACCGCTGCCCAGCGGGCCGCGTGCAAGCAGGCACGACACCTGCTGGCAGGCCAAGGCGACATGGCGCACCACGTCGGCCACGGCCGGCGGATGCGAAGCGAGCCAGTGCTCGAGGTCCATCGAGGTGGTCATGCGGGCGCTCCAGCGGGGATACAGGCGTTGGGGAGAAGTCGGGGGCCACGAGGGCTGGCCGTGGTCAGCGGGTGGAGATCGTCGCGCGGCGGAGCGCGCCATCGAGCTGCGCACGCTCGCTTCGTGGGCAAGCCGGCGCGCGGGCTCTCCGTGCTGGGTGACTTCGGTTGACGCATGCTCGTGCGGACGATAAGGTCCCATTTGACTAAGCGGAATTCAGAACTTATTGGTCTCGACTTCAGATTAACCTGAATGAAGAACGTGACCTTCCGGCAGTTAAGGGTTTTTGCTGAGGCGGCTCGCCAACTCAGCTTCGCGCGTGCCGCCGAGCACCTGCACCTGACGCCGCCGGCCGTGACGATGCAAATCAAGGAGCTGGAGTCGCAGGTCGGCCTGCCGCTGTTCGAGCGCAGCGGCCGCAGCGTCGCACTCTCCACCGCCGGCGAGTACTACCTGGTCTATGCCAAGCGCCTGCTGGCCACCTTGAAGGACGCCGACGACACCATGGCGCGCCTCCAGCGGCTGGAGACCGGACTGCTGACCATCGGCTTGGTCAGCACCGCGCAGTACTTCGTGCCGCGCCTGCTGGCGCGCTTTCGCGAGGAGCACGTCGGCATCGACGTCAAGCTCCAGGTGGCACAGAACCGCGAGCAGCTGGTCGAGCTGATGCGCGCCAACGAGGTCGACCTCGCGATCATGGGTCGGCCGCCGCGCGAGCTGGCGACACGCGCCGAGCCCTTCGCCGCGCATCCCTTCGTGTTCGTCGCCCCCGCGGGCCATCCGCTGCTGCGCCTCGGCCACCCGCCGCTGGAGGCGCTGGCACCCTATCCCTTCGTCGTGCGCGAGCCGGGCTCGGGCACGCGCAACGCGATGGTGCGCTTCGTCAAGGAACACCGCTTCGAGCCGCGCATCAGCATGGAAATGTCCAGCAACGAGACCATCAAGCAGGCGGTGATGGCCGGCATGGGCCTGTCCTTCCTGTCGCTGCACACCATCGGCCTGGAGCTGCGCACCGGGCTGCTGCACCTGCTGGACGTCCAGGGCACACCGGTGATGCGCAGCTGGAACGTCGTGCACCTGCTGTCCAAGCTGCTGTCGCCGTCGGCCGAGGCCTTCCGCTACTTCATCCTCGAGGAGGGCGAGGCCCACCTGGTCGCGCACGACACGCCGCTGCTGTCTGCGAGTGGCGCGCATGGATAGGAGCCGTGCGCATTTGCAAAGGCACGCGCAGCTGGCACCATCCGGCCGGATTCGACCCGACCCACGAGGAGACACACGATGAAGCGAGGATCGACAACGCTGCGGCTCGCGGCGACACTGCTGGCCGGCGGCCTCACGGCCGGCGCGGCCCCGGCCCAGGACGCCGGCGCCCTGCAGGTGCGCAGCTGGGCCGCGACCTGCGCCAACTGCCACGGCACCGACGGCAAGTCGGTCGCTCTCGACAGCGGGCTGCAGCGCCTGGCCGGCCTGGACAAGGCCTACCTCATCGAGCAGCTCAACGCCTTTCGCGACGGCAAGCGCCCCGCGACCGTGATGCACCAGCTCGCCAAGGGCTACACACCGGCCCAGCTCGAGGCCATCGCCGCGTACTTCGCGGCCCAGAAGTGACATCGAGGAGACCGTGATGCAAAGACGTTCCCTGATCCAGGCCGGCGGATCGCTGGGCCTGCTGGGCCTGCTGGGTGGCTGCGCGAGTCCGCGCGTTCCCGAGTCGGCCAAGGTCGTCGTGATCGGCGGCGGCTACGGCGGCGCGACTGCGGCCAAGTACGTGCGCCTGCTGTCCGACTACAAGATCGACGTGGTGCTGATCGAGCCCAACGACGCCTTCATCTCCTGCCCCCTGAGCAACCTGGTGCTGGAAGGTGCGCGCGACCTGGCCTCGCTGGCCACGCCCTACGACGGGCTCGGCCGCCAGCACGGCGTGACCGTCGTCAAGGACATCGCCACCGCGATCGACGCCGGCAAGAAGACCGTGAGCCTGGGCCGCGGCGGCAGCATCCGCTACGACAAGCTGATCGTGTCGCCCGGCATCGACCTGCAGCTCGACACCATCGCCGGCCTGGCCGAAGCGCAGGCCGCCGGCCGCGTGCTGCAGGCCTGGAAGGCCGGACCCGAGACGGTGGCGCTGCGCCGCCAGCTCGAGCAGATGCCCGACGGCGGTGTCTATGCGCTGACCGTCCCCGAGGCGCCTTACCGCTGCCCACCCGGGCCCTACGAGCGCGTGGCGCTGGTGGCGTCCTACTTCAAGAAGGCCAAGCCGAAGTCCAAGGTCGTGCTGTTCGACGCCAACCAGGACGTCACCTCCAAGGGGGCACTCTTCAAGAAGGCCTGGAGCGAGCTCTACCCGGGGATCATCGAGTACCGGCCGCAGCACAAGGTGGTCGGCGTCGAGGGCAGCACGCTGCGCTTCGAGATTCAGGAGAACTTCAAGGCCGACGTGCTGAACGTGCTGCCGCAGCAACGCGCCGGCCGCATCGTCGTCGACGCCGGCCTGGCGAACTCCAACAAGCGCTGGGTCGGCGTCGACTACCAGACCTTCGAGTCGACGGCGGCGAAGGACATCCACGTGATCGGCGACTCGATCCAGATCGCGCCGGCCATGCCGAAGTCGGGTCACATGGCCAACTCGCACGGCAAGGTCGCCGCCGCGGCGGTCGTGTCGACGCTGTCGGGCCTGGCGCCCAACCCCAAGCCGCTGCTGACCAACACCTGCTACAGCTTCGTGGCGCCGGAGCTGGTGGTGCACGTGGCCAGCGTGCACGAGTACGTGGAGGCCGAGAAGACCTTCAAGACGGTGGCTGGCTCGGGCGGCCTGTCGGGCGAGCGCAATGCGCTCGAGGCACGCTACGCGCTCGGCTGGGCGAAGAACATCTGGGCAGATGCCTTGACTTGACCACCCCCGTTGCGGCTCCGCTGGTCGACCGGCGGGGCCGGATCGACGGCGGCAGCTGGCTCAGGCCGCGCCGGAGTCAGCCGACCGCGACTTCGTCGCTGCGGGTGGCGCCATGGTTGTCGGCCCAGCTCAGCGACAGACGGTCGCCGGACTTGCTGCCGCGCAGGCCGAACTGCAGGAAGGGATTGCGTGACACCGCGGTGCCCCACTGCGCGGCCAGCACCGGCTGGCCGTTGAGCCGCGCGACGACCTGCTGGATGTACCAGGCCGGAATGCTGCGGCCGCTGCCGTCCTTGCGCTGGCCGCTCTCCATCTCGTGCTTCATCAGCGCGCGCACCGTCGCCGCGCCACCCGCGGAGGGCTGGACCCGGATCAAGGTCGGCTGGGGCGCACGCGCCGGCTCCGGATCGACCGCCGCGCCCCCGCAGCCGCCGAGCGTGATCTTGACGTCGCGGCTGGCCATCAGCACGCGCCCGTCCTTCAGCACCGCGAGCGCCAGCACGGTCGAGGTCTCCTGCATCTTCACCCGCGTCAGGATCTGCGGCTCGAGCGCGTCACCGGGCTCGAAGATCGCCGACAGCAGCGTCGGGTTGCGCTCCACGCCGAGCAGCAGCCGGCGCACCCCGGGCTGGGAGCACGCCAGCATCACCGGCACGACACCCCCATCCTCGAAGAGCTCGGGCACCTGCAGCTGCACCTCCGTGCTGACCGTGGGCGCCGGCAGGCCCAGCGCCTTCAGCAGCTGGGGCAGCGTCTTCGCGTCGAAGGCAGCGCGCGCGTAGCCCGGCACGTCATCGGCACGCACGCCCGGGGCCGCGGCGGCCAGGGTGCTCAGCATCAGGTCTCGGCGGCGGATCACGGGGGCGAGGCTCCGATCGACAGGGGGCGACCATCCTAGCGGAGCCGGCGCCGCGACCGCAGCGCCGGCGCGATACTGGCAGGGCCATGCCGACCCGCCGCCTCCACCCGCTGCGCACCTCGCTCCACAACGAGGTCCATGCGCGCCCCTACGAACGCATGCAGGCGCCGTTGACGATCTCGCACTTGGCCTTCGTCTGCGGCCTCGAGCAGCAGGTCGCCGACCGCACCCATCTCGAGACCCTGCTGCGCGACCACCACCTGCCGCTGCCCGCGCCGGATGCCAGCCACCTCAGCGTCGACCTGCCCGGTTGCCGGCTGCGCTGGGAGCGCCACACCGAGTTCGTGTCGTACACCGTGTGGCGCACGCTGCGGCCGGACGATGGCCCGGACGCCGCACCGGCCTACCGCAGCCTGCCGGCCGACTGGTTGGCCGCCGTGCCGGGCGAGCTGCTGGTCGCCACCAACGTGCAGGTGCTGCTGCCGCGCGACGAGCCGCTGCGCCCGCTGGCCGAGCGCTGGCTGGACGCCGAGTCGCTGGTCGGCAGCGACATCGCCGACGGCGACCTGCAGGTCCTCAGCGACTTTCGCCTGCATCCCGACGGCTATGGCCGATGGCTGGTCGGCGTGCACAACCCGGCGGTCACGCCGCGCCGCCTGGGCCGCTACCTGCAGCGGCTGCTCGAGATCGATACCTACCGGATGATGGCGCTGCTGGGTCTGCCGCCAGCCCGCGAGGTGGCGCGTCGCCTCGACGAGCTGGAGCGCCAGCTCGCCGGCCTGGCCGACGCCGGCCATGGCAGCAGCGGATCCGAGGAGGAAGCGCTGCTGGACTCGCTGACGCGGCTGGCCCGCGAGATCGAGGGCGCCTACGCGCGCCACCACAGCCGCTTCTCGGCCTCGTCGGCCTACTTCGACCTGGTCGAGCAGCGCATCGACGAGCTGCGCGAAGTCCGGGTCGAAGGCCTGCAGACGGTGCGCGAGTTCATCGATCGGCGCCTGAAGCCGGCGGTGACCACCACCGTCTGGGCCTCGCGGCGGCTGGGCGCCCTGTCGGAGCGCGTGTCGCGCGCCAGCGAGCTGCTGCGCACGCGCGTCGAGACCCTGCAGCAGGCGCATGCGCGCGACCTGCTGGACACGATGAACCGGCGCCAGCACCTGCAGTTGCGCCTCCAGGCCGCGGTCGAGGGCCTGTCCGTCGCGGCCATCACCTACTACGGTGTCGGATTGATCGGCTACCTGGCCAAGGGGGCCCACGCCGCGAACCTGCCGGTGCCCGTCGAAGCGGTGATGGCGGTCGCCGTGCCAGTGATCGCCGTCAGCGCCTGGCTGGCGATGCGGCGGCTGCGGCGACGCATCGAAGGCTGAGCCGCGCGATGCTGACCTGGCTGCAGGGGCCCGACGACCCGCTGCCCGACACGCGGTTCGCGCTGCCCGCCGACAGCGAGGCGCCCGGCCTGCTGGCCGCCGGCGACGACCTCTCGCCGGCGCGCCTGGCCGAGGCCTATGGCCGCGGCATCTTCCCCTGGTACAGCGACGGCCAGCCGGTGCTGTGGTGGACGCCCGATCCGCGCATGGTGCTGCCGGTGGCGGAGCTGCGGCTCTCGCACAGCCTGCGCAAGACGCTGCGCCGCTTCATCGCATCGCCCGACTGCGAGATCCGCATCGACAGCGCTTTCGAACGCGTCATCGCGGCCTGCGCCGACACCCCGCGCGACGGCCAGCGCGGCACCTGGATCCAGCCGGCGCTGCGCGCGGCCTACTGCGACTGGCACCGCGAGGGCGCCGTGCACAGCGTCGAGACCTGGATCGAAGGCCGGCTGGTCGGCGGCCTCTACGGCGTCAACCTGGGGCGCATGTTCTTCGGCGAGTCGATGTTCTCGCACGCCACCGATGCCTCGAAGCTCGCGCTGGCCGCGCTGGTCGCCTTCTGCCGCGCCCACGGCATCGCGCTGATCGACTGCCAGCAGCGCACCGACCACCTGGCCTCGCTGGGCGGTCGCGAAATCCCGCGGCCCTCGTTCGAGGGGCATCTCGCGCAGGCCGTGGCGCAGCCGGCGCCGTCGGATTGGACCTATGATCGATCGCACTGGGGCCAGCTGCACCTGGACGCCGGCCCGGATCCTGCATCAGTCGCATCGCCTCCGCCCCGCCCGCCCGGACCGTGACCCACCCGAAAGAGCTTCCGCTTGCGTCGCTGCAGTTCTATGCGACGGCGCCCTATCCCTGCAGCTACCTGGCGGGCAAGCTGGCGCGCTCGCAGGTCGCCACGCCCAGCCACCTGATCCACGCCGACGCCTACTCGGGGCTGGTGGCCAACGGCTTTCGCCGCAGCGGCATGTTCACCTACCGACCCTACTGCGACGGCTGCCGCGCCTGCGTGCCGCTGCGGGTGCCGGTCGCGCACTTCAAGCCCACGCGCAGTCAGCGTCGCGCCTGGAAGGCGCACCAGACCCTGCAGGCGCGCGTGCTGCGCCTGTGCTTCGTGCCCGAGCATTACCAGCTCTACCTGCGCTACCAGGCCGGACGCCATGCCGGCGGCGGCATGGATCAGGACTCCATCGACCAGTACACGCAGTTCCTGTTGCAGAGCCGCGTCAACTCGCGCCTGGTCGAGTTCCGCGAGCCGGCCCCCGAAGGCCGGCTCGGCGTGCTGAAGATGGTCTCCATCCTGGACATCCTCAACGACGGCCTGAGCGCGGTCTACACCTTCTACGAACCCGAGGCCGACGCCAGCTACGGCACCTACAACGTGCTGTGGCAGATCGAGCAGACCCGCCAGCTGCGATTGCCGAACGTCTACCTCGGCTACTGGATCGCCGAGAGCCCCAAGATGGCCTACAAGGCCCAGTTCCGGCCGCACGAGCGGCTGGTCGACGGGCAGTGGGTGCCCGCCGAGGCCGCCGCCTGACCCGCACCCCGGCGCACTTGACCGGCGCTAATAGTTCGACTATTCTGGAATCATGGATGAACTGGCGGTGATCAAGTCCCTGGCCGCGCTGGCCCAGCCGGTGCGCCTGAAGGTCTTCCGCGCCCTCGTCGTCACCGGCCGCGCGGGCCTGACGCCCGGCACGATGGCCGAGGCGCTGGACGTTCCGCCGAACACGCTGTCCTTCCACCTGAAGGAGCTGACGGCCGCGGGACTCGTGACGACCGAGCGGTCCAGCCGCCACATCATCTACCGCGCGGCCTACGGGCACATGAACGCGCTGCTCGACTACCTCACCGAAAACTGCTGCGCGGGCGCGTCCTGCGCGGTCGAGACCGGCAGCGCCGCCTGCCACTGCTGACGCCCGAACCGAACGGAGCCCCCGATGAAGCGATTCCACGTCCACGCCCACGTCGAAGACCTGCCCGCGAGCATCGCCTTCTACTCGAAGCTGTTCGCCGCCGAACCCAGCCGCGTCGAGAGCGACTACGCCAAGTGGATGCTCGACGATCCGCGCATCAACTTCGCCATCTCGACGCGCGGCGGCCGGCCCGGCATCGATCACCTCGGCTTCCAGACCGACACGGCCGAAGAGCTGGTCGAGCTGAAGGCGCGCGCCCGGGCCGCCGACATGGCCCTGCTCGACGAAGGCACGACGAGCTGCTGCTACGCGCGCAGCGAGAAGCACTGGGTCACCGACCCGCAGGGCATCGCCTGGGAGCACTTCCACACGCTGGGCACCATCCCGGTCTTCGGCGAGCCCAAGGTCACGGCGGACGACGGCACCGCCTGCTGCGCGACGCCGGCGCCCCTGGGCCCGGCGGGCGGCCAGCCGATCGGCATCGCCGTGAAGCCCGCCTCGTCCTGTTGCTGAGCCGGCGGCGCGCCTGTGGGCTGCAACGTCCTCATCCTGTGCACGCACAACTCGGCGCGCAGCGTGCTCGCCGAGTGCATGCTGAACCACTGGGCGCGGAGGTCGGGCCAGAACGTGCGCGCCTATAGCGCCGGGAGCGCGCCCAGCGGCCGGGTCAACCCACACGCCCTCGAGGCGCTGCGGCGAGCCGGCGTCGACACGAGCGGCTGCCGCAGCAAGAGCTGGGACGAGTTCGCTGCGCCGGATGCACCCGTGATGCGCATCGTCATCACCGTCTGCGACAGCGCCGCGGCCGAGACCTGCCCCTGGTGGCCGGGCAGTCCGGTGCAGGTGCACTGGGGCTACCCGGATCCTTCCGACGCCCCCGAGGCGGACAAGGCCGAGGCCTTCGAGCGCACGCGGCGGTCGATCTCCGAGCGCATGCAGCGCCTGCTGGCGCTGCCGCTCGAGCGCATGGGCAACGCCGAGCTCGGGCAGGCGCTGCGCGACATCGCCACCGCACCCGCGCCATGACTGCGGTGCCGCGCAAGCTGCTGGCCGAGGCGCTCGGCACGATGCTGTTGCTGGCCGTGGTCATCGGCTCCGGGATCATGGCCGTGCGCCTGGCCGGCGGCAACGACGCGATCGCGCTGCTCGCCAACACGCTGGCGACCGTGGGCGGTCTCTACGTGCTGATCGAAGTCCTCGGGCCGGTCAGCGGCGCGCATTTCAACCCGGCGGTGTCGCTGGTGATGGCGGTGCGCGGCGCCTTGCCGCGGTCCCTGCTGCTGCCCTACATCGCCGCGCAGCTCGGGGGCGCGATGCTCGGTGCCTGGCTGGCGCACGCGATGTTCGACACGAGCATCCTGCAGCTGTCGACGAAGGTCCGCAGCGGCCCTGGTCTGTGGCTGGCCGAGGGGGTGGCCACCGCCGGCCTGCTGCTCGTCATCCTGCGGGCCGCGCCCTCCCGCGTCGCTGCGATGGTGGCCGTCTACATCGGCGCCGCCTACTGGTTCACCGCGTCGACGTCCTTCGCCAATCCGGCCGCGGCCTTCGGCCGCATGCTCAGCGACAGCTTCGCCGGCATCGCGCCGGCCAGCGTCCCGGGCTTCGTGATCGCGCAACTCGTCGGCGCCGCGCTGGGCGCCAGGCTGCACGCGCTGTTGGGCGCGCCCCAGCCAGCGCCAGCCCCATCGCCGACGGTGAATCAGGCCAGCAGCTTGACGCCGGTCTTGGACTGCAAGTCGTCGAAGCTCACGCCCGGGGCCAACTCCACCACCTCGAGCCCCTGAGGCGTCACGTCCATCACCGCGAGGTCGGTGATGATGCGGTCGACGACACCGACGCCGGTCAGCGGCAGCGTGCACTGCGGCAGGATCTTGAGGTCGGTCGTGCCGTCCTTCTTGCGGGCGACATGCTCCATCAGGACGATGACGCGGCCGACGCCGGCCACCAGGTCCATCGCGCCGCCCATGCCCTTGAC
>CAZTTC010000103.1:0-10834 GCA_964616015.1 uncultured Methylibium sp. | reverse complement strand
CGAGCTTGAGCCGCGCACCGCCGCACACCGTGCAGGGCGTGTAGCTGCGGTACTTGGACAAGAGCACGCGGATGTGCATCTTGTAGGCCTTGCTCTCCAGGTACTCGAAGAAGCGGCGGATGCCGTACCACTGCTTGTTCCAGTTGCCCTTCCAGTTGGGCGTGCCCTCGATCACCCAGTGGCGCTGCGCGTCGCTGAGCTGGCTCCACGCCGTGTCGCGCGGGATGCCGGCCTCGCCGCCGTAGGTGAGCAGGTCGTTCTGGCAGTCCTTCCACGCCGGCGTCTGCAGCGGCTTGATCGCGCCGGAGCGCAATGTCTTGCGGTGGTCGGGGATCACCAGGCCCCAGTCGACGCCGATCACGCGGCCGAAGCCGCGGCAGGTCTCGCAGGCCCCGTAGGCCGAGTTGAACGAGAACATCGCCGGCTGCGGGTGGCTGTAGCGGGTGTCGCTGTCGGGGCTGTGCAGGCCCTGGCTGTAGCGCCAGATCTCGGGCGCCTCGCCGTCGCCCTTCAGCGCATAGACGTTGACGCGGCCGCTGCCGCGCTTGAGCGCGACTTCCAGCGCTTCCGCGACGCGCGACTTTTCCGTGCCGTCGAGCTTGAAGCGGTCCGCGACCACATCGAGCAGCGTGCGCGGCCCGGTCGGTGTCGCGACTTCCCGCTTCGCCTGCACGCGGGTGTAGCCGCTGGCCGCAAGCCACTGCTCGATCTGCTCGTCACTGGTGCCGGCCGGCAGCTCGACCGGGAAGGTCACCACCAGCCGCTGGCCCGGCGCCGCGCGCTTGCGCAGCTCGGCATAGATCGATTCCGGATCGTCCTCGCGCACCGGCTTGGCGGTCTGCTTGTCGAACAACTGCGCTGCCCGCGCGAACAGCAGCTTCAGGTGGTCGTTCAGCTCGGTCATCGTGCCGACCGTCGATCGGCTGGTGCGCACCGGGTTGGTCTGGTCGATCGCAATGGCCGGCGGCACGCCGTCGACCGAATCGACCGCCGGGCGGTCCATGCGGTCGAGGAACTGGCGCGCGTAGGCGCTGAAGGTCTCGACATAGCGCCGCTGGCCCTCGGCGTAGAGCGTGTCGAAGACCAGGCTGGACTTGCCCGAGCCGCTGGGCCCTGTCACCACGGTCAGCTCGCCGGTGTGCAGGTCGAGGTCGAGGTTCTTGAGGTTGTGCTGGCGCGCGCCGCGGATGCGGATCAGGCCGGGAGGGCGTTGACCGTTGGGCATGGAGGGTCCGGGGGGTGAGGCCGAAGATTCTAGGAAGCTCCGGCCGAGGCGGCGGCGGCGTCTCGAAAGACGGTGGCAGCCCCAGGGCCGCCGGTGCGGGCTGTCGCTTGCCGGCATCACCCCCTGCCGGCCCGCGAAACGGCACGCTACATTGGTCTACCCCTTGCGCCCACCATGGAGCCGCCCCCCTTCCAGCCCCCGTCGCCCGGCGACGCCGAGCTGCTGGCGCGCTACGAGCGCGCGATGGCCGGCTCGCAGGACGGCTACTGGGAGCGCAACCTGCGCAGCAACGTCAGCTGGTATTCGCCGAGCTTTCGCGCGATGTTCGGCTTTGCGCCTGACGAGCTGCCGAACGACCGCAACGTCGTCAACGCGCGCGTGCATCCCGACGACATCGGCCGGTTCCTGGCTGCCTACGAGGCCGCGATCGCCGCCATCGGCAGCTTCAGCTACGAAATGCGCTTCCTCGACCAGCAGGGGCAGTGGCGCTGGGTGCGCGGTCGGGGTCGCGTCTGGGCCGGCGCCGATGGACGGGCGGAGATCATCTCCGGCGCCGTCAGTGACGTGCATCGCGAGCGCGTGGCCCAGGATGCACTGGCGCAGCTGACGCAGCGCTTCGAGCGCGCCGTCGCGGCCGCGGACGAGGCGCTGTTCGAGCGCCAGGCCGACAGCGACACCCTCTATCTCGCGCCGCGCTTCGCCGAGCTGCTGGGCTACACGCCGGCCGAGCTCGGCCACAGCCGCGCCCGCCTGACCGCGCTGATGCATCCCGACGACCGGGAGCGTTTCGAGTCGCGCATCGCCGCCGGCATCGCCGAGCGCGGCCGCTGGACGGTCGACTACCGCATGCGCCGCAAGACCGGCGACTACCGCTGGTTCCATTCGCGCGCGCGGGCCCAGGACGACGGCAGCGGCGGCGTCCTGGTCACCGGCGTGATCGCCGACATCCACGAGCAGGTGATGGCCCGCGAGGCGCTGCAGCGCCACCAGCAGCACCTCGAGCAACTGGTGCAGGAGCGCACCGCGCGGCTCGAGGCGGCGCTGGCGCTGGCCGAGCAGCAACGCGCCGCCGCCGACCGCGCCAGCGAGGCGAAGTCGCGCTTCCTCGCCCACATGAGCCACGAGATCCGCACGCCCCTCAATGGCGTGCTGGGCCTCAACGAACTGGCGCTGCGCAGCGCGCAGTCGCCGGCGCAGCGGCGCCACCTCGAGCTGGCGCTGCAGTCGGGGCGCTCGCTGCTGGGGATCATCAACGACGTGCTGGACTTCTCGCGGCTCGACGCGGGCAAGCTGGCGCTGGTCGACACGCCCTTCGACCTGCCCGGCCTGCTGGCACAGACGCTGCGCGCGGTGATGCCCACCGTGCGCGGCAAGGGCCTGCACGTGATGTTCGACCACATCGGTGACATCACCCGGGTGCGCGGCGACCCCGAGCGACTGCGCCAGATCGCGACCAATCTGCTGGGCAACGCGGCCAAGTTCACCGAGCGCGGCCACCTCGCACTGGTGACGACGGTGCGGCCGACCGGGCCCGGTCGCTGCGAGGCGGTGATCGAGTTCCGCGACACCGGCCCCGGCATGGACGCCGCGACGCAGGCCAGCGTCTTCGACGCCTTCGTGCAGGGCGACGCCAGCCTGACGCGGCGCCACGGCGGCACCGGCCTGGGCCTGTCGATCGCACGCGGCCTGGCCGAGGCAATGGGCGGCGAGCTGACGCTGGCCAGCACCGTGGGCGCCGGCAGCTGCTTCACGCTGCGCCTGCCGCTGGCGGTCGACGGCGAGGTCCAGCCCTGGCGGCCGGTGCCGGGCCGGGCCTGGCTGCTCTACACCCGGCCGATGATCGGCGAGTGGCTGGTGACGCGCCTGGCGCGGCTGGGCTGGCACTCGGTGCTGGTGCCGGGGCTCGCGGCCGCAGTGGCGCAGGCGCAGCGCACGCCGCCCGGCGAGCATCCCGAGCTGGTCGTCGTGGCCGAGCACGTGCTGGGCGAGTCGCCGGACCTGGCCGGGCTGCGCGCGGCGCTGCCGGATGCGCGCATCACGCTGCTGGTCCGGCCGGACTGGGCCCAGCCCGAGGTCGAGCTGGCGGCACGACCGCTCGCGATCACGCCCAGCTTCATGCCACTGACGCCGCACGACCTGTTGGAGCTGCTGCAACCGTCGGCCGGCCGTGCCGCGCTGCCGCCGATCACCCGGCCCGGCGTGCTGCCGCGGCGCGTGATGCTGGTCGAGGACAACCCCGTCAATCGCCTGATCGGCGAGCAGATGCTGGGCGCGCTGGGCCTGGAGGTGGACAGCGTCGACGGCGGCGAGGCCGCCATCGCCGCCTGCCACACGCAACCGCCGGACCTGATGCTGCTGGACGTGCAGATGCCGGGACTGGACGGCCATGCGACCTGCCGCCGTCTGCGGGCGCTGCAGCAGACCGGCGCGCTGCCACCCTTCGCGATCGTCGCGCTGACCGCGCACGCCCTCGAGAGCGACCGCGCCGCCAGCCTGGCGGCCGGCATGGACGGCTTCCTCACCAAGCCGATCGTGCTGGAGCAACTGCGCGCCGAGCTGCTGCGCTGGCTGCCGGACGACGACCCCGACGCTGCATAGAAGAAACGGCGCGCTGGTTCGCAGCGCGCCGTTGGGTGGACCGGTCCGGGCGGATCAGTCGTCGGCGTAGATGTCGCGGTCCTTGGTCTCGGGCACGAACAGCAGGCCGATCACGAAGGTGCCCAGCGCGATCACCACCGGGTACCACAGCCCGTAGTAGATGTCGCCCGACTGCGCCACCATCGCGAACGCGGTGGCCGGCAGCATGCCGCCGAACCAGCCGTTGCCGATGTGGTAGGGCAGGCTCATCGAGGTGTAGCGGATGCGCGTGGGGAACAGCTCCACCAGCGCCGCGGCGATCGGTCCGTAGACCGCCGTCACGTAGATCACCAGGAGGGTCAGGATGGCGATGATGGTGAGCTTCTGGGCGCTGAAGATGTCGAACATCTTCGTCACGTTCCACAGGCCTTCCTTGGGCTCGATCGGGATCTTCACCTTCTCGGGGTCGCTGGCGCCGGGATAGCCGGCCTTGGTGATCAGGTCCGCGGCCTTCTTGGCGAAGTCCGGGTCCTTGGCCGACAGCGGCTCCTCGGCGCCGATCTTCACCGTGGCCACCGTGCCGGCCGGGGCGTCGACCGTCGTGTAGCTCACCGCGTTGCGGGCCAGCAGGGCCTTGGCGATGTCACAGGACTTCGTGAACTTGACGGTGCCGGTCGGGTTGAACTGGAACGAGCAGTCGGCCGGGTCGGCGTTGACCACCACCGGCGCCGATGCCTGCGCACGGTGCAGCGCCGGGTTGGCCGTGGCCGTCAGCGCCTTGAACAGCGGGAAGAAGGTCAGCGCGGCGATCAGGCAGCCGCCCAGGATGATGGGCTTGCGACCGATCTTGTCGGACAGCGCGCCGAACACCAGGAAAAAGCCCGTGCCCAGCGTCAGCGACCAGGCGATCAGCACGTTGGCGGTGAACTGGTCGACCTTGAGGATGGACTGCAGGAAGAACAGCGCATAGAACTGGCCCGTGTACCAGACCACGGCCTGGCCGGCCACGAGACCCAGCAGCGCCAGCAGCGCGATCTTGGCGTTCTTCCACTGGCCGAAGGCTTCGGACAGCGGCGCCTTGGACTGCTTGCCCTCTTCCTTCATCTTCTTGAAGGCCGGGCTCTCGTTCATCTGCAGGCGGATGTAGACCGACACCGCCAGCAGCAGCACCGACAGCAGGAAGGGAATGCGCCAACCCCAGGCCGCGAACGCGGTGATCTTGGTCTTGGCACCGCTGATCAGCACCTCGACCTCGGGGTAGTTGGCGTTGACGTAGATCTGCGTGAACAGGATGACGATCAGCGACAGCAGCAGGCCGAGCGTCGCCGTGGTCTGGATCCACGCGGTGAAAAAGCCGCGTCGACCCTTCGGCGCATGCTCGGCCACGTAGGTCGCCGCGCCGCCGTACTCGCCGCCGAGCGCCAGGCCCTGCAGCATGCGCAGGGCGATCAGCGTCACCGGTGCGGCCCAGCCGATGGTCTCGTAGCCCGGCAGGCAGCCCACCACGAAGGTCGAGAGGCCCATGATCACGATGGTGATCAGGAAGGTGTGCTTGCGGCCGACCAGGTCGCCGAGGCGGCCGAACACCAGCGCGCCGAAGGGCCGCACCAGGAAGCCGGCGGCGAAGGCCAGCAGGGCGAAGACGTTGCGCGTCGCTTCGGGGTAGTTGGAGAAGAACTGCGCGCCGATGATGGCCGCCAGCGAACCGTACAGATAGAAGTCGTACCACTCGAAGATGGTGCCGAGGGACGAGGCGAGGATGACCTTCTTCTCCTCGCGGGTCATGGGTGCGGCCGGGGGGGCTGCGGAGGCGGGTAGGACGGCGGCCATGGGGTCTCCTGATAGACGACGCCGCAGAAGGCGGCGCATGTCGAGGAGGATCGACCGCGCAACTTGGCGCGCACTGACGCCAAACCAACGGGCGCTGACGGCTTGCGGGTAAACCCCCGCGCCTCGTGCTGCGATGCGAAAGCGGGCTTGCCCGCGACTTACGCGACAGGCTGGCGTCAGCGCGCCCGCGTCACGCCGGCCCCGACCTGCGCGACGCCGTCCCAGTGGGCGTCCAGCCAGGCATCGCCGCGCAGGCTCGCGGCCACCATGTCGAGCGCATCGAGGCCCCAGAACACACGCGTGCCGGCGACGTGCGGCACTTCGAGCGTCGGCACGCCGAAGACGCCGCGCGCGATGGCGGCTTCGGTGTTCTCGCGCAGCTGCTGCTTGACGGCGTCGGACTGCGGATCGCGACGCGGCTGCAGGCGCGCACCCAGCGCGGCCAGCCGTGCCGCATCGTCGGCCGGCGCCCCGCCCTGCCACACGTGGCGCAGCACGGTCTCGCACTGCAGCCGGTTCGGGCGGCCGTCGTCGGCGCAGGCCAGCAGCAGGCGCAACAGCGGCAGCGGGTTGAAGGGATGGACCGCCGGCATCTGCATGGCGATGCCGTGGCGATGCGCGAGCCAGGCCACCTGGCGATAGGTCCAGTCGCGCTTGGGTGCGATCTCGGCCGGGCCGAGCTGGCCCCAGTGCTTGAGCAGCCCAGCGAACAGCAGCGGCCGGTACTCGGCGACGTAGGAGCAGCCTTCCAGCGCCTGCGGCAGCCGCTCGAAGGCCAGGTGCGCGTACGGCGAGATCGGGTCGAACCAGAAGGTGATCGGTGTCATCGCGCGGCCTGCGGGACGCCGGCGCGCCGCGCACCCAGTTGCAGCCAGATGGCGCGCTTGGCCGCATCGTCGAGGCGGCTCCAGGCGACGATCTCGTCGAGCGTGCGCCAGCAGCCCTCGCACCAGCCCGTGGCGGCGCTCATGCGGCAGACGCTGTTGCAGGGCGACGGCACCGGCGTTGCCGCGTCGGCGTCACTCATGACTGCACCACGTCGGCGACCGGGGCGCCGGTGAGTTGCTGAAGCTCCTGCGGGCTCAGCGGGAACACGCCGTGGGGATGACCGGCCGCGGCCCAGATCTCGTCGAAGCGGAACAGCTCGCGGTCGATCAGCGTCACGCAGGGCTGGGCATGGCCGACGGGCGCCACCCCGCCGATCGAGTAGCCGGTGCGCGCCTTGACGAAGTCGGCGTCGGCGCGCGCGAGCGCGCCGGTGTGCACGGCGACCTTGGCCTCGTCGACCCGGCGGTCGCCGGAGGTGACGACGAGCACCGCCACGTCGTCGGCGCGGCGCCGGAAGATGACGCTCTTGGCGATCTGGCCGAGCGAGACGCCGAGCGCGTCGGCCGCCTCCTGCGCCGTGCGGGCCGCGATGTCCAGGAAGCGCGGTGCGCGCGGATGGCCCCGCTGCGACAGCACGCGCGTCACGTGCTGGAAGCCTTCGGGCCGCTGCGCCAGCGTCGCCTCGTTCATGCGGTGGCGTCGGCCGTCGGCCGCTTCGCGAGCATGGCGTTCGCGACCCGCGAGACCGGCTTGCGGCCCAGCACGCCGGAGATCCAGCCGGCCGTGTCGACCAGCGCGTCGAGGTCGATGCCGGTCTCGATGCCCAGTCCGTGCAGCAGGAACACCACGTCCTCGGTCGCGACGTTGCCGGTGGCGCCCTTGGCATAGGGACAGCCGCCCAGGCCGCCGACGCTGGCATCGAAGACATGCACCCCCATCTGCAGGCAGGCATGCACGTTGGCGAGCGCCTGGCCGTAGGTGTCGTGGAAGTGGCCGCTGACCTCGGCGAGCGGATAGTGCTCGAGTGCGCGCTCCATCGCCGCCTGCACGCGCCGGGGCGTGCCGACGCCGATGGTGTCGGCCACACCCACGTGCTGCACACCGATGTCGCGCATCAGCCGCGCGACCAGCTCGACGCGGTCCGGGTGGATGTCGCCTTCGTAGGGGCACCCGACGGCGCAGGAGATCGCCCCGCGCACCTTGATGCCGGCCGCGCGCGCGGCGGCCGTGACCGGCGCGAAGCGCTCGATCGACTCGGCGATCCCGCAGTTGATGTTCTTGCGGCTGAAGGCCTCGCTGGCCGCGCCGAAGACGACGATCTCGTCCGGCTGCGTGCGCACGGCGGCCTCGAAACCCTGGAGGTTGGGCGTCAACACGCTGTAGCGCACACCGCCCTGTCGGCGGATGCCGGCCATCACCTGCGCGTTGTCCGCCATCTGCGGCACCCACTTGGGGCTGACGAAGCTGGTGACCTCGATCTCGCGCAGGCCGGCGGCCTGCAGGCGATGCACCAGCTCGATCTTGTGCGCGGCGGCGACCGGCTGCTTCTCGTTCTGCAGACCGTCGCGCGGTCCCACATCGACGAGGCTCACTCGACTCGGCAGCATGTGCGTTTCCTCACGAACATCACCCTCGTTGCGTCAGCAGGCACCCACGGCCCCCCGTGAACCAGTGAGGGCCCTCCCCATTGTGCGGGATGGGCAGGCGCCCCCCCGCGAAGCACCATGGCTGCACCTCGCGGAGTTCCTCGTGACCACCACCACCTTCACCCGCCTCCAGCTCGCCACCCGCATCCATTTCGCGCTGCTGCGCAATCTGGGCGAGGGCATCGACGTGGGCCGCATGCTGCGCCAGCGCGACTACGCGGACGAAGCGCTGAACGTCTGCCGCAGCCTCGACGACGACGGCCTGTTCGACCTGGCCAAGCGCTTCGAGGAAGCGACCGCCGCCGAGAACGCGAAGGTTCACATGGACGTCGCCGCCAAGGCCGCGCGCGCCGCGCTGGCCCTGATCCCGCGCCGCGGCCCGGTGACGCCGCAGGAGATGCCGTGGTCGCAGCAGACCAGCGGCTTCGGCTTGAGTCAGGCGCTCGGCGCCCTCGAGCCCGAACGGCCGACGCCGCAGCGGCGCTTCTCGGTGTCGGGCTGGCTGGGCATCGGCAGCAGCAGCCAAGAGCGGCACTGAGGCCCACGGGTCGCTCACGGCGACTGTGCCTCGAAGTCGAGCAGCGCATCGCCCTCGCCGACCTGCTCGCCGGCCGCAAAACGCAGTCCCTTCACGACGCCATCGCTCGGCGCGGCGAGCGTGTGCTCCATCTTCATGGCCTCCATGACCGCCAGCGGCTGGCCGCGCTTGACGCGATCGCCGGGCTGCGCAAGGAAGGCGACCACCTTGCCGGGCATCGGGGCCGTCAGGCGGCCGCCCTCGGCCCCGCCTTCGCCAGCATGGGCCAGCACGTCGACCTCGCGCGCCAGCGCCGAGCCCTCGGCTGCGAACACCGCCACGCTCTCGCCGATCGCATAGACCGACAGCAGGAGCCGGCGCTCGCCCAGCACCACGTCGTAGCGATCCCGGCCCACCGTCGTCGCCGAGAAACCCGCGCGTCGATCGCCGACCGTCAGGTGCATGCTGCCGTCGTGGCGACGCTCCAGCGCCACGCGGTGATGCGCTCCGGCATGGTCGATCTCGAAGCGGCGCGTCGCGCCGCCGTGCAGGCGCCAGCCATCGCGGCGTGACCACGGATCGGCGGCCTCGGCCGCGCGCTCCAGTGCCAGGGCATGGGCCGCGATGCCGGCCGCCACCCCGTCGATCGGCAAGGCCGGCGCGTCGAACAAGGCCGCGCGCTCGCGCTCGATCAGCCCGGTGTCGAGGTCGGCCGCCGAGAACGACGCGCTCTTCACCGCGCGCCGCAGGAAGGCCACGTTGGTGTGCGGGCCGACGATGTGCGTCGCGGCCAGTGCGGCGTCCAGCCGGCGCAGCGCCTGTGCGCGGTCCTCGCCCCAGACAATGAGCTTGGCGATCATCGAGTCGTAGTGCGGCGTGATCGCGTCACCTTCGCCGACGCCGCTGTCGATGCGCACCGGCGCCGGCTCGTGGAAGCGCTCGGCATCCGCGTTGCGACCGAAGGCCACGTGCGCCGGCCAGCGCAGCACGTCGAGGCGGCCGATGGACGGCAGGAAGTTCGCATCCGGGTTCTCGGCACAGATCCGGGCCTCGATCGCGTGGCCGTGGATCTTCAGCTCGTCCTGCCTCAGCGGCAGCGGCTCGCCGGCGGCCACGCGCAGTTGCCATTCGACGAGGTCCAGACCGGTGATCGCCTCGGTGACCGGGTGCTCGACCTGCAGCCGCGTGTTCATCTCCATGAAGTAGAAGCGACCGTCCTGCTCGGCGATGAACTCGACCGTGCCCGCGCCCACGTAGCCGACCGCCTTGGCGGCGGCCACCGCGGCCTCCCCCATCTGGCGTCGCCGCTCGGGCGTCATGCCGGGCGCAGGCGCTTCCTCCAGCACCTTCTGGTGGCGGCGCTGGACCGAGCAGTCGCGCTCGAACAGGTAGATGCAGTTGCCGTGGCGGTCGCCGAAGACCTGGATCTCGATGTGCCGCGGCCGCGTCACGTAGCGCTCGACCAGCACCGCGTCATCGCCGAAGCTGTTGATCGCCTCGCGCTGGCAGGACGCCAGCGCCGCGTCGAACTCGGACTCGGCCGTGACGACGCGCATGCCCTTACCGCCGCCGCCGGCGCTGGCCTTGATCAGCACCGGATAGCCGATGCGCCCGGCCTCGCGCTTGAGCAGCGCCGGGTCCTGGTCGGCGCCGTGGTAGCCCGGCACCAGCGGCACCTGGGCGGACTCCATCAGGCGCTTGGACTCGGCCTTCAGGCCCATGGCCTGGATCGCCGACGGCGGCGGGCCGATGAAGACGACGCCGGCATCGGCGCAGGCCTGTGCGAAGGCCTCGTTCTCGCTGAGGAAGCCGTAGCCCGGGTGCACCGCCTGGGCGCCGGTGGCGAGCGCGGCCTCGAGGATGCGCTCGTGCCGCAGGTAGCTGTCGCGCGGCGCATTGCCGCCGATGTGCACGGCCTCGTCGCAGGCCTGCACGTGACGGGCGTTGGCGTCGGCGTCGGAGTAGACGGCCACGGTCGCGAGCCCCAGGCGACGCGCGGTGGCTGCGACGCGACAGGCGATCTCGCCGCGGTTGGCGATCAGGATCTTCTTGAACATCTCAGGCTCCCGCGACTCGATCGCCGCGCGCTGCGCGCGCCACGCGATGTGGCTGCAGCGTCACGTGCGCTGCGCGCTCATGAGCCTTCGCCGCAACCTGCGCTGCGCTTCGGTTGTCGCCGCGGTTGGCGATCAGGATCTTCTTGAACATCTC
>CAZTTC010000102.1:0-10876 GCA_964616015.1 uncultured Methylibium sp. | reverse complement strand
GTGGCTGGCGTTCCAGGCTCTTTCTTTGCCTACTTTCTTTGAGCCAGCAAAGAAAGTAGGTCGCCCGCGGGGCGAGACCCGCGCGCCCTCGAGCGGCCCACAAGGCCTCGAAGGAACCAGGACATGACGATGGCGATCGACCCCAAGGCGATGGGCAAGGTCGCCGTCCTCCTCGGCGGCACCTCCGCCGAACGCGACATCTCCATCCTGTCCGGCACCGGCGTGCTGAAGGCCTTGCAGAGCCGGGGCGTCGACGCCCATCCCTTCGACCCGAAGGACCACGACCTCGTCGAGTTGCGCAGCCAGGGCTTCCAGCGCTGCTTCATCGCGCTGCACGGCCGCCACGGCGAGGACGGCAGCGTGCAGGGCGCGCTGGAGCTGCTGCGCATCCCCTACACCGGCAGCGGCGTGATGGCCTCGGCGATCGCGATGGACAAGGTGATGACCAAGCGCGTCTGGCTGGCCGAGGGACTGCCGACGCCGCGCTACGTGGTGCTGGGCCGCGGTCAGCAGACCCAGGACCGCACGCGCACGGTGCCCGACCAGCTCGGCCTGCCGCTGATCGTGAAGCCACCGCACGAGGGCTCGTCGATCGGCGTGACCAAGGTGCTGGGCTACTCACAGATGCAGGCCGCGGTGCAGCTCGCCGCGCAGCACGACCCCGAGGTGCTGTGCGAGGAGTTCATCGACGGTCCCGAGCTGACCTGCCCGGTGCTGGGTCAGGGCGCCGACGCGGTGGCCTTGCCGGTGATCCGCATCGTGCCGCCCGAGGCGGGCTACGACTACCAGAACAAGTACTTCACCGACGAGGTGAAGTACCTGTGTCCGAGCGGCCTGCTGCCCGAGGAGGAGGCCGAGGTGCAGCGTCTGACGCTGGCCGCCTACCGCACGCTCGGCTGCCGCGGCTGGGGCCGCGCCGACCTGATGCTGCGCGCGAGCGACCGCCAGCCCTTCCTGCTGGAGATGAACACTTCGCCCGGCATGACCGGGCACTCGCTGGTGCCGATGTCGGCCCAGGCCGCCGGCATCAGCTACGAGCAACTGTGCCTGCAGATCCTGCAGGCCGCGGCGCTCGACGCCTGAGGCACGACCGCCCATGGCCCCCCGACGCCCCCGCTCCCCCGCCGCGCCGGCCCAGGCGCCGCTGGACGTGCGGCTGATGAACGGCGCGAGCGCGCTGCTGTTCGCGCTGGCGCTGCTGGTCTTCGCGGGACTGGTGCTGGCGTGGGCGCTGCGTGCGCCGATGTTCAGCCTGCGCGGCGTTCGCATCGACGGCGAGGTCACGCGCAACAACGCGGCCACGATCCGCGCCAACGCGATGCCCAAGCTGGCGGGCAACTTCTTCAGCATCGACCTCGCGCGGGCGCAGCGGGCCTTCGAGTCCGTGCCCTGGGTGCGGCGCGCGGCCGTGCAGCGGGTCTGGCCCGACCGGCTGGCGGTGCGCCTCGAGGAACACCGCGTCGCCGCGTGGTGGCAGGCCGACGGCAACGACCGCCTGGTCAACCTGCAGGGCGAGGTCTTCGAGGCCAACCCCGGCGACGTCGAGGACGACGACCTGCCGGTGCTGCGCGGCCCCGAGGGCAGCTCGGGCGCGATGCTGGCGATGCACCGCCGGCTGGCGCCGGCGTTCGCGGCGCTGGAGCTGCGGCTGGAGCGCCTGACGATGAGCGCGCGCGGCTCCTGGCGTGCCGAGCTCGACAGCGGCGCCGAGGTCGAACTCGGCCGCGGCAGCGAGGCCGAGGTGCTGGCGCGCACGGAGGCCTTCGTCGGCACCGTGGGCCAGCTGACCGAGCGCTACCAGCGCCCCCTGGCCTACGCCGACCTGCGGCACGCCGACGGCTACGCCCTGAAGCTGCGCGGCATCGGCACGCTGGCACCCGGTGCGACCACCAAGAAATAGAAGAGGGCACACGACATGGCCAAGGAATACAAGGATCTGGTGGTCGGCCTCGACATCGGCACCGCCAAGGTGATGGCGGTGGTGGCCGAGGTCCTGCCCGAGGGCGAGCTGCGCATCGCCGGCATCGGCACCGCGCCGGCCCACGGCCTCAAGCGTGGCGTGGTCGTGAACATCGACGCCACCGTGCAGAGCATCCAGCAGGCCTTGAAGGAGGCCGAGATGATGGCCGACTGCAAGATCACGCGCGTCTACACCGGCATCACCGGCAGCCACATCCGGGGGCAGAACTCGACCGGCATGGTGATCGTGCGCGACAAGGAGGTCACGCCGGTCGACGTGGCGCGCGTGATCGAGACCGCCAAGGCCATCAACATCCCCAACGACCAGCGCCTGCTGCTGGTCGAGGCGCAGGAGTTCGTGATCGACGGCCACGAGGTCAAGGAGCCGATCGGCATGAGCGGCGGCCGCCTCGAGGTCAAGGTCCACATCGTGACCGGCGCGCAGAGCGCGGCCGAGAACATCGTCAAGTGCGTGCGCCGCTGCGGACTGGAGGTGGACATGCTGGTGCTCAACCCCAGCGCCTCCAGCCACGCGGTGCTGACCGACGACGAGAAGGACCTGGGCGTGGCGCTGGTGGACATCGGCGCCGGCACCACTGACGTGTCGATCTTCACCGACGGCTCGGTGCGCCACACGGCCGTGATCCCGATCGCCGGCGACCTGATCACCAGCGACATCGCGATGGCGCTGCGCACGCCCACCAAGGACGCGGAGGAGATCAAGGTCGAGTACGGCGTCGCCAAGCAGCTGCTGGCCGACCCCAACGAGCAGGTCGAGGTGCCCGGACTCGGCGACCGCGCGCCGCGCATGCTCAGCCGCCAGGCGCTGGCGGGCGTGATCGAGCCGCGCGTCGAGGAGATCTATTCGCTGGTGCACCAGGTGATCCGCGAGAGCGGCTACGAGGAGCTGCTGTCCAGCGGCGTCGTCATCACCGGCGGCAGCGCGGTGATGCCCGGCATGGTCGAGCTGGGCGAGGACATCTTCCTGAAGCCGGTGCGCAAGGGCCTGCCCCTGTACGCCGGCGCACTGAACGACATGGTGGCCAACCCGCGGTCGGCCACCGTCATGGGCTTGCTCGAAGAAGCGAGGCTCGCGCGCACGCGCGGCATGAAGGCAGCGCAGCTGTCGGGGTCGGTCCAGACCCTGTTCGGCCGCGTCAAGGATTGGTTCATCGGCAATTTCTAGGGCGTCATCCAGCCCACGTTTTTCAACCGGCAACTGCAGACGAAGGAGCTTCACCATGGCCATCGAGATGATCGAGGAGTTCGAACTGGGCACGAGGATCAAGGTGATCGGCGTGGGCGGCGGCGGCGGCAACGCGGTCGAGCACATGATCAACGAGGGCGTGCAGGGGGTGGAGTTCATCTGCGCCAACACCGACGCGCAGTCGCTGCATCGCAGCCAGGCCGACATGCTGATCCAGCTGGGCACGACCGGCCTGGGCGCGGGCTCCAAGCCGGCGGCCGGCAAGGCCGCGGCCGAGGAGGCCGAAGGGCGCATCCGCGACGCCATCGTCGGCGCCAACATGATCTTCCTGACCGCCGGCATGGGCGGCGGCACCGGCACCGGTGCGGCGCCGGTGATCGCGCGCATCGCCAAGGAGATGGGCATCCTGACCGTCGGCGTGGTGACCAAGCCCTTCGAGTTCGAGGGCGGCCGTCGCATGAAGCAGGCCGAGGCCGGCCTGCAGGAGCTGGAGGCCAACGTCGACTCGCTGATCGTGATCCTGAACGAGAAGCTGCTCGAGGTGCTGGGCGACGACGTCTCGCAGGACCAGGCCTTCAAGCAGGCCAACGACGTGCTGAAGAACGCCGTGGGCGGCATCGCCGACATCATCCACATCGACGCGTCGATCAACGTCGACTTCGAGGACGTGAAGACGGTGATGAGCGAGCCCGGCAAGGCCATGATGGGCACCGCCATCGCCACCGGCCCGGACCGCGCCAACAAGGCGGCCGAGTCGGCGGTGGCCTGCCCGCTGCTGGAGGGCATCGACCTGTCGGGCGCGCGCGGCGTGCTGGTGCTGATCGCGGCGAGCCGCGCGAGCCTCAAGCTCAGCGAGAGCAAGAACGCGATGAACACCATCCGTCGCTACGCGGCCGAGGATGCGCACGTGATCTTCGGTGCCGCCTACGACGAGAGCCTGGGCGACACGCTGCGCGTCACGGTCATCGCCACCGGCCTGGCGCCGGCGCGCCGCGTGCAGGCGCCGATCGCGGTCGTGCACAGCCAGCCGGTCCAGCGCACCGGCACCGACAACCTGCCGGTGCTGAACCAGTCGCTGCAGCCCGCACAGGCCGGCACGGCGGCCGCGTCGGCGCCGACCGACTACGGCAGCATGCAGCTGCCCAGCGTCTGGCGCACCGGCCGCACCCAGGCCGCCGCCAAGGTCGACGCGCTGGCCAGCAACGGCATGGACGAGATCGAGATCCCCGCCTTCCTGCGCAAGCAGGCGGACTGACTTCGCTAACGAGGCGATAGCGCGGCCCTGCCTGCCGGTCGGGGCCGCGCTTCCTACAATCGAGCCATGCTCAAGCAACGCACGCTGAAGTCGATCACCCGCGCCGTCGGCGTGGGGGTGCACAGCGGCCAGCGCGTCGAGATGACGCTGCGGCCGGCGGCGCCCGACAGCGGCATCGTGTTCCGTCGCGTGGACCTGCCGGTGCCGGTGGAGATCCCGGCGCGCGCGTCCTCGGTCAGCGACACGCGCATGGCCTCGACGCTGTCGCCCGGCGGCGACCCGGGGGCGCCCAAGGTCGCGACGGTCGAGCACCTGATGTCGGCCTGCGCCGGACTGGGCATCGACAACCTGGTGATCGACATCACCGCCGAGGAAGTGCCGATCCTCGACGGCTCGGCCGCCAGCTTCGTGTTCCTGCTGCAGAGCGCGGGCATCGCGCTGCAGGAGGCGCCCAAGCGCTTCATCCGCGTCGTCAAGCCAGTCGAGGTGCGCCACGGCGAGGGTGCCAAGGCCATCTGGGCGCGGCTGGAGCCCTACCACGGCTACAAGCTCAGCTTCGAGATCGCCTTCGACAACGCCGCGGTCGCCCAGACCGGGCAGCGCGTCGAGTACGACTTCGCCGACAACCAGTACAAGCGCGACATCGCGCGCGCCCGCACCTTCGGCTTCACCAAGGACGTGGATGCGGCGCGCGCGCGCGGCCTCACGCTCGGCGGCAGCATGGACAACGCCATCGTCGTCGACGAGCAACGCGTGCTCAACAGCGACGGGCTGCGCTACGACGACGAGTTCGTCAAGCACAAGCTGCTCGACGCCATCGGCGACATGTACCTCGCCGGCCACCCGCTGCTGGCCGCCTACAGCGCCTACAAGTCGGGCCATGCGCTCAACAACGTGCTGCTGCGCCGGCTGCTCCACGACCCGTCCGCCTACGAGGTGGTCACCTTCGCCCGCGAAGCGGACGCGCCACGCGGGTTCGCCGAGCTGGCGCCGGCCTGGTGACGGGCGCAGGGTCGGGCCGGGTGGGGCGGCCCGCGGGCCTCGCTTAGACTGACCGCATGCTGGTCTTCCGCTGGATCGTCCTGCTGCTGCTGGTGGCCGGCATCCTGTGCTTCGCGATGTACATCGGGACCGGCGATGTCCGCTGGCGCGGTCGCGGTCTGGTCATCGTCAAGTGGACGGTGCTGGCCGGACTGGCCTTCTTCGCGGTGCTGATCCTCGAGCGCCTGGCCATCATCATCTAGAGGCGAACGGAGTGCGATGACTGTCTTCTGGTGGATCGTGGGGATCCTGCTGCTGATCAGCGGCGGCACGGCGGCCGTCGGCTTCGTGCTCTACATCACCAGCGGCAACGACCGCTTCCAGAACATCGCCAAGGCCGGCTGGCACTGGACCCTGGTGTTCGGCCTGGGGGCCTTCAACATCTTCATCTTCAAGCACGTGCTCGGCACGCTGTGGGAGATGTGGCGCCACTGAGCGCCACCGCCGATCAGCCGCCGCCGGCTTCCTCGACCTTCGCGCGCGTGATCGCGCCGTCCGAGCGGCCCTTGAGGTAGGCGTAGAGCTGCTGGAGGTTGTCCCTGACCTGTGCGCTGCTGCCGAAGCTCGGCATGCCTTTCTCCAGCCGGCCCTCGGTGACCGTCTTCGCGAACTCGGCCTGGGTCAGCGTCTTCAGGCTGGCGACCAGCGACGGGCCGACCAGGCCCTCCTGATTGGGGCCGTGGCAGCGGTCGCAGGCCGCGGCGCGCCAGGTGCGAAAGCCCTTCATCGTCTCGGCGTCGACCTTGTAGCCGTCGACGACCTGGTAGAGCGCGCCACCGGCGGCCGGGGCGGACGCAGGCACGGCGCGGGCCGGCTCGGCCTGGGCCACGATCGGCGCGGGGGCCGGCGCCGGAGCGGGGGATGCGGCGGGCGTCGGGGCCGCGGCGGCGGGCGCCTCGGCGGCCCGGTCGCAGGCCGGCAGGCCCAGGGTCAGCAGCAGCCCAAGGGCAGGCAGCAGGGCAGGGGTCCTCATCGGCGCTTCCGTCTCGGCACCCCACGGTGGGGCGGGCCCATGTTCGGCGATGGCCGCAGGCGGATCAACCGCTGTCGGCAGCCCGTCCGGGCCGCGTCAGTCGCTCGCAAGTCTGTGCCAATGTGTCGCTCAGCAGACAGAACCGCGATTTCCCCTGAGTCCCAGGGCATCAACCCTCAAGGCAGTCCGCGCAAACCGGTTTAGCGTCGGCACCCAGGGGGGTCGCTTCTGGCGCGCGGAGTCGCGCCGCTGTCGGCGCAGTCAAGGCTATAACGCAGGATGGAGATGGGACGATGCGGTCGCCGACAGCGCGGATCGGACCGGGTGAAGGCTATCGACAGCTGGCCCAGGCGCAGCTTGAACGGGTGGTGGGACTGGACCGCTGCGATCCTGCCGTCCTCGCGAGCTGGGTGGCGGCCTCCGACCTGGTGCAGTTGCCGCGCGGCGCCGTCCTGTGGCGCCGTGGCGAGCCCGTCGCCGGCCTGCTGCTGGTGATCGACGGTGTGGTGGCCATCGGCCGCAACCTGACGCAGAAGAACGGGCTGCTCTTCACCTACCTCGGGCCTGGCGACGTGTTCGGCCTGGTCTCGCTGCTCGATGGTGGCACTCTGGTCCACGACGTCGTGGTGCACCAGCCCTGCGTCCTGATGGTCGTGCCGGCGCCTCTGGTGACGGTCTCGCAGCGCCGGGACCCGGCAGTGCGCGAGGCGTTCGCCGTCCAGCTCGCGCACCGCAGCCGCATCGTCTACGACCGCCTGTTCGATGTCGTCAGCCAGCCGCTGCCCTACCGGCTGGCGCGCCACCTCGACTTCCTGGGCAAGTCCTTCGGCGCCGACCGGCCCCAGGGCGTGCAGGTCACCATCCGCATCTCGCAGGCCGATCTGGCACGGGCGCTGGGCGCGAGCCGGCAGCAGGTGAACGCCGAGCTGCGCAAGTTCGAGGCGCGCGGCCTGGTCTCGGTCGCGCGCGCGGCCATCGTGTTGCGCGACCCCGAGGCGCTCGAGTCGTCGAGCTACAGCAACCTGCCGGTGACGCTCAAGCGCAAGGGACGCAGCGGCGCGGTCGGGCGGGCCCGCAAGCGCCCGCCGGGCGACGCGCCGGCGAGCGCCGGCGAGTTGCAGGACCTGCGTGTGCTGCTCGTCGATGACGACGCCGTCAACCGCCTGGTGCTGGCGGCGCAGCTGCAGCAGGCCGGCGCCCAGGTCGACGAAGCCGAGGACGGCGAGGCGGCGGTCGCCAAGGCCCTGGCGCCGCTGCCCTACGACGTCATCGTGATGGACGAGCACATGCCCCTGCTGTCGGGCAGCGAGGCGACGCGACGCATCCGCGCCCACGAGGCGCGCCAGGGCCGGCCCGCGACGCCCATCCTCGGCGTGTCCTCGGACGCCGGGCGCGACCACACCCGGCGCTTCCTGGCCGCCGGCATGAACGCCCACCTGGCCAAGCCCTTCCTGCGCGACGAGCTGCTGCAGGCCCTGAAGCGCCTGCTCGGCTGAGCGCTGCCCGCGTGGCCCGCGATTTGCCTGCCGGGCGTGTCGGAGGCCTCGATGTTCCCAGTCGCAACACCCTTGCAACGTCGCCAGCTGCTGTGGCTGTCCCTCGGCCCGTGGGCAGCGGTGACCGGCGCGGCGCGCGGCGCCGACGACCCGACCGGCGGGGACCCGTTCCGCTCGATCCAGTGGCCGGGCCTGCGGCGCGAGCACTTCGGTGCCGACGCCCGCGTCGAGTTCGACCCGCGCGTCCAGGTGCGCGGCCCGGCGCTGGCCGAGAACCCGGTCGTCGTGCCGATCAGCGTCGCGGTCGAGGGCCTGCCGGACGTGCAGCGCATCGTCGTCATCGTCGATCGCAACCCGATCCGCAAGGTGCTGGAATTCGAGCCGCTGCCGGGCCGTGCGCTGCCGGCGATCTCGTTTCGCTTCCGGCTCGAGCAGGCCAGCCCGGTGCGCGCGGCGGCGCAGACGCGCGACGGCGTCTGGCATGTCGGCGGCACGCTGGTCGACTCCTCGGGCGGCGGTTGCACGGTGTCCGGCGTGACGCGCCAGGACGGCAGCTGGGCCCAGACCCTGGGGCAGGTCAGCGGCCGGGTTTTCCCCGAGCTCGATGGCCGCGGCGCGCGCCTGCGCGTGCGCGTGATGCATCCGATGGACACCGGCCTGGTCGGCGGCATCCCGGCCTTCTACCTCAAGCGCATCGCGGTCCATGACAGCGGCGGCACCGAGCTGCTGCGCCTGAGCACCTTCGAGCCGGTGAGCGAGAACCCGGTGTTCTCCTTCGACCTGCCGGGCCGGCCGAGCGGGCCCTTGCGCGTCTCGGGCGTCGACAACAACGGCAATCGCATCGAGGGGATGGTGTGAGTGCACGCTCGCGCACGCTTGCGGCGCTGGCCGCATGGGCGAGCGGGGCTGCGCTGGCCGCGCCCGACGCGGCGACGCTCGACTACCGGCTGAGCGCACGCGCCCTGGCGCCCGGCGTCTACGTGGTCGAGGGCGCGAACGAAGACTTCAGCCGCGCCAACGGCTGCAACATCATCAACACCGGCTTCATCGTCGGCGACGACGGCGTGCTGGTGGTCAACACCGGGCCGAGCCGGCGCTACGGCGAGCAGCTGCGGGCGCTGGTCGCCCGGACGACGCCCAAGCCGGTGAAGCAGGTCCTGCACCTCAACCTGCACCCGGACTACTTCCTCGGCAACCAGGCCTTCGCCGACGTCCCGCGGCTCGCGACCGCGGCGACGCGCGAAGGCATGCGCGCCGAGGCCAAGGCCTACGAAGACAACCTCTACCGCCTGTGCGGCGACTGGATGAAGGGCACCGAGGCGCTGCTGCCCGACCGCGAGATCGCTCCGGGGTTCGTCGCGCTGGCCGGTCGCCGCCTCGAGCTGCGCGAGCTGCGCGGCCACACCGCCTCGGACCTGGTGCTGGTCGATCGGGACAGCGGCGCGCTGTTCGCCGGCGGCCTGGTGTTCGTCGACCGCATTCCGACGACCCCGCACGCCGCGCTGGCCGACTGGCAGCGCAGCCTCGACGCCCTGGCCGGCCAGCCCTACCAGGTGCTGGTGCCCAGCCACGGGCCGGTGATCCGCGACGGTCGCGGCATCGACCAGACGCGCCGCTACCTGCAGTGGCTGGACCGCAGCTTCACGGCGGCGGCGCAGCGCGGGCTCGACCTGGTCGAGGTGATGGCGCAGCCGGTGCCGGCGGAGTTCCGGGCCTGGGCGGCCTTCGTCACCGAGTACCCGCGCAACGTCGTCCACCTCTACCCCGGCTACGAGGCGCGGACGCTCCAGCGGCCCTGAAGCACGGCTGCTCCACGCGGAAGCAGCGGCCCGGGCCCGATGCGGTGAAACCCGCGGAAAACGCACCGGGAATCCCGCCTGCCCGGGTGGCACGGCGCTTGCCCCTCGGCCCTGCAGAACGCGGTTCGCGGCCATGTCGTGCTGCACGCGTCACCCACGAGGAGACCCCCCCCATGCGTCCGCAACTGCTGTCCCTGCTGGTCGCCGCGTGCTGCGCCAGTCTCGGCGCCCATGCCGCTGGCGTCACCGACGCGATGATCGCCAACGATGCCGCGACCCCCGGCGACATCCTGAGCTCCGGGCTCGGCACGCAAGGCCAGCGTTATTCGCCGCTGAAGACGATCAACACCGGCAACGTCAACCGCCTGGTGCCGGTGTGGTCGATGTCCTTCGGCGGCGAGAAGCAGCGCGGCCAGGAGTCGCAGCCGCTGATCCATGAAGGGCGCATGTTCGTGACGGCCTCGTACTCGCGCATCTTCGCCATCGACAGCAAGACCGGCGCCAAGCTCTGGAAGTACGAGCACCGCCTGCCCGACGGCATCCTGCCGTGCTGCGACGTCGTCAACCGCGGCGCCGCGCTGTACGACAACCTGGTGATCTTCGGCACCCTTGACGCCCAGCTGGTCGCGCTCGACCAGAAGACCGGCGACGTGGTCTGGAAGGAGAAGATCGACGACTTCGCCGCCGGCTACAGCTACACCGCTGCGCCGCTGATCGCGGGGGGCCTGCTGCTGACGGGCGTGTCGGGCGGCGAGTTCGGCATCGTCGGTCGCGTCGATGCGCGCGACCCCAAGACCGGCAAGCTGGTCTGGCAGCGCCCGACGGTGGAAGGCCACATGGGCTCGAAGTACGACGCCGCCGGCAACCGCGCCGACAACGGCGTCTCGGGCAAGGTCAACGCCACCTGGCCGGGCGACATGTGGAAGGCCGGCGGCGCCGCCACCTGGCTGGGCGGCACCTACGACGCCTCGACCGGCCTGGCCTACTTCGGCACCGGCAATCCGGGCCCGTGGAACAGCCATCTGCGCAAGGGCGACAACCTCTACTCCTGCTCGACCGTCGCGATCGACGTCAAGACCGGGCAGATCGCGTGGAGCTACCAGAACACGCCCAACGACGGCTGGGACTTCGACGGCGTCAACGAGT
>CAZTTC010000101.1:0-10938 GCA_964616015.1 uncultured Methylibium sp. | reverse complement strand
GCGCAGCCATTCGTGGGTGAAATCCTGGTCGTCGGTGATGATCTCCAGCGGCAGGCCCTGGCGCGCCAGCTCGCCTAAAGCGTCCAGCGCCCAGGTGGCGATGCTGTCGGCGTTGACGGCGATCGAGATGCGCTCCTCCTCGCGCCCGCCACCGGTCGAGCTCGGCGCGAGCTCGCGCAGGTCGCGCTCCAGGTCGGCGCGCAGCAGGCGCAGCTGCTTGGTGTGCTTGAGCAGCAGCTGGCCCGCCGCCGTGGGCTTGAGCGGCCGGCTGCGCACGATCAGCACCGTGCCGACCTGCGCCTCCAGTGCCCGCAGGCGCTGCGACACGGCCGACTGCGTGATGTTGAGCCGCTGCGCCGCGCGCTCGAAACCCGCCTCCTCCACGATGGCGGCCAGGCATTCGAGGGCGTCGGGGTCGAAGGTGCTCATCCCATTGGTTGCGCTGATGTTCAGCCCGACAGTTTAGTTTTTCTTGCCGGGCCGGCGGTGGAGCAGCCTGGCCTGATGGCGACGCAAGGGCGGCCCGCGCCTTCAGTGCAGCGTCGCGCCGGCGCGACTGGCGGTGCTGGCCAGGAAGTCGAGCACCGCGCCGTCGAAGGCCTCGGGCGCCTCCAGGTTCTGGAAATGGCCGATGCCGCCCAGCGCCAGGTAGCGGCTGCCGCGAATGGCGTCGGCCATCTCCTGCATGGCCTGAGGCGGCGCCTGGCGGTCGTATTCGCCGGCCACCAGCAGCGTGGGCACCCGGATGCGCGCCAGGTCGGCGCGGCGGTCGAAGCCCGCCATGGCCTCCAGCGCCTTGCGATAGGTGGCGGCATGCACGCCGCCCATGCAGTAGGTCGCGAGCCGCACCCCCTCGGGCAGGGCCCCGGGCCCGACGCGCTGCGGCATCAGGGTCTGGGCCAGCTGCGCCATGTCCTGGCTGGCTTCGGGCGCGGCCTCGCCGGCCGGCGCGGCCGCCAGGGTGCCGCACAGGATCAGCCGGTTCACCAGCTCCGGGCGCCGCGCCACCACCTCCTGCGCCACCATGCCGCCGATGTCGTGGCCCAGCAGGATCAGGCTGGTGCCGCCCTGGGCCTGCAGCAGGCTCTCGATCAGGGCGATGCAGCTGTGCGCCAGGCCCATGAAGTTGTAGGGCTCGATCGGCGCGCTGTGGCCGTAGCCCGGCATGTCCCAGGCCACGGCGCGGTAGCCCAGCGAGGCAAAGCTCTCGACCTGCGGCGCGAAGGCGCGGCTGCCGCCGAGCACGCCATGCAGCATGAGGACGACGGGGCCCGCGCCCAGCATGGTGAAGTTCGGTAGCGGCGACATGAACCCTCCTCGGCCGGCAGCCACGCTATCATTATTCATGAAGTTTGCAGAGCCGCGCCCATGACGTCCCCGCCCATACAGGCGACGCCGCCGGCGTTCTCCACCCTTGAGTTCCGCAGCGCCCTGGCCATGTTTGCCACGGGCGTGACCATCGTGACCGCCCGCACCGCGACGGGCGAGCTGATCGGGCTGACGGCCAATTCGTTCAACTCGGTCTCGCTCGACCCGCCCCTGGTGCTGTGGAGCCTGGCCCGCGCGGCGGGCTCGCTGCCGGCCTTCAGCGCCGGCTCGCACTACGCGATCAACATCCTCGCGGCCGACCAGAAGGCGCTGGCCGAGCGCTTTGCCGCGCGCGGCGCCGACCGCTGGGCCGGCGTGGGCTTCAGCGAGGGCACGGCCGGCTCGCCGCTGCTGGACGGCGCGGCGGCCACCTTCGAATGCTTCAACCGCAGCCGCTACGAGGAAGGCGACCACGTGATCTTCGTCGGCGAGGTCGAGCGCTGCGGCCACCGCAGCGGCGCCTCGCCGCTGCTGTTCCATGGCGGGCGCTTCTACACCGAGCATCCGCTCTGACAGAAGCGCGCAAGGACCATCTCGACGGCATCGCCGTCTCGCTGCTGCTTTCCTCCTACCTGCTCTGGGGCTGTCAACAGGTGCTGCTCAAGGCCACGCTGGCCGAGCTGCCGCCGGCATTCCAGTCGGCGCTGCGCGCCGTGGGCGCGACCCTGTTACTGGGGGCCTGGTGTTCACGGCCGAGTTCGCAGGCACCTGCATCGGCCTGCCATTCACAGCGGCCTCGCGCCCGAAGGCGTTTCTCTACACCGCGCCGTGGTGGCTGGTGGGGCTGCTGGCCCTGCTGGTGCAAGCGGAGCGGCTGCGCCCCCTGCAATGGCTGGGCCCGGCCTGCGCCTTCATCGCCGCGGCCTTCGCCTGGCGCGAGGGCTTCATGGTCCGCAACCGCGGGCTGACCCGGCGCGCCGACCTGCTGGGCCTGGCGGCCGGCCTGTTCTGGGCCGCTACCCGGCCACGAAGATCTCGATACTCGTGTTCCTCAAGCCGCTGTGCGCCCTGCTGTTCGGCGCGCTGTGGCTGGGACAACCCGTGACGCCCAGCCTGCTGGGCGCGGTGGCCCTGGTGGCCCTGGTGGCCCTGGTGGCCCTGGTGGCCGACGACATCGTGCCAGGGTCGCGTTCGGATCATCGCGTCCCGCGGCTATCTCTGTCCCCTCGCACCAACAGGCCGCACCAGATTGCAGCGTGCCGCACCAAGTTAACGCAGAAACCCTCGTCCGTCGCCTGCAGCAGGCGTCACTTTGCGGGTTTACCCTTCATCCGGCTGGCGCATTAATTGCTTAAGTCGTTCAAGTCGCTTGATTAATAGGAAATAAATAAGTACTATTAATCAAGTCACTTAACTGCAACCGTGAGATTCATACCTCGGAAAGGAAATGAAAGTGCGTATCCAATACACCGTCGCCGCCCTGCTGGCCTCCATGGGGCTGGCCATGCTGGTCACGCCCGCCGCCGCCAAGGAAGTTGTGAAGATCGCTTTCGTCGGGCCGCTCACCGGAGGGGTGTCGGCGATCGGCCTCGGCGGGCGCAACTCCGCCGACCTCGCCGTGCGTCTGCGCAACGCCGACCCGAAATCCAAGTACACCTATGAGCTGGTCACGCAGGACGATGAATGCCGGCCCAACGTTGGCGTGCAGGTCGCCACCAAGGTGGCGGCAGACAACAGCATCGTGGCCGGCGTGACGCATTACTGCTCCGCGGTCGCCATGGGCACGGTCGGCGTCTACAACCGCTTCGGCATGCCGGCGGTCGTCTGGGGCGCGGTCCTGCCGGAAGTGACCTACGGCAACAACTTCAAGGAAATCCACCGCATCAACGGCACCATGGTCAACCAGAGCGAGGTAGCGGCCAAGTTCATGACCGGCCTGGGTTACAAGAAGTGGGCCATCATCCATGACACCACCGACTACGGCAAGGGTCACAACAAGTACTTCAGCGAGTACCTCAAGAAGAACGGCGGCACCATCCTCGGCACCTTCGGGGTCACGGCCGATCAGCAGGACTTCTCGACCGAGCTGACCAAGATCCGCGAAATGAAGCCCGACGTCGTCTACTTCGGAGGCCTCACGCCGCTGGCCGTGCGCATCCGCACGCAGATGGAAAAGCTGGGAATCAAGGCCCAGTTCGAAGGGACCTCGGGCATCATGTCCGACGCCTACATCGCGGGCGCCGGCAAGGAACTGGCCGAGGGCACGCTGGCCTTCATCGAAGGCGCGCCCTGGGAGAAGCTGCCGGGCGGCCTGTTCTTCACCGGCAAGTACGCCCAGCAGAAGTACGGCGAGCCGCCCGAGGCCTACGGCCCGTTCGCCTTCGCGGCCGCCAACCTGATCATGGACGCGGTCGAGAAGGTCGGCCCGAACCGCAAGAAGGTGCGCGACGTTCTCAACCAGACCAAGGACGCCGAAACCATCATCGGCAAGGTGACCTTCGACGACCACCGCCAGAACATCGTGCCGCTCGTCACCACGTACGTGGTCGAGAACGGCAAGTGGGTGGTCTGGGAAGACAGCAGCTACGGCAAGGGCAAGCGCAAGCTGGCCGGTCTCTGAGCCCGATGCCGCGGGCCGAGCGTGCAACGCGCCGGCCCGCGGCGCCAACGTTGCAGGAAAAACGATGAGTGTGATCGGTCAATACATTTTCAACGGCTTGATGCTGGGCATGATTTACGCCATGGTCGCCGTCGGCTTCACGCTGTTCTTCGGCGTGCTCGACGTCATCAAGTTTTCGCACGGCGACACGCTGATGGTGGGCGCCTTCGCGGGTCTGGCGGCGTCGATCGGCGTGATGGCGCTCGGCATCGACTCGCCATGGATACAGTTGCTCGCCGTCGTGCTGTGCGCGGTGTTCGTCACCGGCCTGCTCGGCGCCGCGATCGCGAAGTTCCTGATCCTGCCGCTGCATCGCGCGCCGCCGCTGAACACGCTGCTGGCCACGCTGATGCTGGGCACCGTGATGCGCGAGTCGGTCCGCCTGTTCTATCCGGACGGCTCCAACCCCAAGCCCTTCCCGGCCCTGCTGCCGACCGCCTCGATGGATCTGGGCGGCCTGTCCCTGCGCGCTGACAACCTCATCCTGCTTGCGAGCGGCCTGGCCGTCATCGCCGGCGTGCACCTGCTCATCACGCGTACCCGCCTGGGCATGGCGATTCGCGCGGTGGCCCAGGACGGCGAGACGGCGCGCCTGATGGGCATCAACTTCGAAGCCGTGGTGCTGCTGACCTTCGCGCTCGGCTCGGCCATGGCCGCCCTCGCCGGCGTGATGAACGGTCTCTACTACAACGAGATCAACTTCAACGTCGGCCTGCTGCTCGGCGTCATCGGCTTCGCGGCCGCCATCCTGGGCGGCCTGGGCAACATCTACGGCGCCATCCTCGGCGGCTTCCTGTTTGCCGCCCTGCAGGTCTTCGGCAGCGCGACGCTGCCCGCGCTGATGCCCGACATCCCCAGTGCCTACAAGGACGTGTTCGCCTTCGCGGCCGTCATCATCCTGATGGCCTGGAAACCCACCGGCCTGATCGCCGAAAAATCCAGCGAGCGGGTGTAACGTCATGACCCTCCAAACGAATCCGACATCTCGTCCCGCCGCGGCCGTCCTGGCCTGCTCGGCATTGGCGATGACCCTCTACCTCTGGCTGTTCCTGCACGCGGAGACACAGCTCGGCGTGGCCGTGCTGCTGCTCGCCGCCGCGGCGCTGGTCATGCTCAGCCGGCGGCTCGGCCTGACGCAGCGCATCGAGCAGTCTGCCCGCAGCCGCCCGGGCTGGGCACGCCTGTGCTTCACCGCGGGCATACTGGCCTTGATTGCCGCCTTCCACGATTCGCACTTCGTTCTGCTCATGCTCTGCGGCGTGCTGCTCTACGCGATCGCCTGCATGGGACTGACGCTGCAGTTCGGCTTCTCGGGCGTGGCCAACTTCGCGGGCGCCGCCTTCTTCGGCATCGGCAGCTACACGACGGCCGTCCTGGCCACGCACAGCGGCACGCCGCACCTGCTGGTCGTCGCCATCTCGGGGCTGGTGGCCGCGCTGATCGGCTCGGTGCTGATCCTGCCGGTGCTGCGCACGCGCGGCCACTATGCGGCGCTCGTGACCATCGCCTTCGGCATCCTGTTCAAGACCTTCATCGAGGTCAACGACGTGCTGGGCGGCCCGCAGGGCCTGCAGGTGCCCGGCATGTCGCTGTTCGGCCATGCCCTGAACGAGGGCTTCACCGTTTTCGGCATCGAAGTCTCCTTCTACGTGAGCTATGCTCTGCTCAGCCTGGCCCTCTACGCCGCGGTGTTCGCCCTGGTCAGCGCGCTGGAGCGTTCCTGGGTCGGGCTGAGCATGGACGTGGTGCGCACCGACGAAACCGCGGCCGCCACCTTCGGCCTGCACATTGCGCGCTGGAAGGTCGTCGCCTTCACCATGGGCAATTTTTTCGCCGGCATCGCGGGCAGCGTCTACGGCATGATCACCGGCTTCGTGGCGCCCAACAACTTCACCTTCGCGGATTCGCTGCTGATGCTCTCGATCGTCATCCTCGGCGGCCTGGGCAACCTGGTGGGCCTGATTCCGGCCGCCATCATCGTGCTGGTGCTGCCGGAAAAACTGCAGTTCATCCAGGAGTACCGCTTCCTGTTCTATGCGGCGCTGGTGATCGTCATCCTGCTGTTCCGTCCTGACGGCCTGCTGCCGCGCAAGACGCGCCTGTTCTTCAGCCGGGAGGCCTCGTAATGAGCGCAGACAAGACCCTGATCGAGGTCCACGACCTGACCATGCGCTTCGGCGGCCTGACGGCGCTGGACCGGCTGAGCCTGAGCATCCGCGAAGGCGAGATCCTCGGCCTGCTGGGACCGAACGGCTCGGGCAAGACGACCTTCTTCAACGTGCTGACCGGGCTGTACAAGGCCAGCGGCGGAACGATCAGCTTCAACGGCGAGAACGTGATCGGCAAGTCGCCGCAGCAGATCTACCGCAGCGGCGTCGCGCGGACCTTCCAGCGCTCGCGCCTGTCGCTGTCGCTCACGGTGTTCGACAACATCGTGATCGGCGACTACCAGCACATGCAGCACGGCCTGCTGTTCAACCTGCTGCGCCGCAAGTCGTTCCGCGCCGAATACCAGGCCTATGTCGAGAAGGTCGAGGCGCTGCTGAACATCTTCAGCCCGCCGCTGGTGAATCGCCTGTTCGAGCCGGTCGAGACCTTCACGATGATCGACCGGCGCCGCATCGAGGTCTGCCGTGCGCTGATGAGCCGCCCCAGGCTGCTGCTGCTCGACGAGCCTTCTGCCGGCATGACGCACGACGAGACCGACGAGCTGATGGAGGACATCCTGCAGGTGCGGGGCAAGCTCGACAAGCTGTCCGTCGTGCTGATCGAGCACGAGATGAACGTGATCGAGCGCATCACCGACCGCTGCGTGGTGCTGAACTACGGCAGGAAGATTGCCGAAGGCAGCTACGGGGAAATCACCGCCGATCCCCAGGTGCAGACCGCCTATCTGGGAGAAGCCGCATGAGCCATTTGACCGTCAAGCGACTGACCACCGGCTACGACAAGGTCAACGTGCTGCACGACGTCTCGATCGACGTCCCGCCCGGCAAGATCACCTGCATCCTCGGCGCCAACGGCGCCGGCAAGAGCACGCTGATCCGCGCCATCCTCGGCCTCACGCCGCCGCGGCAGGGCGAGGTGTGGTGGGACGGCCGCAACCTCGCCGGCGAGAAGACCCACGCCATCATTGCCAGCGGCATCTCGTGCATTCCCGAGGGCCGCAAGGTGTTCCCGCGCATGACCGTGGCCGAGAACCTGGCGCTCGGGGCCTATCTCGAGACCAATGCGTCCCAGGTGCGCGAGCGGCTGGCCCGCGTCTACGAGATCTTCCCGCGCCTGAAGGAGCGTTCCACGCAGCTGGCCGGCACCATGTCGGGCGGCGAGCAGGCCATGGTGTCGATTGGCCGCGGACTGATGGCGCAGCCGAAGCTGCTGATCATCGACGAGCCCTCGCTGGGCCTGTCGCCGCTTTACGTGAAGGAGAACTTCAAGGTGATCCAGCAGATCAACGCCCTCGGCATGACGGTGCTGCTGGTCGAGCAGAACGCGCGGCAGACCCTGGCCATTTCGCACCATGGCTATGTGCTCTCGCAGGGCCGCGTGGTCGCGCAGGGCTCGGCCGAGGAGCTGGCCGGCAACGACGAAGTGCGCTCGGCCTACTTCGGCTAGCGGCAATTACCATGGACGAGATCCTGACATTGCCGGCGCGCACCATCGCCGCCCGCGTCTCGCGCCGCGAGATCAGCGCCGAAGCCGTGGCGCGCGCTTTCATCGCGCGCATCGAGGCCTGCGAGGCTTCGGTCCAGGCCTGGCAATGCTTCGATCCTCAGCTCGTGCTGGCCCAGGCGCGCCGCATCGACGCGCAAGCCTCGCCGGGCCGGCTGCAGGGCGTGCCGATCGGCGTCAAGGATCTGATGGACACGGCCGACCTGCCCACGACCTACGGCTCGCCGATCTACGCCGGGCACCGCCCGGTGACGGACGCGGTCTGCGTGGCGGCCAGCCGTGCGGCGGGTGCCCTGGTCATGGGCAAGACCGTGACCACCGAGTTCGCCACCTTCCAGCCGGGCCCGACGCGCAATCCGCGCGCCGGCGCAGACCAGCCACGCACGCCCGGCGGCTCATCGAGCGGCTCGGCCGCCGCCGTGGCCGCGCAGATGGTACCGCTGGCCTTCGGCACGCAGACAGCAGGCTCCATCGTCCGACCGGCGGCCTACTGCGGCGTGGTCGGCTACAAGCCCACGCATGGCACCCTGCCGCTGGCGGGCATCAAGTCCCTGGCACCCAGCCTCGACACGGTGGGCGTGCTGGCCCGCAGCGTCGACGACGCCGCCTTTTTCATCGGCGCCCTGGCACGCCTACCCCTCACGCCGGTGCACCTTCCCGCCTTGCGGGTCGGCGTCTGCCACACCCCGCACTGGGAGCGCGCCAGCGTTGACGCACGCCGCGCGCTGGCGGACGCCGCGCGCAGCCTGGAGCGGGCCGGCTTCACACTGCAAGACATCGCTCTGCCCGCCCCCTGCGAGGGACTGACACAGGCGCAGATCGACATCATGGGCTACGAGGCGGCGGCCGCCTTTGCGCCGGAAATGCTTGACCGGGCCGCGGGCTTCAGCCCGGCCTTTGCCGCCTTTCTCGACGCCGGACAACAGGTCGACGGCAGCCGCTATGTCGCCGCACAGGCCCTGGCCGACGCAGCCCGCCGGGCCGCCGAGACGGTGTTCGATGCGGTCGACATCCTGCTGGCGCCCAGCGCCGAAGGCGAAGCGCCCGCCGGGCTGGCGTCGACCGGCGACCCTGTCTTCAATCGCCTATGGACTTTGCTGGGCAACCCCTGCGTGCATGTGCCCTGCGGCACCGGCGCCCACGGCATGCCGGTGGGCGTGACCGTCGTGGGTCCGCGCTGGGCCGATGCCCGCACGCTGGCCGCGGCCCATGCGCTCGAGCGAAGCCTGAACTGAACCACACCCATCATCTCAGGAGGATTCAATGACCGAACAGGAGCGGATTGCCGCCATTGGCAATGCCGAGAAAGCGCAGGACCATGTCGACAGCGAGCGCTTGCAGTCCGCCATCGCCGCGCTGGCGCGCTTTGGCGGCCGGGACGACGGCGGCGTCTCGCGCGAGACACTGACCGAGGTCGACCTCGATGCCCGTCGCCACCTGATCGCGCAGGCGCGTGCGCTCGGCTGCGAGGTCGAAATCGACGACTGCGCCAACTTGTTCTTCCGCCGGCCGGGTCTGACCGAGCTGCCGCCAGTGCTCACCGGCAGCCATGCCGACACCCAGCCCGTGGGGGGCAAGCTCGACGGCGCCTATGGCGTGGTGGCTGGCCTGGAGGTGATTGCAGCCCTGAACGATGCCGGCATCAGGACGCTGCGTCCTATCGAGGTCGTGGCCTGGACCAACGAGGAGGGCAGCCGCTTCGGCCCCGGGGCCATGGGCTCGAGCGCCTTCGTCGACCCTGGCCGCCTGGCCGCCTACCGCGAGTCGGTCGACGCGAATCAGGTGCGCTTCGGCGAGGCGCTCGATCTTGCGCTGCAGGCCGTGCCCGAGCTGCGCCGACGCCCACTGAAGCAGCCGGTCGCCGCCTGCATCGAACTGCACATCGAGCAAGGCCCAGTGCTGGAGCGCGCATCGGCTTCACTGGGCGTCGTCACCGGCATCCAGAGCGTGCGCTGGTACCGCGTCACCTGCACGGGCATGGCCGCGCACGCAGGCACCACGCCGATGGACGAGCGCGCGGATGCCATGGCCGCGGCCGTCGCGCTGGCGCAGCAGCTTTACCAACAGGCTGCTCTGCAGGCCGACAGGCAGTTGCGCCTGACGCTGGGGCGCTGGCAGGTCAGCCCGAACTCCATCAACACGATCCCGGGTCAGGTCGAGTTCACCATCGACGTGCGCTGCGTCGAGGAAGACGCCTTGCAAGGTTTCGAGCAGGCGCTGCGCGATGCGATCCGGGCCCAGCGCTGGCGCGGCCGCATCGAGATCGAATGCCTGTTCTCCCGCCCGCCGACCCGCTTTCCAGAGCCCATGCTTGCGCTGATCGAGCGGGCCTGCGCGCGGGCCTGCCGGCAGGCATCGCTGGCCGCGCCACTGCGCCTGACTTCCGGCGCTTTCCACGATGCCATGTACCTGGCCGAACACTGCCCGACGGCCATGATCTTCGTTCCGAGCAAGGGCGGCATCAGTCACAATGCGGCGGAAGAAACGTCGCCACGTGACTTGCACCTCGGTGCGCAGGCGCTGGCGTACACCGTGGCTGCGCTGGCAAGCCAGTGAGCCCGCCACCAACCCTTTCAGCCTGTACGGAACCGCGATTGAAGACCCTGCGTGCCCGCGTCCTCGCCCTCGACGCGAACGACAAGAAACCTGTCGCCTCGAACCTCGGCGTTCGGCTGCGCCACGCTCGTCTGGTGGCCGGCCTGACCCTGCTTCAGCTGGCCCAGAAGGCCGAGTGCTCGGAAAGCCTGATCTCCAAGATCGAGCATGGGCAGACCATGCCCTCGCTCACGATGCTGCACCGGCTCGCCGTGGCACTGGACTCCAACATCGGGGCCTTGACGACAGACGATGCCCCCAGCGAGGGGCCGATCCTGCGCCAGGGGGAGCGCCCCGTCATCAAGGCGGGTGGCGTGACGCTGGAGAGGCTCGTGCTGCCCAAGCGCGGCGCGCTGCTGCAGGCCAATATCCACATCGTCTCGCCTGGCGAGGGCAGCGATGGCCTGATCGAACACACGGGCGAGGAGATCGGCTACGTACTCGAGGGCCAGCTGGAGCTCACGCTCGGTGAGGAGCGCCATGTCGTGAATGCCGGCGACGCTTTTACCTTCCCCAGCAATGTTCCGCACGGCTACCGCAACCTCGGCTCCGAGGTCGCGCGCGTACTCTGGGTCAACTCGCCGGCGACTTTTTAGGTGCAGGGCGTCGGCTGACGCCCGTCAGGTGCTCTGCAGACGTGGCCGTCACATTCGGGGTCTCCTCGTTTTCAGTGCAATAAGTGACGGTACGAAAAGCTAGCACTG
>CAZTTC010000100.1:0-10991 GCA_964616015.1 uncultured Methylibium sp. | reverse complement strand
CTGCTGCAGGCCGCCGAGCTGGACGCGGAAGGAGTCGATCTGCTCGTTCTGCGTGCGCGCCACGTCACCCTGCTGCGTCAGCAGGGTCTGCTGCAGGCTGCCGAGCGTCACGCCGACCTCCTGTCGCGTGCCCTGGGCGCTGCGTGCCAGCTCGTCGCGCAGTTCCCGCTCGAGCCGCTGCAGCGGCGCATCGTTCGCAGGGCGCCATGCCACCCAGAGCAGCAGCAGCAGATTCAGCGCCAGCAGGGCCAGCGCGGCGATCGGGATCCAGTCGGCCATCGGCGCGGATTGTGTCAGGCCGCCCGACGGGGGCCGCGTTTCACCGCGCCGCCAGCACCTCGGGATTCACCGGCGTCGGCGGGCGGCCGGCGTCGGGTCCGCTGCCGAGCGCCGCGACCAGGTTGGCGGCCGCCAGGTCGGCCATCGCGCGGCGGGTGCGCACCGACGAACTGGCGATGTGCGGCGTCAGCACGACGTTCGGCAGCTCGAGCAGCGCCGGGTTCAGCCGAGGCTCGCCCTCGAACACGTCGAGGCCGGCCGCCGCGATCCGGCGCTCCTTCAGGGCGATGGCCAACGCGGCATCGTCGACCACCCCGCCCCGGGCAATGTTGGTGAGCGTCGCGGTCGGCTTCATCTGCGCCAGCTCGGCCGCGCCGATCGCATGGTGCGAGGCCGGCGAGTAGGGCACGACAAGCACCAGATGGTCGGCCTCGCGCAGCAGCGTCGCCTTGTCGACATAGCGCGCATGGACGGCGGCTTCCTTGTCGAGCGCCAGGCGCGAGCGGTTGTGATAGATCACCGGCATGCCGAAGCCCAGGGCACCGCGGCGCGCGATCGCCTGGCCGATGCGCCCCATGCCCAGGATGCCGAGGCTGGCGCCGTGCACGTCCGGGCTCATGAACTGGTCGTAATGCCACTTCGTCCATTCGCCGCGGCGCAGGTAGCGCTCCGATTCGGCCATGCGCCGGGCGGTGGCCATCATCAGCGCGAAGCCGAAGTCGGCCGTCGTCTCGGTCAGCACGTCGGGCGTGTTGGTGACGACGATGCCGCGCGCGGTGCAGGTGGCCACGTCGATGTTGTTGTAGCCCACCGCCATGTTGCAGACCGCGTGCAACGCCGGGCAGGCGGCCAGCACCTCGGCGTCGATGCGCTCGCTGCCGGTGGCGAACACGCCGGCCTTGCCCTGCAGGCGCTCGATCAGCTGCGGCTTGCTCCAGACGGTGTCGTCGGGGTTGGACTCGACCTCGAAATGCAGCCGCAGCGCCTCCAGGACCTCGGGAAACACGGCACGGGCGACCAGGACCTTCTTCATCGTCGACCCTTCACCGCAGGAAGATCAGCGTGACCAGCACGAACAGCGGGATCAGGATCGCACAGCTCCAGGCCATGTAGCCGAAAAAGCTCGGCATGCGGATGCCGCGGCTCTCGGCGATCGCCTTGACCATCAGGTTGGGCGCATTGCCGATGTAGCTGTTGGCGCCCATGAACACCGATCCGGCCGAGATCGCCACCAGCACCGGCGCCAGCGTCGTCATCAACACCTGCGGATCGCCGCCGGCGAGGTTGAAGAAGACCAGGTAGGTCGGCGCGTTGTCGAGGAAGCTCGACAGGATGCCGGTCGCCCAGAAATACATCGCCGGAACGGGCTGGCCGTCGGCGCCGGTCACCAGACCGACGACCGGCGCGAAGGCGCCCTGCGACCCGGCCTTGAGCATCGCCAGCACCGGCGCGATGGTGAGGAAGATGCCGGCGAAGAGCTTGGCCACCTCCTTCATCGGCTCCCAGCTGTACTGGTTGCGCTCATGCACACCGGGGGGCGTGATCTTCCACGACAGGGCCGCGACCGCGACCAGCGCGACATCGCGCACCAGTTGCGGCAGGCCGACCGGCGTGCCGAAGACGTCGAACTCGATGCCCGGCTTCCAGGTGCCGCTGATGAGCACCAGGCCGACGATCACGAGCAGCAGGCCCAGGTTGACCTTGCCCTCGATGCCGAAGGCGGCGGAGTCCGGCGTCGGATCGAAGCGCTGCACGCCTTCCTTGCGGTAGTAGTGGCGGTCGATCACGTAGAAGATCGCCAGCAGCGCCAGCACCAGGAACAGCGTCTCCGGGAAGATGTGCTGGGCGGTCCAGAAGAAGCTCACGCCCTTGAGGAAACCCAGGAACAGCGGTGGATCGCCGAGCGGCGTCAGCGAGCCGCCGACGTTGGAGACGATGAAGATGAAGAACACCACCACGTGGGCGACGTGCTTGCGGTTGTCGTTCGCGCTGATCAAGGGGCGGATCAGCAGCATCGAGGCGCCGGTCGTGCCCATCAGGCTGGCCAGCACCGCCCCGATGGCCATCAGCCCGCAGTTGAAGCCCGGGCTGCCGTGGAAGTTGCCGCGGATGTGGATGCCTCCCGCGACCGTGAACAGCGCCGTCAGCAGGATGATAAAGGGGACGTACTCGGCCAGCGCCGCATGCACGAAGGCCGTCCCGGCGGCGGCAGGGCCGTACAGCGCCGCGAAGGGCAGCATGAAGGCCGCCGCCCAGGCCAGCGCAAGCTTGCCGTAGTGGTGATGCCAGAACGTCGGCACCATCAGCGGCATCAGCGCGATCGACAGCAGGACGCCGGCGAAGGGGACGGCCCACCAGGCGCTCAGCGTCGCACCGTCGATCTCGGCGGCCGACGCGGCGAGCGGCAGGCTCGCCGCCAGCAGGGCGATGAACCGGCGCATGGCGCTCACTCCAGGAAGCGCGCGAAGCCGGCCACCGGCTCGCGCTCGGTGGCCAGACGGTTCTCGATCGCGTCCGGGTCGGCGTGGCCCAGCGCCATGCCGCAGACCAGCATCTCGGTCTGCGGCAGCTGCAGCTCGCGCGCAATCACGCGATGGAAAGGCGTGAACGCAGCTTGCGGGCAGGTGTCGAGCCCGCGGCCGCGCGCGGCGACCATCACGTTCTGAAGGAACATGCCGTAGTCGAGCCAGCTGCCCTGCTCGAGCACGCGGTCGATCGTGAAGATCAGGCCGATCGGCGCGTCGAAGAACACATAGTTGCGGCCATGCTGGGCGTGCATGCGGGCCTTGTCAGTCTTGCCGATGCCGAGCAGGCCGTAGAGGTCCCAGCCGATCTTGCGGCGCCGGTCGATGTAGGGCGCGACCCATTGGCGCGGGTAATAGGCGTACTCCTCCTGGTGCTCGGCCATCGCCGCCGGGTCGTCGTGGACCGCGGTGATCGCGTCGCACAGGCGCTGCAGTGCAGCCCCGGACAGCACCGTGACCTTCCAGGGCTGGATGTTGGTGCCGGAGGGTGCGCGCGCGGCGACCCGGAGGATGTCCTCGACCGTGGCGCGCGGCACCGGCGTGGGGAGGAAGGCTCGCACCGAGCGGCGTGAGGTGATGGCCGCATCGACCGCGGCGGTGGTTTCGGAAGGCGTCACTTGAGGCGGTCCAGTGCGTTGAGGAAGATTGGAGGGAGGGCCGTCGGACGCTGTGTGCGGCGGTCGACGTAGACGTGGACGAAGTGGCCGCGCGCCGCGGTCAGCCCGGCGCCCGCGGCGAACAGGCCGATCTCGTAGCGCACGCTCGAGCTGCCGACATGGGCCACGCGCAGGCCGGCGTCGATGGGCTGCGGAAAGGCCACCGGCTCGAAGTAGTTGCAGTGCGTCTCGACCACCAGACCGATCACGGCGCCCTGGTGGATGTCCAGCGCGCCGCAGTCGATCAGGTAGCCGTTCACGGCCGTGTCGAACAGGCTGTAGTAAACGACGTTGTTGACGTGGCCGTAGGCATCGTTGTCCATCCAGCGCGTGGGCAGCGCGCGGAAGACTCGATAGGCCTCACGCGGCTCGGGCTGAGGTCGGCTCATGCGGCTTATTGTTCCATTGCTTGCACAGGTCCCAGCTCGCCAGCGCCGCACGGAAGGTCCCGAGCTGGACCGCGACCGTGTCCTCGATGTCGTGCCCGTAGCCGCCGCCCATGGACAGCGCCACCGGGATGCGGCGTTCGCGCAGGGCCTGCAGCACGCGACGGTCGCGCTCGGCCAGACCCTCGAAGCCGAGCTTCAGCCGCCCGAGGCGATCACCTTCGTGCGGATCGGCGCCGGCCAGATAGAACACCAGGCCCGGCAGGCCCTCGGCGTGGCGATCCCACAGCGCGGCGAGGGCGCGATCGAGCGCCTCAAGATAGTCGTCGTCGCCGCAACCGTCGGGGAGTTCGACATCGAGATCGCTCGCTTCCTTGCGGAAGGGAAAGTTGCGCGCGCCGTGCATCGACAGCGTGAAGACCGTCGGGTCGTCCCGGAAGATCGAGGCGGTCCCGTTGCCCTGGTGCACGTCGAGATCGATGACGGCCACGCGCAGCAGGCTGCGGTGTCGGCGGTGCCACTCGGCCTGCATCAGTCGCGCGGCCACGGCGATGTCGTTGAACACGCAATAGCCCGAGCCGCGGTCCGCGTAGGCGTGATGGGTGCCCCCGGCCAGGTTCGCGGCCACGCCTTCCGCCAGTGCCGAGCGGGCCGCGGCGATGGTGGCGCCGACCGAACGCAGCGACCGCTCGACCAGCCGCGGCGACCACGGGAAGCCGATCTCGCGCTGGCTGGCGGCGCTCAGGCTGCCGCTGACCACCGCCTCGACCCAGGCCGGGCTGTGGGCCAGCGCCAGTTCTCCTTCGGTCGCCGCCGGCGCCTCGATCAGACGCAGAGCCGGCAGACCGGCTGCCAGCCGCTCGTGCAGCAGGCGGTACTTGCCCATCGGGAAGCGATGACCCGGCGGCAGCGGCAAGACGAAGTGATCGCTGTAGTAGGCCTGCATGGCGGCGCGATTGTGTCGCAGCCACGACCGCGGCTAGGGTCATGGGTCTAGATTGCGGCGGCGCAGCAAAAAGAGCTTGCACTGGGGAAAACCCCCGATATACTCCCTCTCATGCTGCAGTGCACCAATCGTTGCAGCCCACCCGCCCTGCAATCACTGGAGACCTCAACATGATGACCGCTGAACAACTGCTCGCCGCCCACAAGGCCAACCTCGAAACCCTGTTCGGCCTGACGAACAAGGCCTTCGAAGGCGTCGAGAAGCTCGTCGAGCTGAACCTGCAAGTCGCGAAGTCCGGCCTCGGCGAAGTCGCCGAGCACGCCAAGGCCACCCTGTCGGTCAAGGATGCGCAAGAGCTGCTGGCCCTGCAAGCCGGCCTGCTGCAACCCGCCGCCGAGAAGGCCGCCGCCTACAGCCGCCACCTGTACGACATCGCCTCGGGTACCAACGCCGAAGTGAGCAAGATCGCCGAGAGCAAGCTGGCCGAGACCCAGAAGAGCTTCATGGCTGCCGTCGACTCGGCCGTCAAGAACGCGCCGGCCGGCACCGAGAACGCCGTGGCCCTGGTCAAGTCGGCCGTCGCCGCCGCCAACAACGCGCTCGAGAGCGTGACCAAGGCGGCCAAGCAAGCCCAGGACGTGGCCGAAGCCAACTTCCAGGCGATCAACACGACCGCGGTCAAGGCGACGCAAGCCGCGACCAAGAGCCGCCGTTGATTCCCCTGCTCTTGAACTTGTGAGACCGCCCGCCATCTGAGTCTGACCACCGGTCCGCTGGTGGTCTCCTGAAAGGTTGTCTCCTCGGTACCTTCGCGAACTGGGTTCCAGGTACCTTCCGGCCCGAGCTTGTCTCGGGCCGTTTTTATTGAGGCCGGCGTTTCGCGGGTCTCAATGGCTCTTGGCCGCGATGCGGGCCTTCAGGTCGGCCAGCACCGACAGCGCGGCTTCGCGGCCGGCCAGCACCGCCAGCCGGCGCGCTCCGAAGTCAGCCCCGGATACGCCCTGCAGCTTGGGCCGCATCACGACGTCGGCCTCGCGCAACTGGTACTGGCCGAGGCTGCGGCCCATGATCGCGAAGGTCTGAAGCAGCATCTTCAGCGCGTCGCCGGTCGGCTGGCCCTCGGGCGAGGCCGAGATGTCGACCGCGATGACCAGTTCGGCGCCCATCTGCCGCGCGAACTGCACCGGGACCGGCGCGACAAGCCCGCCGTCGACGTACTCGCGACTGCCGATCCTGACCGGCTGGAACACCGCCGGCACCGCGCTCGAGGCACGCACCGCCACGCCGGGATCGCCGCGCTGGAACAGGATAGGCTGGCCGCTGCCCAGGTCGGTCGCGACGATGCCGAGTGGGATCTTCATGGTCTCGATCGAACGACCCTCGGTGTGCTCGCGCACGTACTTCGCGAGGCCCTCGCCGCGCAGCAGGCCACGCCCGGGGTAGGTCCAGTCGGTGAGCGCGGTCTCGTCCATGCTCTCGGCCAGCGAGCCGAGCTCGACGCCGCTCTTGCCCGAGGCCCACATCGCAGCCACCAGGCTGCCGGCGGAAGTCCCCACCACGAGATCCGGGCGGATGCCCTGCTCTTCCAGCACCTGGATCACGCCGATGTGGGCAAAGCCGCGTGCCGCGCCGCCACCCAGCGCCAGGCCGAGGCGCGGTGGCCGAGGCGGCGGCCTGACGGCCGGCGCCGGATCCGGTGGTGGCGCCCCAACACCGGCGCCGGGCCTGGGCGCACTGCCGCAGGCCGCCAGCAGCCCGGCGGCAGCGGCCGAGCCCAGGGTCAGCAGGGCGCGCCGGCGAAGGGGCGAAGCGAGATCGGAAGGCATGCCGCCATTCTAGGAAGCGGTGGCGACGCCTTATGCCGATCAGCCATAAGCAATCGACTTATCTGTTCTTCGCATGCGCTTATTCGGTCCGTAGAGTTCGGCCTCCACGAGAATTTCCGCAACGCAGCAGACCCATGGACCTCATTGCAGTGCTGATCGGCTTCGGCGTCGGCGCCATCGTCGGGATGACCGGCGTCGGCGGCGGCTCGCTGATGACGCCGCTGATGATGAGCGTCTTCGGCCTGCCGCCGGCGGTGGCCATCGGGACGGACCTCTGGTTCGCCGGGCTGACCAAGGTGTCGGGGTCGATCGCGCACTGGCGCCACAAGCACATCGACAACACCATCCTGTGGCAATTGCTGGCGGGCAGCATCCCGGCGGCGCTGGCGACGATCGCGCTGATGCACCTGACGGGCATCACCAAGGCCTGGAGCAGCGCGCTGACGCTGGCGCTCGGCATCGCGCTGCTGCTGACCGCCATCGTGGTCTTCTTCCGACCGGCCTGGCAGGCGGTCGGCCTGCGGCTGGAGCGCTGGATCCCGGCCGAGCGCAAGGCGCCCTGGACCATCGCGTCCGGCGTGCTGCTGGGCGTGCTCGTATCCCTGAGCTCGATCGGCGCCGGGGCGATCGGCGCGACCCTGATCCTGCTGCTGCACCCGCGCCTCGATGCCCGCCGCCTGGTCGGTACCGACATCGCGCATGCCGTGCCGCTGACCCTGGTCGCCGGCATCGGGCACGCGACGCTCGGCCACGTGAACTGGTCGATGCTGGTCACGCTGCTGATCGGCTCCATCCCCGGCATCTGGCTCGGCGCCCAGCTGACGCGCCGCATGCCCGAGCGGCTGGTGCGCGGGCTGCTGTGTGTCGCGCTGCTCGGCGCCGGCCTGAAGGTCATTCATTGAGTCGCTGACGATGTACCAGTACACAGACTTCGACCGCCGCTTCGTGCGCCAGCGCGCCGCGCAGTATCGCGACCAGCTGACCCGCAACCTCGCGGGCGCGCTGAGCGACGACGACTTCCGCCCGCTGCGGCTGCAGAACGGCTGGTACATCCAGCGCCACGCGCCGATGCTGCGCGTCGCCGTGCCCTACGGCGAGCTGTCGAGCCGCCAGCTGCGTGCGCTGGCCCGGATCGCGCGCGAGTTCGACCGCGGCTACGGCCACTTCACGACGCGCCAGAACCTGCAGTACAACTGGATCCCGCTGGTGAAGAGCGCGGATGTGATGGAGCGCCTGGCCGAGGTCGACATGCACGGCATCCAGACCAGCGGCAACTGCATCCGCAACATCACCAGCGATGCGCTGGCCGGCGTGGCGCCCGACGAGCTCGTCGATCCGCGGCCCTACTGCGAGATCCTGCGCCAGTGGTGCACGCTGCACCCGGAGTTCGCCTTCCTGCCGCGCAAGTTCAAGATCGCCGTCACCGGCGCCACCGAGGACCGCGCGGCCATCGCCTGGCACGACATCGGCCTGCAGCTGCATCGCAATGGCGCCGGCGAGGTGGGTTTCCGGGTGCTGGTCGGCGGCGGCATGGGGCGCACGCCGATCAACGGCGTGGTGGTGCGCGACTTCCTGCCCTGGGACCAGATCCTCGTCTTCATCGAGGCGGTGGTGCGCGTCTACAACCGCTACGGCCGGCGCGACAACATGTACAAGGCGCGCATCAAGATCCTGGTCAAGGCCGAAGGCCAGAAGTTCGCCGACGCGGTCGAGAAGGAGTACCACGACATCCTGCAGCTCGACACCGACGGCGACGCGCAGGTCATCCCGCAGGCCGAGCTCGATCGCGTGTCGGCCTGCTTCGTGCTGCCGGCGGGCGTGGCCGCCCGGACTGCCGCCGGCGACGGTGCACCGACTGACGCGCCACCGGCCTGGCGCAAGTGGCTGGAGCGCAACGTCCACGCCCACAAGCTGGCCGGCTACAAGGCCGTGACGCTGTCGCTCAAGCGCGCAGGCCAGGCGCCCGGCGATGCGACCGATGCCCAGATGGACCTGGCTGCCGACCTGTCGGACCGCTACAGCCACGGCGAGCTGCGCGTCACGCACGACCAGAACCTGCTGCTGCCCTGGGTGCGCGAGGACGACTTGTACGCCCTGTGGCAGGCCGCCCGGGCGGCCGGCTTCGCCACGCCCAACATCGGTCTGCTGACCGACATGATCGCCTGCCCCGGCGGCGACTTCTGCGGCCTGGCGAACGCCCGTTCGATCCCGGTCGCGGCCGAGATCAACGAGCGCTTCGACGACATCGCGCTGCTCGACGACATCGGCGACATCGACCTGCACATCAGCGGCTGCATCAACTCCTGCGGCCACCACCACAGCGGCCACATCGGCATCCTCGGCGTCGACAAGGACGGGGCCGAGTGGTACCAGCTCACGCTGGGCGGCAGCGATGGCAACGCCTTCGGCGGCGGCATCGCCGGCGCCACGCCCGGCAAAGTGATCGGGCCCTCGTTCGCGGCCGACGAGGTCGCTGACGCGATCGAGGCGGTGATCGAGACCTACCGCAGCACGCGCTCGGCGAACGAGCGCTTCATCGACACCGTCCGGCGCGTCGGGCTCGAGCCGTTCAAGAGCGCCGCCAATGCCATCCGGCGCAGAACCGCGAGGCAAGCCGCATGAAGTTCGTCGATCCCCGCCACGACTGCCCACGCGACCCCTGGCACACGGTGGGCGGCGAGGACGGTCCGATGGTCACCATCACCCCGGACGCCTACCTGCTGCTGACCCTGTCGCAGTGGCACAGCGTGCGCGCCACCTGGCCGGTGGCCAAGCCCGTGGGCGTCGTCGTGCCCAACGACACGGACATCGAGGAGCTCGTGCCCGACCTGCCCCGGCTGGCGCTGGTCGCGCTGCAGTTCCCCAAGTGGACCGATGGCCGCGCCTACAGCCAGGCCCGGCTGCTGAAGCGCCGCTATCGCTACGCCGGCGAACTGCGCGCGACCGGCGACGTGCTGGTCGACATGGTGCCGTTGCTGGCACGCACCGGCTTCGACGTCGCCGTGCTGCGCCACGACCAGAGCCCCGAGGCGGCCGCGAACACGCTGGCCTTCTTCGGTGCCGGCCACTACCAGGCCGATGTCGCCGAGCACCGGCCGCTGTTCGCGCGCCAGGGAGCGGTCGCATGAGCGGCGCGATCGGGCTCTACGCACGGGCCTCGGCCGACTTCGACGCCAAGCGCGCCGCGTCCGTCGCGCGGCTGCGCGACGCCGCGGCCTCGCATGCGGGTCGCATCGTCCAGGCCACCAGCCTCGGCGCCGAGGACATGGTGCTCACCGACCTGATCGCCCGCCACGCCCTCCCGATCGCGATCGGCACCCTGGAGACCGGCAAGCTGCATGCCGAGACCGTGGCGCTGATCGGCCGCATCGAACAGCGCTACGGCCTGAAGGTCGAGGTCTATCGGCCGCAGGAAGAGCAGGTCATCCACTTCGTCAGGACTCACGGCGAAGAGGCGATGTATCGCAGCATCGCGCTGCGCAAGGCCTGCTGCGGGCTGCGCAAGCTCGAGCCGCTGTCGCGCATGCTCGCCGATCGCAGCGCCTGGGTCACCGGCCTGCGCCGCGAGCAGAGCGATGCGCGCGGCGAGGTAGCCTTCGACGACCACGACGACGCCGGCCGCCTGAAGCTCAATGCGCTGGCCGACTGGACCTGGGGCGACGTCTGGCACTACATCGCCGCGAACGACGTTCCGTACAACCCGCTGCACGACCAGTTCATGCCCAGCATCGGCTGCGCGCCGTGCACGCGGGCCATCGCCGTCGGCGAGCCCTTCCGCGCCGGACGCTGGTGGTGGGAAGACGAGGCCGCCAAGGAATGCGGCCTGCACGTCCACCACGACGAGCCCGCCGTGTCCACCCTCGGAGCGCCGCGATGAACGCGCCCGCCACCATGACCCATCTGCTGCCCGACATCGACCACCGCCATCTCGACGCGCTCGAGGAAGAGGCGATCTTCATCCTGCGCGAGGTCGCCGGTGCCTTCGAACGCCCCGGGCTGCTGTTCTCGAGCGGCAAGGACTCCTGCGTCGTGCTGCGCCTGGCCGAGAAGGCCTTCAAGATGCGCAAGCGCGGGAATGAGTTCGAAGGCAAGCTGCCCTTCCCCCTGGTGCACGTCGACACCGGCCACAACTTCCCCGAGGTCATCGAGTTCCGGGATCGCCGCATCGCCGAGATGGGTGAACGACTGGTCGTCGGCCACCTCGATGACTCCATCGCGCGCGGCACGATCCGCCTGTCGCACCCGCTGGAGTCGCGCAACGGCCACCAGACCGTGACCCTGCTCGAGACCATCGAGGAGCACCGCTTCGACTGCCTGATCGGCGGCGCCCGCCGCGACGAGGAGAAGGCGCGCGCCAAGGAACGCATCTTCAG